>PYJE01000033.1:4897-12157 GCA_003635305.1 Candidatus Poribacteria bacterium | reverse complement strand
AGCTGCCGAGAAGGCATATCAGGCGGAAATCCAAGCACTGGAAGCGCAGCGCGACGCAATGAAGCATCACGTCGAGATGCTGAAAACCGACGACTTAACCCAGCAGCGACTCGCACGGAAGCGGCTTGGTTACATTAAACCAGGCGAGACGAAATACAAAATCGTCCGTCCAAGTCAGAACCGATAAGTTAACCTGTCCGGTGGACGCGCTTTTAAAGCGTGCCTACCGGATGCGTTAAACACTATTTTAAACCGTAGCGCGAGGAACTGTTCCTCGCGAAAGGAGTTTCATGCTACATCAACTTTTACTCAACGCGTCTCTCCGGAAATGCACGCTAACCTGCGGACTTTTGGCGGCGTTCATGCTTATGGCAGTTACCCTGTTTTCAGGGTGTGAGCGGACGCAGCAAGTTGTTACCCTTCCGCAAAGTGTAGCCACAGACGCGATGCATTCCTGCACCGATGGCACGCGCGTCCTCAACGTCGGCTTCTACGCGTTTTTCGCACCGGTAAGTTACAGTGCCAACGAAGACCCGGGCTCCGCAGAATTCAACACGCACCGCGGTTACGAGGCCGAACTGCTAACAGCACTAGAGGCGATGGAAGGTGCCGGGCTATCGTTTAAACGGACGGCTATCCCGGCCTGGGACGGCATCTGGCTCAAATCAACAGAACCGGAGTTTGATATCATCGGCGGTGGGATTACGATTCTTGACTCCCGGACACGCGATGCGGATGGCACACCGCGCGTCACCTTTACATCCGGACATATCAAGTTCCAACAGTCGCTTCTGGTGCGCGCCGAAGACGCGGAACGTCTCGCAACGCATGCGGACTTAACCAGCGATGTCCGAGTAGGAGCCCTTCCAAGCACAACCGGCGAGAACCGCCTGCTCCAGTTAACGGCCCTCACCGATGCCGATGGGATTCTCGCCGCGGGGACGCGGGTTGAGACACCGCAAGGCACCGTCGTCGCCGATGGCACAGATGCTTACATCATCCAAGCCTCCGGTGCAACACCCAATCTGGAGGGGCGCACCCATCTCTATCCACCTTCCGAAAACATGCCGCAAGTCGTCTATCTTGGAAGCGAATTGGGGGAATCCGAGCTGCTGGCCGCACTGGAAGCGGGTGAGATAGAAGCAGTTGCACGCGGCGGTATTGGAAACGGCGAGGTTGCAGCGGCTTCCGGTGGCACACTCGTCGTCACCGCGTTTGATGAACAGGTAGAATACGGCGGTTTCACCCTCGCATTAGAAGACGCTGAACTCGCCGCCTGTATAGATGAGAAAATCAACTACCTCACCAATAACCGGGCCATCGGACATGCGGAATGGCTGGCAGACCCGGCCGTCTTCATGAAGCGCGCCGAGATGTGGAACGCAGAGACGCAGTAAACCCGCCTTGTTTTTACGTCAGGCGAGCGGAACCTATCCCTCGCCTGACTACAACGCAATCCCAGCCCTCTCAAACATCACTTCCAAATACGACTTCCGCTCAGAAAAACGACTAGTGGAACCATCTTCTGTCTTCTCGTGCCAATTCAAGCGGAGGATATGATAGTCCTCCATATTCTCGGCAATCCACTCCGCCGTTTGGCCATTTCCGAGCTCTGAACTGTCTCGGAGAAGGATGAACGAGTTGAGATGGAACGTGCCGCCCTGGGCCGCTGCTAACTGCTTTTCAAGCATCACCAGCGTCTCGTCCTCCGATTTGCGCCCCAGTCTCACCTTGGGATGATACTCGCGCGTCGTATCATCGCTGATGTCGCGCTGTCCCTTCGGATCGATGAAGAGGATATGCGTTACCTTCTGCGTGGTGTCAATTGCCCACAGCACAAAATCCGGAAAATAGCAACCCTCGTCACTCTCTAAATAAATACCGATTTTCCCCACGTTCCGCATCAGATAGAATTCATATCGGCTATTGTTGCGCGCGTATCGCTGGAGATACGCTGTCAAGTCTTCGACGAATTTCTTCTCGCCAGCGTTCAGCCGGTCTGGTGAGATTTTGACATCGTTGATTGGGGACTGGGAGGGCTCTCCTACCGCCAGAGCTAGCAGAAGCGGCTCGTAGATATGCCGGTGCTGCGGGTGCAACAACAGCCGCAGCGGTTTCCAAATCTGCGCTTCTTGTTCTTCCCGTGCTGCCTCCGCGCGAAATGCCTCGTATGCCTCGCGCGTCTGGAATTCCTTCGTCACCGTGTATTGGTAAATAAAATCCTCGCGCGCCAACGGTTCATAGACATAGTTTGCACTATTGATGTGCGCATTGATGCGGTTCCGCAGTTTACGGATGACATCAATGACGACGCGGCGATTAAGCCTGTCTGCCCATGCAACCGGGTCTTCGGCAGGTTTCTGATAGCGGATTTCTGTCACCAACGTCAGAAAATCGTCTATCGTCGGTATCCGCTTGTCAACATAGATTTGCAACTGATTCTTCTGTGCTTCGCGATGAATCACTGCGGCGAGCCCCGCGCGATTCAGATAACGGCGATACTTGTCATTGACTCGCCGCAAATCTTCGATGACATTCGGGATGTCCCGTGTTCTATCCGTTCGGTAATCCAACGTTTGCACACGCCAACCTTTGATAGTGCCGCTCTTCTCACTGCTACTATCCCCGATAGGCGCGCTTTGCGCGCGGGTGCTGTCCGTGGTGGTAGGCGCGCTTTGTAAGCGCGCGTGTTTCTCAAGCCTCGCGCTGTCCGTGGTGGGAGTCTTGCTTTGCAAGTGCTGACTGTCCGTGGTGGTAGGCGCGCTTTGTAAGCGCGCAGTTTTCTCAAGATAGGTATACCGAATGTTACCCTCCCTGATAAAGACACGCTTGATGCCACTGTCCGTGTTGCCTTTCTGTTTAAAAATAGGCAATTTGCCCCGATAGTCCTCAAATGAGACAGAAGTGCTTGCATCCATCCGAAAAAAGGTAGATTTCACCGGAACCTTAAAGGTATGCAATAGCGGCACACCGCCGGCATGCACTTCTTCAATGAATCGTTCAAGATAACTCCGGCGCAAACTGAAAACGGTTAACGTTTCCAATCGGCGAATGTCGTCTTCCCTATCATTTGGACGTAGGAGATAATAATTGGGGTTGTGCGTGAGGTAACGCCGTTTGCCATCGCCGCCTTTTCCGCGAAGCCGCACGCCGCGCCCAAAAATCTGGATAATCAGGTTCCCCTTGGCACTTCCCAAATTAACCAGATCGATGACAGAGAGACGATAGGAGTTCCAACCTTCCGCAAACTTCCGGCTCCCGATGAGGACGTTGATAGGACTGGCCTCGTCGTCAAGGTTTTCAAAACGCAGGCGTGGGGTTGTAATCGCTTCGGCGCGCTTTTCAATGCGGCCGTTCTCGATGCCGTTGTAAAACCGCAACCCATCGCCGACGTTAATCATCCCCCACTTCTCACCTTCGCCATAGGAAAGAAGAAGTTCGTTATTGTTTTCGGGATTACGTGCGACAACGAGCGGCCCGATAATGTCACCGCCGAAAACGGAACGGAATCGCTGACGTTCCGCATCTGTCAGGGCCGCAAGGAAATCCAATACCTTCTGAATGTCCGACACCTCGTCGTTATCGCCTTCCTTGTTGGGATTCTCCACCGTATGTCCCATAAACGCCATCAAGGGACGGTGATACGTCAAATCGATGTCGGTTTCTTCGTTTTGGCGGAGATTTTTGAAAGTTTGCAGTTTCTCTTCCATCACACGAAAACATTCGTTGAGGTTGTCGCGGATTTCTGTATCAGCATCGGCGACAACATCCGCCGCGATGGGTTTGAAAAAATGGTCTTTCCCGTATCCATCGCTATAAAATCGCGCGTAGTCGTAGCGGTAGATGATGGATTTATCATATTCCGCTTTCAGTTCCTTCGCGACGTTGTGAAACGTGGCGGAATACTCGAAGAGGAACGATGAACCAACGTTGAGCCGGCCTCGCAATTTTCGGAATTCGCTGGAATCCTTGCTGCTCAAGCCGATGTGCGCTTCGTCTACCAAGATTAACCGCTGAACGTTCTCATCTTCCGAGAGGCGGAAATAGTCGTCCGGTTTCTGGAGAAGTGCCTGCGTCGTGTCAATTGTCAACTCCAGCCGATTGTTATAGACTTCGTTGAGTTTGCGCACGTAAGGTTCCAACTCGCGGCGATGCTGTTGGATGAGCCCGGCCAGCGGCGTTGTCAGAAAAAGTTGGAGGCGAAAGTCGTCTTTTTCACAGAAATGGTGGAGGTATTGGAGGATGTTGAGGTGCATGACGAGCGTTTTTCCGCTGCCGGTTGCCATCCAATACGCGAGCATATTTTTCTCGTTCGGCGCACCGGATGCCGCCGCATCTGACAAGAAGCACTCCGTAAAAAGCAGTGCCAAGAGCTGGTAATACCGGAGGTTGAAATTCTGCTCCGTCACACGGTTGTATTCGTCAAGGAAGTCCTGAATTCTCTCTAACGGTTCAAGGGGGAGCCCCAACTCCCGTTCATATCCCTCGATTTGGTGTTGTATCAGGTTGTCCGAGATGTCCATTCCCTTTAGGATTTCCTGTTCGTAGGTTTGGTAAAGTGTCATCGGTTTATCCTCAGTTGGTGGCAGTGCCTCTTTCGTCGGCTAGGATGGGCCAGGAGCGGGCTGATTGCCGGCGGCGACAAAAACGTCTTGTCCTCGGCAATGAGCCCACTCATCGCGCTGCGGCTATTCTTCCTGTGCAGGGGACTTTTCCGCCGCCTCTCTCGCTTTGCGTGCGTAGATGCGCTTCATAATGGTGTCAATATCGGGCATTGGTTGCTGATGGCGTTCTTCGGTGTAGTTGCCCTTGCCGCCTTTGAAAGCGAAGACTCTATCCAATCGGGCGCGAAATTCGGCTTTTTGCCGTTGTCGTTCCTGTTCGTCTTGTTCGTCTTCTCGGAGTTGATTTTGGTTCATCGTGGTAACCTCCGGTCTCCACATGTGTGGGTTTTCGCCCGGGACGCGCAACCGCGAGCGGGCTAATTGCCGGAGAGACAAAAACGGCTCGTCCCCGGCGACTTATCCACTCATCCTGTGCGGCCAGTTCTATCTTGAAGACACGGAGGAAGCCGCTATTTTTTCTTTGCCTCTTCTTCCTGTGCTTTCATAACCCGCTTGACAATGGCATCAATATCGGGCATTGGCTGCTTATGCCGGTCTTCGGTGTAGTTGCCCTTGCCGCCTTTGAAGGCGAACATTTTGTCTAACAGGGCGCGAAATTCGGCTTTTTGCCGTTGTCGTTCCTGTTCGTCTTGTTCTTCTCGGAGTTGATTTTTGTTCATGGTAGTCATCTCCTGTCTCCACGTGTGTGGGTTTTCGCCCGGGACGCGCAACTGCGAGCGGGCCTACTGCCGGATGCCAGAAAAACATCTCGCGTCCGGTAACCGGCCCACTCATCGCGCGGCGGCTATTTCTCCGGTGGATGCCTTTCCGCCGCCTGTTTCGCTTCGCGTGCCGCGAGGATGCGCTTGACAATGGTATCGACATCCGGCATGGGTTGCTGATGGCGTTCTTCAGTGAAATTCCCTTTGCCTTCCTTGTATTGGAAAATCCGATCCAAGTGCGCGCGAAAACTCTCCTCTTCCCGCGGTTGAGGTTCCGCTAGCCGTTTTTCTCGGAGTTGATTTTGGTTCATCGTGGTGACCTCCTGTGTCCACGTGTGTGGGTTTTCGACCTGGGCGCGCAACCGCGAGCGGGCTGGTTGCCGCCGGCGACAAAAAGTCTTGTCCTCGGCAATGAGCCCACTCATCGTGCGGCGGCTATTCTTCCTGCGCAGGAGACTTTTCCGTTGCCTGTTTCGCTTCGCGTGCCTCGATAATCTCCTTGACAATGGTATCGATATCGGGCATTGGCTGCTTATGCCGGTCTTCGGTGTAGTTGCCCTTGCCGCCCTTGAAAGCGAACATTTTGTCTAACAGGGCGCGAAATTCGGCTTTTTGCCGTTGTCGTTCCTGTTCGTCTTGTTCTTCTCGGAGTTGATTTTGGTTCATGTCGTTCATCTCCTGTATCCACATGTGTGGGTTTTCGACCCGGACGCGCAGATGCGAACTATGCCGTTTCGCAGTGTTGAGCACCTGGTCATCGGTTGTTAAAAACACATCTGCCTCGCCGCTTTCGGCACAAGCAATATGCAAGGCATCGTAAGGCTTAAATCCGAACGCTTCCAACTGTTTGACCCTGGCATCCTCCACGGCACCAACCGAGACGTTTTGGTGCGCTCTCTGGAGCACGCCCATAGTCTCATCGCGTTGCGTTAAATCACGAATCTTTTTGACTTCATTCATCAAAATTTCGCTAGCAACCCACAACCACCGATCCGCCTGGAATGCCGCTAGGATTGTCTTGATAGCCTCAGTCTCTTGACGCACCCGCAGCTGCACCTGAGCATCAGATAGCCGACACAAGCAACAAGTGTCAAGATAAATTTTCAAAATTTGCAAAGAAGTTTGCATCGTTTCTCCACGATAAGCAGACATTTTTCGGTAAGGCAGCCAGAATACCAACTCAACATCCAACAATTATATCACGTTTCCTGCCAAATTGCCAACCGAAAAATACGCGCCTACAGAGAAGCATCCTCCCACACCGTACCAGTGTCAAAATCCGCTGTCGTGATGAGATACACCTCGCGCAAATCGGGATGCTGAAGCAAGAGGTTTTGATCTGCATCGAAATTCACGTCTAATCGCCACACGCCTGCTAACCCCGGGTCTGCCAAAATTTCCAGCAATTGCGCCGTATCGTCTATCTCATCAGAAACGTTGCGGAAGACGACTAACCGGCCCCCACTTTTGACGACGCGGTAGATTCGCTCGCCAAAATCAAACCGCAAGCGACGTTCAATTGCAAGCCCTTTGAGATAGCAGTAAGACTCTACGATGTCCACAACGCCTTCAGTGCTGTCCTTGCCGTAAGTGAGGCGGTTGGAAAACGGGGCCCGCAAATCCAACACCAGCCGAATCTGCTGCTCCTCCGGCCGATAGAGGTATTTGACAGGTATGCGCGCCGGGAGCTCGCTTCTACCTACGTCCGAATTGTTCGCTTGGTTATCAGTATTTGACGGGGTATACGTTAAGTTATTAAGCACGTCTTCATACTGCTCTAACCGTTGATACTTGACGATGCCGACGGTGCCGTCAATCTCCTTGTTGGGATGCGGTTTTCCATCGCGCCAATTTTCGGAGAACATCGCGCGGCGGATGCGCTCTTTCAAAGTGCTCTCAAAATAGTCGCCCATCTCAACGAGGATGAACTTGCG
>PYJE01000033.1:0-4877 GCA_003635305.1 Candidatus Poribacteria bacterium | reverse complement strand
CTCAACGAGGATGAATTTGCGTTCGCCGTTGTCTGCTTTGTTGAGGTTAAGCACAGCGTGGCCGTTGGTACCGCTGCCCGCGAAGAAGTCAAGCGTTATCCCGTTTCCATCTGGTGTGACTGCCCAGACGAGTTTTTCGTACAGCCCGACTGGATGGCAGTAGGGGAAACTTAGTCCTAAAGCAGTGACTTGTTTTTTCCCTCTTTCACCGGAAGAGATTACTGACGATAATTCGCTAATCGTCCGTTCCTCCAAATACCATTTTTGTCGCGGTTGCGTTGTTTCATCGGGACCGAAAAAGATCAGATTTCTCGCTAACAATCCCTGCATGAATTCCGGGGTGTTTCCCCATCCGTTTTTTGGGATGCGGCATGGTTTGTGAGTGATTGGGTGAATTAACGGCTCGTGGTACTTCGGATCTGTCCGAAAATCGCCTGCGCCCATGTGAACAGTCGTATAAACTCTGCCCGCCTCGTCGATTTCAGAGTAAGCCTGCTCCATGCCACTCAAATCCTTTTGGCTCTTCATCCAATCCTTGAACGTTTTGCAGCATTCCTCTGTTGCACCACCGTGCTTTTTTACCAACGCGGCGGCTTTCTTGAGAATCATCTCGCTGTTGATATGTCGTGTTTTCAGTTTTATGGTTCCCTTGGAATGGCACACAACATACTCGTGCTGAGTGGCTATCGTATTTGAGGCACCAACCGGATTCCTTTTGTCCCAGATAATAGTTCCCTGATTCTGCAGCGGCAGTTGGTTAAACAACTGAAACAGATTCTCATATTCGTTCTCGTCAATATGGCATAGGATGCAGCTGCTCTCCGATGCCATCAGTTGTTCGGCGAGAGATAGGCGATTTTCCATCATCGTTAACCAACTCGCATGCTGATAATCGTTTTTGTAAAGAAAACCGCTTGTGTTGGTGTTGTAAGGCGGATCGATGTGAACACATTTCACCTTACCGCGATACCTCTCCATCAGCAACTCCAACGCTTGGAAGTTCTCGCTGTTGAGAAGCAGTCCGATTGTTTCCTCCTCTAGATTATCAAACAGCGCGA
This sequence comes from Candidatus Poribacteria bacterium, assembly GCA_003635305.1. Classification (GTDB taxonomy): domain Bacteria; phylum Poribacteria; class WGA-4E; order WGA-4E; family WGA-3G; genus AGPOR5. Next base: position 3,819 of record PYJE01000033.1, on the reverse strand, counting down.
GGAGTCCATCGACGAAGTCTTCGTCAAAATGCCGAGTATCCAGCGGCAGCGTCGGATATAACCCTTCAAGCAGCGGCAGTTGCTCTGTGATGTCGGCGTTGAAGGTGTCCCGCCATTCGGTGAGTTGGGCATCGTTGTCGAGGATCTGCGAGATGAGTGCTGCCCGCTGTGCCGTATCATTTTTCGTCGCTTCCGCAATTTTCCCAAGCGAGATGAGGTAGTCTGTCGTCAAAACCTTTTTCTTCATGAGAAACAGGCTTTTTTGGAACGTCTCAACGGCGACGAGCAGCTCGATGACTTCATCGGTAACGCTTCGGAACGCTTTCGCTACGGCAAACGTTGGGTTTTCTGGGCTCAGGTTTAAAAGCGTGTCCAGAGCTCCCAATATGCTATTTTGGATATAGCGGCGTTGCTCGGTTAGCAGGAATTTCTCTAAGTCCTTGTGGATAAAGTAGTCGGAATCCATGCCGACGAGGAACCGGTTCAGGTTTTTGTCGAACGCATGGAAGCGGCGGACGGTGGTGCGCGTCTGTAGCACTTCCTGCCGGGCAGTTTTGTTTTTGCCGAGTGCGCGAAAGTCTGGGTGTTCGACCAGTTTCTTGGCATATTCCTCTAGGTTCATCCGTAAGGCGCGGATGCCGCGGATTTGGCCGCTCTGCACGTCGGTGGAATTGTCTTGCAGTTCCTTAAAGAGCGGTTTTCCTTGTTCGCCGCTTTTCCGCGAGTATCCATACAGATAGATATCCACGTCGTCGGGTTCGCCAAAAATCCGCGCGTTCATTTCGCGATAGAGTTCCGCTTTCGGTGTTGAGGTTTCTGCCAGATGCAGGATGACACGCCACGTCGGCTCCGCTGCATTGGGCTCTAGCGGTTCGATTCTCGCGAGTCGGTAATGCTTGAAGTCGTCGCGGTTGTTATTCTGTGCGGTGCCGTTCGCCGGTTCTCCTTCCAGTCGGTATTCGATGCGTTTGTCTTCAACCTCAAAGGCGACGCTATTGAAGCCGGTGGCGGTTTTGACGTAGTAGCTGTCGCGGCATTTCCAGTGGAAGAGGATATCGGTGCCGGCGTAGTCTGCTTCGTCCGGATAGTCTACCTGATAGAGCGCGGTGCTTCTGTCGTTATAGCCGAAGTCGCCGTCGCGGTAATAGCGTTCAAAGAAGTTGTGGATGTGGTTATAGACACCTGTGGCGAGTTTCATTTGGAGCGTGCCCGGGTTGGTTTCCAACGGCGCGACGAGCTCTTCACGCTCTTCCTCACGCAGGAACTTAATGAGGTTTTGACGGTTTTCGGGGATATCCTCAAGCCATTCGCGTTGCCTGCGTCCCCCTTCGTCCTGAACGTATTCCTTGAGTTTCGCGAATTGACTTTCCCAAAGGGGGGCTGTGACATCGGCGAGTGCGTTCTCAACGATGTCAGGCAATTCGTCGTCAATAAACCGGTTGACTTCAGCGCGCTTGAGTTTGAGAATGCGGAAGATGCCGAAATCCAGCTCGTTCTGCGCGAAGTGGAACATCTCGCGGAGTTTATCGCGAAGGGTGTTCAGCGCGTCGGTTGTGGGGTTCGGTTGTAGCGTTTGCATGTTTAATAGATTATCAGAAATTGCAAAATTTGTCAAAAAAACGTTTTTCAGGCAGAACGATTCAGTTGTCCCTTTTCTGTCGTTCGGGCTCGGGAAAACTGAGTGTCTCTGTGAAAAAAATAGTTGCATCTGTCACAGCATTCTGTTATTATATACCATAAAAGCGCGATTCTCAGAGATCGGAGCGGAGAATTAACCTACACCTCACATGAATTTGCTGCCTTACGATTGGTGTGCCATCGGTTATTTAGCGATAACCGGCGTGCTTATCCTGATTTTTCACAAAAATGTCACCCGATGGTATCTCTACCTGCTAGTTCGCGCATGCGTCATCGCGGCGATTTTATCGCTAACCCTTGTCAAAGGGACACTGCCGCATCCGTGGCAATTTATTCGGGACTGGTATCCGCTCTCAACCATCGCGCTCTTCTATTTTGAGATGGGCAAACTGACGCGGCTCGTGTTTCATCGCTTTTTTGACGATGCCATTATTCAGTGGGAAAAACGGGTTTTCAGAGGGATGCCGTGCATTGAACTGAGCCACAAGTTTCCATCGTTGCTGCTCTCAGAGGTTCTGCACCTCTGCTATTTCAGTTACTACGTCATCGCCGTTTTTTTGGCGGCGTGGCTCTATTTTCAGGGCAAAGTAGTGCCGTTTCAGGAGACTGTCTTCGCCGAAACGTTGACGTTTAACCTGAGCCTGCTGTGTTATCCGTTTATACCGGCGACAGGACCTCGCTACCATTTTGATAAAATTGAGGGGAAACTGGCCTCAGGTTTTTTCTTCAGATTAACACACGCGATTCTCTCGACAGGTTCGTCAAAAGGCACGGCGTTTCCGAGTTCGCACGTTTCGTTATCCGTAATTGTGCTGTTGTGCGCGCTCCGTTATGATACGACAGCCTTCCTGATTCTGCTACCGCTCTGCACAGGATTGACATTGGGCACCGTCTTCGGCAGGTTTCACTATGCAATTGACGCTCTCGCCGGCGCAGTGCTAGCAGTGCTGATATTTGTCATCATGCTCGTCATTTAAAGCAATTGACTTTCGCGCGAAAATCTGCTATAATATGTAAGGCCTAGCAATGTTAAAAGGACGAGGATGAACAGATGAGAACATTTTGCACTCAGGGGCGTGTTTATCCGGAGCGGCACTACGTCGTCGCCCGCACTGAGGAGCTCGCCGATTTCATTCGTCGGGTAAAAGATGGGAAATACGTCGTCCTGTTCGCGCCGCGTCAAACCGGCAAGACGACGTTTTTCCGGTGGGCTTTAGAGGCGTTGGCGGCAGAAGACGCAACCTACTTTCCAATGCACCTCAATTTTGAGGATTACAGCAATCTTGTTGCTCCTTCCGCATTTTATGAAGGGCTTTCCGCGGATTTGCGCGTGGAAATTGAGAAGGTTTTTCAACAGCGTGGCAGGAGCCCGTCTGTGGCGTTAACGCAATTTCTGGATGCTATGCGGTTAACCAACCAGCAGGCAATGCGAAGATTCTTTTCGAGGCTGGCATCCTTTCTAACCCCACAGCGGATAGTCCTCATCATTGATGAGTTTGATGGCATCCCCACCACCGTTGTGAACAGTTTTCTGCATGCACTGCGGGCTATTTATTTGTCCGATAATCTTTCGCGATGTCCCTATAGTGTCGGGATTGTCGGCGTGAAGAGTATCTCGCAGCTCAACTATGACAGGGCTGTTTCGCCGTTTAATATCCAAGACGAGTTCCACTTGCCGAATTTTACCTTGGCACAGGTGCAGGAGCTCCTCGGGCAATATACCGCCGAGGTCGGCCAAGCGTTCGCGCCCGCTGTCATTGAGAATATCCATAAGCAGACAGCCGGCCAGCCGGTGCTTGTCAACCGCTTCGGCCAACTACTCACCGAGACGGTGGACATGCCGAGAACCGAGACACTTGGCATGGAACACTTCGCTGTCGCACATCGGCAGTTGCTGCGCGAACGCAACACCCACATCCAGCATCTGACGCGGAATGTGCGCCGGGACGCGCGTTTTGAACATGTCCTCATGCAAATCGCTTCTTATGATGAAGGCGTGGACTTCAATCTGGATGATGACATCATCAGCGAGCTCGCTACCTACGGTGTCATCGTGGAGGATGCCGATGGGTTGTGTGAGATTGCAAATCCGATATACCTCTACCGCATCTTGCGCACGTTCAAGCCGACGATGAACGGGTTGGAACGGGACTACTACCCTGAAGCCAGGGACAAGGGTTA
>PYJE01000032.1:28402-34734 GCA_003635305.1 Candidatus Poribacteria bacterium | reverse complement strand
ATTGGATAGGCGTATTGTTCAACTCGGAGGGTATGGTGTTTTTCTCACAGTTAAAAAGTCAGTATCTCACCTACTGGCTTGCAACACTCGGTGTTTTCGCGCCAAGTATTGGCAAACGTCTCTTGGACATTCCAAGTGTGCTAATCTCCCTATTCATTGTTTCAGTCATTGCCTTTGTGATTGTTAGTCTCAACTTTTACGTGATGCCGCTGATAAAGCAAATCGGCAAACGATTGATGGGTGGCTGAACTCGACAGCAGAACGGACGCAAGCGAAAATTCGGTGCCACTGCCCATCCCAAAAATAGCGACGATGACGGCACTACGCAAGGAAACGTGATGAACCAGAAACCTACGCCGAAACGCCTCGCGAACAACAAAGAATCGTCAACGACGATGACGGCACTACGCAAGGAAACGTGATGAACCAGAAACCTACGCCGAAACGCCTTGCGAACAACAAAAAAAAGAGGGACATTGATGAGCGACGTTAAAATTGCATTTATCGGATGTGGCGGCAATGCCAACGGCCACATGAATCAACTCTCTCAATTAGAAGGCGCGCGCATCGTCGCCGTGTGTGACGTGCAACCTGAACGCGCGCAAAGCGCAGCTGAAAAGCACAACGCGCAACCCTATACCGAGCATCGCGCAATGCTGGAACGCGACGACTTGGACGCAGTCTATCTCAGCCTCCCAGTCTTCGCGCATGGCCAGCCGGAACTTGATGTCATCGCGCGCGGGTTACCTTTTTTCGTTGAGAAGCCCGTGGCTATCAACATGGACATCGCCCGCGAGATTCAAGGCCAAGTAGCGAAGGAAGGGTTGATTACCTGCGTCGGCTATCAACTCCGCTACCTCGGTTCAACGCTGATAGCGCGCGCGATTTTACGGAACGCCTCGCTAAACATGTTAGTGGGCAAATATTGGTGCAGCACCGGACACGGAAACCCTGACGCTTGGCTGCGACAAATGAACAAATCGGGAGGGCAGCTGGTCGAACAAGCAACCCACACGATAGACATGATGCGTTATATGGGCGGCGAGGTGAACACCGTTTACGCGATGCAGGCGAATCGGTTCCTGACAGCCACGGATTGCCCCGATGTCAACAGCGTCTCGATGCAATTCGAGAGTGGTGCCATCGGTGCTTTGACGGCGACATGGGCATACGACGGCGACTGGTCCAACGCTAACATTCTCGATGTCTTCTACGAGGCACAGCTGCTCAATTGGAATCCTTCGCGAGTTTCCGTGCGCGAAGATGGGATGTGGACAGAGAAAACTGCGCCGAGCCCGACTATTGACGAAGTCTTCGTCGAAGCGGTGCGTAGTGGCACCGACGCGCACATCCTGAGTCCATATAGCGATGCCGTCAAAACCCTTGCGATTTCATTGGCGGCGAATCGTTCGGCACAGGAAAACCGGCCGGTGTCGGTATCCGAAATTGGTTAGAGGTAAATTATGTCAGCAAAATACCGCGTGGCAATTGTCGGATGTGGCGGCATCTCACATGCACATGGACGCGCATGGCGAGAAGTGCCGGAAATCGAAATCGTTGGCGCGTGCGATGAGGCATTTGAACCGCTTGCCCGCTTTGCCACCGAATATAACGTTCAAAATACCTATAACGAACTCCGCCAGATGTTGGAGAAACAGCAGCCCGATGTCCTCGTCGTGGCAACTTGGCCGGCCAGTCATCTCAAAAATGTGCTGGAGGCTGTGCGGTGTGGTGTCAAAGGCATCCTCGTTGAAAAACCTATCGCTGTCAACACCAAGCAACTGGAGCAGATGATTCAGGTAACTGAACGCGCCAATATCCGCCTTATGGAAGCGTTCATGTATCGGCATCATCCACTGACGTTGGCGGTGAAGCAGCAGATAGAGGAAGGCGCAATCGGTGAAGCGCGATACGCGCGTGCCACGTTTTCAACCGGATTGACAGATAGGCGAAATTGGCGGCTCCGCGGTGAACTCGGCGGTGGTGCTGTGATGGATTTGGGGTGCTACTGCATCAATATCATCCGGTATCTTATTGGGAAAGAACCGAAGTTCGCATGGGCTACCGGCAAGTTTGAGGCGATTAACCACGTTTGGGAAACGCTCATCGGCACGCTAGATTTCGGCGACGGTATCACGGGACAATTGGATTGCAGTTTTGGATGGACGTGGCGCGAATCTTACGAAGTCGCGGGAACAGACGGGACGCTTTCCGTTCAAACGGCGTGGGGTAACGGCGAAGGCGAGTCGCATTTCACAGTAAACGGCGAGACTTTCAGTGTCAACGGTGTCAACCCGTATGCCGCCGAGCTGCTGAATCTGTGTGAAGCGATAGAGACCGGCGCGCCGCAGTGCCTACCGATTTCAGACGCGCTCGGCAATATGCGTGTCATCGATGCCTTGCACGAATCCGCACGCACGGGCCAACGCATCCGTCTGCCAGAATAAATTTTTTCGGAAATGCAAGTCTTGACAACGTCAAGACGGCCTGGTGAAGACAACCGCCGATGCACAAAAACCGCGGAACAACGCCTCGCGAAAGACAAACATGCAAGTCTTGACAACGTCAAGACGGCCTGGGAAAACAACCGCCGCCACACAAAAACCGCGGAACAACGCCTCGCGAAAGACAAAAAAATGTTTGAAAAATTTATGAAATATCCCATTGATGTTTTTCGGGAAGGCGATTTCTCATTCGGCATCCCCTTGCCGGGACTCCTGATTGTCATCCTGCTCGGCGTGCTAGTCGCCGCCACAATCTGGGCATATCGGAGCACGCGGGGCCGCACACGTCGCGGCTTCCGCGGTGTTCTCATCTTTTTCCGCGCGCTCGTGCTTTGCTTCCTCGCCTTCTGTCTGCTCAAACCGCTCCTCACGATTTACGATACGAACCCCGACGACTCGTATCTGTTAGTGATGATAGACAGCTCCAAGAGTATGCAGATTACCGATTCTGTCAATACCGAAACGCGCATCCAGCGCGCCAACAAATTGCTGTTCGGCGATGAGAGTCAAGAAAGCGATTCACTGCTAGCACAACTCAACGCCAAATTCAAAACGCGCCTCTTCGCATTTGATACGGCGGCGAAACGCATCTCTGACCAGGCGTTAACAGACGCTGATGGCGAAAGCACCGACATCCCCAACGCACTCAACGAGGCACTTGACGAGCTCCAGGGCATTCCCCTCTCCGGCGTGGTGCTACTGACAGATGGCGCAGACCGGAGTGGGACAGACATCGCAAAACTGGCACTGCAAACCCGCGAACGGAAATTGCCTATCCATACCGTCGGCATCGGTTCTGAAGCTGGGACAGCTGATTTGGAACTCGTCAAAGTCGACGTTCCGCGCACCGCGGAAGAGGATTTCCCTGTTGAGATGTGGGCAACCGTGAGACGGCGAGGCTACAAAGGCAAAAAGGTGAACGTCCAATTAACGAGCAACGGACGCATTCTGAAATCAATCCCGGTTGACATGGACGAAGTGGAACCGCAAGGCGCATCAAAAGAGACGAGAACCGCGCGAGTGCCTATCAAATTTACCCCGCGGCAACCGGGGACACTGCGATACGAGGTGCATGTATTGCCTGAGACTGACGAAGCAGTGCCGCAAAATAACACCAAGACGTTTCTGCTGAAGGTAGCCCCTTCTAAACGTGTGAAAATCCTCTTCGTCGATGGCAAACCGCGCCAAGAGTTTAAACACATCAAACGTTCCCTCAAGGAAGATGCGAACATCCAACTCACCGACAGGTTTTTAAAGGATGGCAACAAGTACGGCGGCACACGGAGCGGCACCGAACCAGATTTCGACGACTACTACCCCGATTCTAAAGAGGTGTTGTTCTCTTTTGACGCTATCATTATCGGCAACGTCGCCGCCTCCCATTTCACGAAACAGGAGTTGGAGAACACGGTAGAGTTTGTCCGAACGCGAGGCGGCGGCTTACTGATGCTGGGCGGCGCAGACTCACTAGGCAATCATGAACTCGCCGAATCCTACCTGAACACGCCCATCGCACAACTACTGCCGGTAGAATTGGAACTCGGTGCATCGCCACCGCCGCCTGCACCGCGCGGACGTTCGTCGCGCGAAGGATACAAATTGCAGCTGACCCCGGATGGGAAAGTGGAACCCTTGATGGCATTGGCAGATACACCGATGGAAAACCTCGCGCGCTGGGACATCCAAGAACCGCTGCTTGGATACAGCAAAGTCAAGCGCGCCAAACCGGGGGCACTCGTCTTGGCAGAACATCCCACCGAACGAAATCAGTTTGGCAAGCGTATCCTCGTCGCAACGCAGAATTACAACGCCGGACGCGTAATGGTGTTCACACCGAACAGCTCATGGCGGTGGCAGATGCTCCAATCGCATCAAGATGAGACTCACCAACGCTTCTGGCGGCAGGTGGCGAAATGGCTCACTACCGCGCCAAAGGAACATCTCAAACTTGACATCGCCAAAACCGCTTACACGCTCAAGGAACCCGTAGTCATCCAAGTAACGGCGACAGACCGGCGGTTTGAACCGACAAATCAGGCGAGACTCCGCGCCGTGCTTATCGATGAAACCGGAAAGCGCAAAGAAATACGCCTTGAGCCAGTCCTCGGCGAAGATGGCCTCTACTCGGCACGCTTTATCCCAAACCGATACGGCGAGTACACCGTCACCGCAACGGGCACGCTGAACGGTGAAGCCCTCGGCGAACAGCAAACTCTCTTTGAAGTGAAACCTTCGTACGCGGAATTTAGCAATGCGGAACTCAACGTCGCGCTCCTCAAGGCACTCGCTGAGGGAAGCGGCGGAAAATACTATCCGCTTGAAGAAGCATCGCAACTCGTTCAGCAGATTCCTCTGGTGGAGAGTGCCACATCGACAATCACAGATGTGGATATCTGGGATATGCCGCTCATTTTCGCGCTCCTTCTGGCGATGTTGGGGTTGGAATGGTTCTTGCGTAAACGGGTGGGATTGGTATGAAAAAACGTCCAAATCCCATCAACTTATCCGCTGTAACTACCTATCCGCTCCAAGAACGCATTAACAAGGTATCCATTCACGATTTCGCAACCGTGCCGAGCCCGGCGGTAGACTTATCCCCGTTTTTGGAGAACCTCCCGCGCATTTTGAAGGCACCCGATTTTTTGGCTCTCGTTGATACCATCGTCGCTGCACATCGAACGCAAAAACCTGTCATCGTGATGATGGGAGGGCACGTTATCAAGTGCGGGTTGAGCCCGCTACTGATTGCACTGGCGAAGCGCGGCGTGGTTACGGGTTTCGCCTTTAACGGCGCGAGCAGCATTCACGATTTTGAGATTGCGCTCATCGGGGAAACTTCAGAAGATGTCGGCGCATACCTCCAAACCGGCACATTCGGGATGTGGGAAGAGACGGGACGCTTGATGAACGCGGCTATCCAACGCGCCGCCGACACCGGCATCGGCATGGGAGAAGCGTTGGGCAAACTGCTTATTGAGATAAACGCACCCTACACCGATTACAGCCTCCTCGCCGCCGGGATTCACTACGATGTGCCGATAACGGTGCATGTCGCCATCGGCACCGATATCATCCATCAGCATCCCACCGCAAACGGAGCCGCTATCGGCGAAGCGAGTTTCACCGATTTTCGGCTGCTAACAGAAATGATAACGCACCTAGAAGGCGGCGGCGTTGTGCTGAACTTCGGTTCCGCGGTGATTCTGCCGGAAGTTTTCTTAAAGGCGTTGACAATTGCTCGGAATCTGGGACATACAGTATCCCACTTTACCACTGCGAATTTTGATATGCAACAGCAGTATCGGCCGGTGGAGAACGTCGTCAAGCGTCCGACAGAAATGGGTGGGCAGGGGTATACGTTTACGGGACATCATGAGTTGATGATTCCGTTGTTGGTGCAAGCGGTTTTTTCGCGATTGAGAGATGAGTGAACGGGACAGGCCTCCCTGCTCCTTGTCGGCGCGCGAGGGCCTGTCCTCGCGAACGTGCGGCACTGAGGGCCCTAGCATGGCGGGGGACAGGCCCCCGCCCTACGGGGCGCGAGAGCGGCGCGTTCAACTCAGCCGTTTCTCGTCCCGCCAGAGCTGGATGGCTGCCGGCGGCAGTGCAGCGGCATCGCCACGATTCAACGCCATCTTCAGTGCTGCCAACGATGCGCGCGTGGCCTTGAGCTTCGGCACCGAAGGCACCTGCGCGTAAATGCCGAGAAGTTTGTTGATTTTGTGGCTATCCACGCCGGTGTTCGCCTCCAAAAGTTCGCGGTATAGTGAGCAATCCATGAGAAGTCCTCCTTCAACTCAACTCGCTGTAAGAACTCGCAATCGGTTC
>PYJE01000032.1:28055-28382 GCA_003635305.1 Candidatus Poribacteria bacterium | reverse complement strand
GCCGTTTTGGAAGAGAATGGGTTTATTGTTGAACGTCTTTCTGCGGCAGAGATGCCCACAGAATTGGTAGCACTCCAACGGAGTGACGCGCTCATTCTCAGCAACGTTCCCGCTGATGCCCTGACAACACAGCAGTTAGATACCATAGAAAATTATGTCCGCGTGCTAGGACGCGGGTTAGTCGTTATCGGCGGACCTCGGGCGTTCGGCCCAGGGGGTTATTCCGACACGGCGTTGGAACAGAGCCTCCCAGTAGAAATGACACCACGCCAACAGCAAGATTCTGTCGCCATGCTTTTTGTCATTGATACCTCCGGCAGCATGGCA
>PYJE01000032.1:24146-28035 GCA_003635305.1 Candidatus Poribacteria bacterium | reverse complement strand
ATTCAACGCCACCTTCAGTGCGGCCAACGATGCGCGCGTGGCCTTGAGTTTCGGCACCGAAGGCACCTGCGCGTAAATGCCCAGAAGTTTGTTGATTTTGTGGCTATCCACGCCCGTGTTCGCCTCCAAAAGTTCGCGGTATATTGAGCAATCCATGAGAAGTCCTCCTTCAACTCAACTCGCTGTAAGAACTCGCAATCGGTTCCGCAGCGTCTAAATTGAGCGATGTTTTGACGTGTTGATGTTCTTTGACTGCCTCCGCATCGGTTTGTCCTTGAAAAATCGTCTCCAGTTCAACGAACTGTCCGAGGTGAGACACGATATCAAGGTGGATGCGGGTGTTGTGAAACATCCAAATCTCGCGCCGTTTCTCGACAACTGTTTTGATGCCGAGTGCGGCAGTTAAAAGTGTTTTCAGGGCAGTGCAATCCGCAATCTCGCAGAGTTGATACTGACTGTAACGCGACTCCGGCTGATTCGGCCGTTCATAGTAGATGAGCCAGCCTTCGTCTGTCTCTGCGAGCTCGCGCAGTTTCAACCTCCCTTTCGGTGCCTGAAAATAGGTATCCACTTGGTGGACGGTTTCGCGGTGCATCGCTTTTAACTTCTCTAACCCTGGTCGGAGTGCTTCCAGCGATTCACACCGTGCTTTGAATTCTAGGTTTGTTGCCATATTTAACGATTACGGTTGGGCAGCTGTGAACGGTGACCGCCCTTACCGTTCCTGCATTTCTCCGAAATCTTCATCGGATTGGTAACTATCGACACAGGAGCGGTTGCACGGTTCGCCGTGTGCGAGCAGCCAGCAGACGCGGTGCCGTAACTTCAGCGAACTTACCAAACAGGTGCTCAGTTGTCCCAGCTCAAAGTCTTTGCCCAGGAGGAAACTATAACTGCCCTGTCTCATCGATTCACGCGCCCGATTTCGGTTAGGCACAATCGCGATGGTTTTGACGAACGGCTGATATCTCTCAATATAGGCAAACAGCCGGGAACGTCGCCTATGCCGGCAATCAGCGATAACCATTCGGTAATTACGCAGTTTCAGCATCCCGATTGCCTCGGAGGTGCGTTCCGGGATATCAAACGGATAGCCTTCAGAACGGAGGAGTTCGCCGATTTTGTCATGCAAGTCGTCATCGCTAGAAACAAGCATCACGTTGCCTTGCAATTCGGAGATAGTGTAATCCTCCTGAATATCAAGCGGGATAAGTGCTTCTTCTACCTGCCTTTCGAGGCCGCGGCGCGCCCGCCGAACCTGTTCTTCGGCAAGTTCAAGCCGCTCATCTAAATCCGGTAGCGGTTTCAAACGGTGTCTCATAATCTATGTAACCTAAAAACGGAGTTTTCTTCGATAAAAACGTTTGCCGAACGGCGTTCGGTTTCTGTCGTTGCTATATATGACACGCGTTACCCGACTTTTGTTGAAAAAAAACGCAATATGCTGTAAACGCGTTGGAAACGTGTCCGACAGACGAGAACGCTTTTCGATAGTATAGAGACATCAACGAGCAAAAAGGATAGTAAAAAAAATGTTTAACGTCACCCATCCCCTCTTCTTGATTTTGCTGGCCGCGGTGCCTTTGTTGATACTTGTGCGGCGCGGGACAGACGTCACCTCTGCGAGATGGCGGCGATGGGTGACGCTTTGTCTCAGAGCGGGTGCTCTCTTTTGTGCCGTGCTCGCCTTGGCGAACTTGCAAAGAACGCATCGAGAACAACGCCTGTCGGTTGTCTTTTTGCTGGATACATCCGATAGCGTAGCGAGAGAACAGCGTGCCGAAGCGTTTTCCCTGATGAACGCCGCCATCGCAAAGTTGAAACCCACCGACAGGTTTGGACTCATCGGTTTCGCAGCGGAACCTGAGGTTTTGCTAGATCTCCGTTCAAAAGCCGCACAACCGCCGCTTACTGCAGACGAAGGGTTCGCGGGCGAAGGCACCGATATCCTCGCCGCACTCAAACGCGCAATGACGATGCTCGTGGATGCACACCAACGCCGCATCGTCATTTTTAGCGATGGACTTGACAACGCCAGCGGCACCGCGCTCATCGACTACCTGCCGCTACTCAAAGCGAGTCATGTAGAAGTTTTGACGGTGCCGCTGCAGTCTGTCCAAGACGCGCTGCGGGTGCATCAATTGCAGATGCCGACGCAGGTGAGAAAAGAGCAACGCTTCCGCATACAAGCGATTATTGAAACCGACGGGAACATCCCCACGCTCACAGCCACGCTCTCACATAACGACGTTCCTATTCACGAAGCGGAATGGACGTTGCGGCGAGGCAGACATGTGCTTGAGCTGCCTGTGCAACAGGTGAGCGAAGAAGGCATCCATACCTATCAGTTAAAACTGAACGTCAGCGATGCAATCCCTGAAAATAATCACGCTTACGGCGTTGTCAAAATTCAGGATAAGCCGCATCTCTTATATGTTGAAGGCGAACCCGCGTATGCCGAACCGTTGAAAGCCGTTTTGGAAGAGAATGGGTTTATTGTTGAACGTCTTTCTGCGGCAGAGATGCCCACAGAATTGGTAGCACTCCAACGGAGTGACGCGCTCATTCTCAGCAATGTTCCCGCTGATGTCCTGACAACACAGCAGTTAGATACCATAGAAAATTATGTCCGCGTGCTGGGACGCGGGTTAGTCGTTATCGGCGGCCCGCGGGCGTTCGGCCCAGGGGGTTATTCCGACACGGCGTTGGAACAGAGCCTCCCAGTAGAAATGACACCACGCCAACAGCAAGATTCTGTCGCCATGCTTTTTGTCATTGATACCTCCGGCAGCATGGCAAACTACGTCAACGCACGCCAGAAAATCCAACTCGCGATTGAAGGCGTGCGCGCCGGCATTCGCAATCTGAAAGCGGAAGACACCGCGGGACTGCTCGGTTTCAATACGGCGGTTCACGTCGTCTCCTCCCTCACCGCCGACAGGAGTTCGCTCATCCGTGCTGTCGGCACACTCCGGCCCACCGGCGGCACGACGATGATGCACGCAGCCCTCCACAACGCCGGCCAACTGCTCAAAACTACCGATGCAAAACGGAAACACATTGTCCTCTTGTCAGACGGAAATTCTACCGGTGAACGTTCCGATTTTCTTGACTTAGCGAAGCAGCTCGCCGCGGCGCGCATCGGCATCACAACGATTGCGATAGGCGATGCAGACAAAGCACTCCTCTCGGAAATTGCAGCAGCCGCTGGCGGACGTTCTGTCTTCGTGCAAAATGTGCAAGAATTACCAGCGGTCTTGACAGAAACCGTCCGAGAAACGCAACGCTACATCGTGCAAGAAACGTTCCGGCCGGGTTTGGCTATCCCTGAAGCACCGATTGTGGAAGGCATTGACTCCCCACCCATCCTCCACGGCTATGTTGCAACGGCGGAAAAAGAGAGTGCCCAAGTCTTCATCCGTTCACATCGAAATGAACCTATTCTTGCCGGATGGCATTTTGGCTTAGGAAAGTCAATCGCATGGACATCGGATGTCAAACCTGCCTGGGCGCGAGAGTGGATTGCGTGGCATCACTTCGGGCGGTTTTGGGGACAAGTCGTCAATTGGACGCTCCCCCCAGACGATGCAAACGCTGACTTTGAACTCACTCTATCTTCCCGTAGCGGTAAAGGTGAGGCGGTTATTGATACGCATCGTCCATCGCAAACCTCCTATCGTCTCCACATCGCCAGACCGGATGCATCGCACGAACTCGTCGCCATGCAACAGTTGACTCCGACGCGCTACGCCGGCAATTTTCAGATAGCGGAAAGCGGTGCCTATCTCGTCACAGCGCAGAGGGAGAAGGATAACGCGAAGCAGACAGAGACGCTCTCTTTCGCCTATCCTGCCGAATATGCGGCATTCGGCGTGAACGCGCAATTACT
>PYJE01000032.1:23821-24126 GCA_003635305.1 Candidatus Poribacteria bacterium | reverse complement strand
CCCTTCAGGCGCGCAAATCTCGCAACGTTCAGGTGAACCCGTTGAAACCCGCGCCTCGTTAGTGCAGGCGTTGTTAATCGCCGCGGGCATTCTCTTCGTTGTAGAGATGATTCTCCGCCGATTCAGCATTGCAAGCGGTTACTTCGCTGAATTATGGGCGAAGCCCCGCGGTGCCGCCGATAAACACGCGCCAGAAACGTTAACGCGATTGACAGAGAAAAAAGCAACGGTTATCCCCGCGACACCTGTTCCACCGACGCGCCCTATAGTTTCATCGCGAGGCGTGGATACACCGATGGAACCGG
>PYJE01000032.1:17679-23801 GCA_003635305.1 Candidatus Poribacteria bacterium | reverse complement strand
AACTCGCGATTGAAGGCGTGCGCGCCGGCATTCGCAATCTGAAAGCGGAAGACACCGCGGGCCTGCTCGGTTTCAACACGGCGGTTCACGTCGCCTCCTCCCTCACCGCCGACAGGGGTTCGCTCATCCGCGCTGTCGGCACACTCCGGCCCACCGGCGGCACGACGATGATGCACGCAGCCCTCCACAAAGCCGGCGAACTGCTCAAAACTACCGATGCAAAACGGAAACACATTGTCCTCTTGTCAGACGGAAATTCTACCGGTGAACGTTCCGGTTTTCTTGACTTAGCGAAGCAGCTCGCCGCGGCGCGCATCGGTATCACAACGATTGCGATAGGCGATGCCGACAAAGCACTCCTCTCGGAAATTGCGGCAGCCGGCAGCGGACGCTCTGTCTTCGTGCAAAATGTGCAAGAACTACCAGCGGTTTTGACAGAAACCGTCCGAGAAACACAACGCTACATCGTGCAAGAAACGTTCCGGCCGGGTTTGGCCATCCCTGAAGCACCGATTGTGGAAGGCATTGACTCCCCACCCATGCTCCACGGCTATGTTGCAACAGCGGAAAAAGAGAGTGCCCAAGTCTTCATCCGTTCACATCGAGACGAACCCATTCTTGCCGGATGGCATTTTGGCTTAGGAAAGTCAATTGCATGGACATCGGATGTCAAACCTGCCTGGGCGCGAGAGTGGATTTCGTGGCATCACTTCGGACGGTTTTGGGGACAAGTCGTCAATTGGACGCTCCCCCCAGACGATGCAAACGCTGACTTTGAACTCACTCTATCTTCCCGAAGCGGTAAAGGTGAGGCGGTTATTGATACGCAGCGTCCATCGCAAACCTCCTATCGTCTCCACATCGCCAGACCGGATGCATCGCACGAACGCGTCGCAATGCAACAGTTGACTCCGACGCGCTACGCCGGCAATTTTCAGGTAGCGGAAAGCGGTGCCTATCTCGTCACAGCGCAGCGGGAGAAGGATAACGCGAAGCAGACAGAGACGCTCTCTTTCGCCTATCCTGCCGAATATGCGGCATTCGGCGTGAACGCGCAATTACTGAAAAGGCTTGGACACTACAACCCTTCAGCCTCGCAAATCTCGCAACGTTCAGGTGAACCCGTTGAAACCCGCGCCTCGTTAGTGCAGGCGTTGTTAATCGCCGCGGGCATCCTCTTCGTCGTGGAGATGATTCTCCGCCGATTCAGCATTGCAAGCGGTTACTTCGCTGAATTATGGGCGAAGCCCCGCGGTTCCGCCGATAAACACGCGCCAGAAACGTTAACGCGATTGACAGAGAAAAAAGCAACGGTTATCCCCGCGACACCCGTTCCGCCGACGCGGCCTATAGTTCCATCGCGAGGCGTGGATACACCGATGGAACCGGGCTCTTCCGCCGCAATGGAACGATTATTAGACGCGAAGCGGAAGGCGCGCTCGGTTTCGTGATAGAACATTACATGTGCGCGCGGACAACGCGCGACTACGGAAAGTGATAGAATATCACATGTGCGCGCTTACAAACAGCGACTACGGGAACAGGGCCACGTTACAAAGCGCGCTTACAAAGCGCGCCTACGGGGCTCGTGCCGCGTAATACCTATAAACAACTTACAAAGCGCGCCTACGGGAACCAGACTACGGAAAACTGAATCATTCTCCGAAAAAACTTGACAAAAAACGCAAAATACGCGATAATAAACACCAACGCATAAATGCCGCGCAAGCGCGCACGGCGCAAAATAACGTCTCATAGAGAAAACCCAACCCGCTTTCAACGGGAGGATATTTCCATGGAAAACAACCCACTTTTTTCGAGGTTTCGCCACCTCAGCCTCTTATTGTGTTTAGTGATACCCAGTCTCATTACCCCCCCCCCCCGACTCAGGCCGCCATCACAGTAACATCAATTGTCAGCAGCGATAGCGATAATATCGTCCACGGCCCGTTCACACTCACCTATACCTTTAGCGAGGCCTTCGGGTCAAACCCCGGCGATGAACTCTCTGCTGCGAATTTCAGCATATTTGCTCTAGGTGGGAGTTTGCACGTCGGGGGAACTATTACCGATGTGTCAACCGCTACGGAGAACAAACGGCGGGTAGTTTTCACCCCTAGTAGCTGGGTGGACTCCGCCTACTTTTCGATAACTTTGCCGATGGGCATAGTGACGGGTACGAGTGGTCCCCTCGCTTCCAGTGTAACTTACCCTGAGGGCGTTACGGATGATCCGGCCACTCCTGAGGACGAGGGTTTAAGTAGCTTGATTCTATACGATATCACCGCGCCGAAGGTGACGGTGACGGCGGAGAGTCCGCAGACCGGGGAGACCTTTTCGGTGAAATTTGTCTTCACGGAGGCCCTCGCGGCATCCGGCGATGGCGCGTTCACTGTCTCCGATATTGACATCAGCGGGCCCGGCACCACGCCGCCAACGATGGCAACGATAGCCGCCCCGGTCAAAGATACCACTGATGCTGCAGGCAAAACTTATACCGCTGTCGTCACGGTGCCACCTCATGTGCAGGGAGATGTCGTCATCACCTTGCCGGCGGGTGTGAAAACAACGATGCCGGTGACGCATAGAGGCGTTGAAGACGTGGCTGGGAACCTCAACGCCGTCCGTGAGACAGCCCCCGAAAATTCGGCATCCATCACTGTCGACAGGATTCTACCGACGGTGGTGAGCATTGCGCGTCCGGCGGGAGAAACTGCCACCCCGACGCGTGATTTTCCGGTGGTGTTCACGTTTAGTGAACCGGTGCAGCCGGCCTTTGATGCAAGCAAAATCCACATCACGCGGGTAGGCGAACGATTGCCGTGGGAGGTTGCCGTTGAGCCCCGGCCCTCTGCCAGCGCGGTTGTCCGTGCCACTGTCACGCCTGCCGCCGATTTTGAGGGAGAAGTCTCCATTTCGCTTGCCGCGGATGCAACGACAGATGCGGTAAGCTACGGTAACCTTGCTTCTGCCGACGCGGATGCGTTGTCTGTCACCGTTGACACGCGCCCACCCGAAGTCCAAACCGTTGCACTCGCACCAGACGCGCCGGAAGTTTACACCGTCGGCACGCCGATAGAATTCCACGTTATCTTTGACGAAGAAAATGTCCGTTATGAAGGGACAACAAAGCCGTATGTGACGTTATACCTCGGCGGACGGACGGAAGCGAATGCGCGGCAAGCAGAATGGGTTCGCGTGATTCCGCCGGCGAATTCCACACGCGTGTTGTTTGCCTACACTGTGCGAACCGAGGATGTCGCCACCGAAGTGAGTTGGGAGGCGGCCGTGCGGCTGCCGCGTGGGACGCGCCTCACGGATGGCGATAACAACACCGTGGAAGCCACCGCCGAGATGCAAGAACTCCGCCCGCGCGGAGAAGATGACACGACAGCGGGGCCCACACCGGCACAAGAGACGCAGCCCCTGCTTATCAACCCCTTCTTGCCGGTGGAGACACCGGTGGTGGAACTGCCGCCAACTGAGGTGCCGCGGGCACCGCTCCTCTTCAACGAATTCGGTAACGGCCATGGCGATGCAGCGGACTGGCTTGAACTCCGCAACGTCACCGACTCGGCGGTATCGCTCAAGGACTGGCAGCTCAGCGTTGTGCAGAATGGCGAGAAAAAGGATACGTCGCTTATCGTGTTTCCAGATGTTACTGTGCCGGCGAACGCGTTGCTATTGATTACGAACAGCGCGCCCGACAACACGCCGCTCGCCGCAGGCGATGATATCGCCGATACAGGCAAAAACGGCGGCTTGACACATCTGTATCTCGTCAATTCAGGGTTGGCGTTGCCGGACGATGGGAAATTCTTGTTGATTCTCCGCAACGCAAAGGAGAAACTCGGCACGAACGAGGCGTTCGTGGATGTCGCCGGTGGCGGAGGCAGTGGCACCGATGCATTCATCCGCGCCCGGACAGGGGCCTACGATACATACGTCTGGCCGTTGCAAGTGCGGCAAGCACCGGAATCGGATACCGAAGAGGCACTCGTCGCGGGTAGGGTGTGGCAGCGCGCTAACGCAGGCGTTGTCGGCTATCATCAAGACGCATGGGCAGCGGCGGGCTTCACCGGGCTCGGCTATGACAGGAGTGTCTCTAAGTCGGCGGCAACGGCAGGAACACCGGGGTACCCAAACAGTGCCGTGAAAACGGCAGCAGCCACCGGGAGCGTCACTATCAGTGAGGTGATGTTTGACTCTGCCGATAACACGCTGCCGCAGTGGATAGAGCTCTACAACCATTCCAAAACGGAAGCGCGCAATCTGAACCGGTGGAAGTTGGAAATCCAAAACGTGGATTCAGCAGAGCTCGTGGGAAGGCCTATCGTCACGCTGACGCTCGGTGAAAAGGTGATTCAGCCGAACCAGACGTTGCTCATCGTTGCAAGCGATGCGCGTGCCTCGTCAACAGATGTCTTCCCCGACGAGCGGGTTTACAACCTGTTGGCGTTGCATCAGAAAAATCTGCGCATCAAGCAACCGCACGATACGTTTTTGAGTGTCCAAGGCTTCTACCTGAAATTGTCGGATAGAGACGGGACTACGGTGGATGAAGTCGGTAACACCGATGGAGAACGGCGGACGAAAGATGCCCCGGCGTGGGCATTGCCCATGAGTCCCATTGAAGGTTCGCGAAGTTCGCTCATTCGGCGTTACAAGAACGGTGTTGCGATGCCGGGGATGAAGCGTGAAAGTTGGGCGTTGGCAGCCACCCTCAAAAAGTTAGCGGTTGAAGCGTTGCACTATGGGCATGCCGATGACATCGGCACACCGGGGTATCGCGCCGGTGGCGCGCTCCCTGTGGAGTTATCCAATTTCTCGGTGACGCGCACCGAATCCGATAACGTTGTGCTAACATGGACGACAGCGTCTGAAGTGGACAACGCCGGGTTCAATCTCCGCCGCAGCGAGCAGCACAACAGCGAGTTCACGCTCCTCAACCCCGCGCTCATCACCGGTGCCGGCACAACAGGCGAACGGCAAACCTATACCTTCACCGACATCACAGCGAAACCGGGGGTAGAGTATTACTACCAGATCGAAGAAGTCTCGTTTGATGGCAAACCGCAAACGTTAGCGACGCGCCTATTGCGCGGCTCCGTCTCTTCTGCGAATCGGATGTTGACGACGTTTGGTGAGATGAAGCAGCAGGAGTAAGTTGTAAACGCACCGGCGCGCGGGGGCCTGTCCCCCGCGCGCCTATCGCAATATCTAACCCCGGTAGGAGAGCCCTCTGTTTGAGATCTGGCGAGCTCAAACTACAAAATGAGCCCCTGTAGTTCGCGATCGCCTGAGCGCGAACATCTCGACGCACACGCCTGTCGCGCGGCCGGGAGAGCGGACAGGATCTGGCGCTCCTGCACTACAGCGTCTCGATGCACACGCCTGTCGCGCGGCCAGTGGCCCCTGTAGTTCGCGATCGCCTGAGCGCGAACATCTCGATGCACACGCCTGTCGCGCGGCCGGGAGAGCAGGCAGGATCCGGCGCTCCTGCACTACAGCGTCTCGATGCACACGCCTGGTGCGCGGCCAGTGGCCCCTGTAGTTCGCGATCGCCCGATCGCGAACATCTCGATGCACACGCCTGGTGCGCGGCCGGGAGAGCGGACAGGATCTGGCGCTCCTGCACTACAGCGTCTCGATGCACACTACTTTCAATTGCAGGTCTCTTTTTTCTTGACTTACAACTGACACCTGATTAAAATAGGGTTCGCGAAACGGCAATCGGAAAATATCACAACCGAAGGATAGGAGGAAATTGATGCCAAACGTAGGACTCATCGGTGTCGGCAACATGGGGATGGGCATGGCACGAAACATCTTGAAATCGGGACACGAACTCACGGCGTATGACGTGAGAACGGCCCCGCTAGAAACGCTATCGCAAGAAGGCGCACGCGCCGCTGCATCTCCGAAAGAGGTAGGTTTGTGCGCAGACGCAGTCTTTCTCATGGTGCTTAACGTTGAACAGGTGAAAGCCGCACTGCTGACAGAAAACGGCTTATTAGCAGGACTCAAACCGGGAAGCACCGTCATCTGCACCGCAACCATCGGACGTTCACAAGTAATGGAGGTGGGAGAACTCGTGACGCGCAGCGGGATGCGTATCGTCG
>PYJE01000032.1:2084-17659 GCA_003635305.1 Candidatus Poribacteria bacterium | reverse complement strand
AGATCGAAGAAGTCTCGTTTGATGGCAAACCGCAAACGTTAGCGACGCGCCTATTGCGCGGCTCCGTCTCTCCTGCGAATCGGATGTTGACGACGTTTGGTGAGATGAAGCAGCAGGAGTAAGTTTTAAACGCACCGGCTTGCGGGGGCCTGTCCCCCGCGCGCCTATCGCAATATCTAACTCCCCGGTAGGAGAGCCCTCTGTTTGAGATCTGGCGAGCTCAAACTACAAAATGAGCCCCTGTAGTTCGCGATCGCCTGAGCGCGAACATCTCGACGCACACGCCTGTCGCGCGGTCAGTGGCCCCTGTAGTTCGCGATCGCCTGAGCGCGAACATCTCGACGCACACCACTGTCGCGCGGCCGAGAGAACAGGCAGGATCTGGCGATCCTGCACTACAGCGTCTCGATGCACACTACTTTCAATTGCCGGTCTCTTTCTTCTTGACTTACAACTGACACCTGATTAAAATAGGGTTCGCGAAATGGCAATCGAAAAATATCACAACCGAAGGATAGGAGGAAATTGATGCCAAACGTAGGACTCATCGGTGTCGGCAACATGGGGATGGGCATGGCACGAAACATCTTGAAAGCAGGACACGAACTCACGGCGTATGACGTGAGAACGGCCCCGCTAGAAACGCTCGCGCAAGAAGGCGCACGCGCCGCTGCATCTCCGAAAGAGGTAGGTTTGTGCGCAGACGCAGTCTTTCTCATGGTGCTTAACGTTGAACAGGTGAAAGCCGCACTGCTGGCAGAAAACGGCTTATTAGCAGGGCTCAAACCGGGAAGCACCGTCATCTGCACCGCAACCATCGGACGTTCACAAGTAATGGAGGTGGGAGAACTCGTGACGCGCAGCGGGATGCGTATCGTCGACGCGCCTGTCAGTGGCGGCGCACCCGGTGCAGCCGCCGGCACCCTGACGATGATGGTAGCGGCAGAGAAAGAGACGTTCGCCGCAACAAAACCAGTGCTAGAAGCTGTCGGGAAAAACATCTATCACGTTGGCGAAGAAGTCGGCATGGGGCAGACTGTCAAATCCGCACTCGCTGTCCTCATCGGCACGACTTATGCCGGTATCTTTGAGGCACTCACCTTGGCGGTAAAGGCAGGGGTGGCCCCGGAAACCTTGCGCGATGTCGTCAGCACCAGTGTTGTCGGCAACTTCCTCTTTCGGGATACCACCGAAAATATCTTGGCGCGCAACTTCAAGGGCCAAAGCAATATTGGGACGATGCACAAAGACCTCGGGCTCGCCAAAAGTATGGCGAACGATTGCGGTGTGCCGCTGTTCGCAGCGAGCGCGGCGTTTGAACTCTTCCAAGCCGGAAAAGCAGTAAACCCAGACGAGGATAACTGGACTATCATCAAAATCCTCGAAAGCATCGCGGGCGTTGAAGTGAAAAGAACCGAACAGAAGAGCGAGGGAGACGCATGCGAAAACTAGGAATCATCACGGACGGCATCAGCCGCGATTTTGAGTATGCCCTGGACACCATGGTGCAAACCGGATTGGAGTTCGTTGAATTGCAATATCTCTGGGAGAAAGAGGTCGGCGAGTTGACTCCCGAAGATGTCAAAAAGGTCCGGGGGCTCATCGACGCGCGAGATTTGAAGGTGTCGTGTATCTCGCATCACAATCTGACAGGCATTCCTGTCGATACCGAACCGAGCGCGCCTGCTTATCGCGCACAGATTAACACGCTGCAACGGTGCATCGGCATCGCACAGGAACTCGGTTCACCGCTGGTGCGGATTTTCAGTTTCCGGAAGGAGATGGTGCTGTTCGGTTCAAAACCGAACGCCGCAGAAGGCGCGTGGGATAACCTTCTGGTGTTGTTAGAAGAGCCGCTGAAACTCGCGGAAACCGCGGGGCTCACGTTGGTGGTTGAGACAGCTATCTCCTGCAACGTCACTTCGGCTGTCCTCGCCAAAAAACTGATTGACGATTTAGGCAGCCCGCCACACCTGAAGGTGCTCTGGGATCCTTGCAGTTCCCTCTATTGCACCGAAGTGCCCTATCCGGATGCCTACGAGATTATCCGCGAGCACATCGCGCACGTGCATCTCAAAGACGGCGTTGTGAACGTCCCGATGGCGCGATTCGATTTCTGTGCGATGAACCGCGGGCAGATGGCACCCTATTACGCCGACATCGTCGCCGCGCTGAAGCGCGATAATTACCAAGGGGCCATTTCGCTGGAGAGTGTCTATGAACCGGAGAATGGCACACGAGAGGATGGGTTTCGGGAATCGCTGCCGGTATTCAAGCAAATCATGGCGGCAGATTAGGCGAAATGGAATGCAGCCGGGAGACGCGTTCTGAAATCGCGCTCGTCAAAACGAAAAAACGGCGCGCTTGAAAAGCGCGCCTACCAGAGAAGAAAAGATAACGCGCCTACCGGAGGAAAAAAATTCGGACGCACTCGCAAAAAGAAAACATCCGGTAGACGTGGTTTGAAACCGCGCCTACCGGAAATTTTGTTGGCTGTGCGTTGACACTACTTGGCGGATTTCACTTTACCCCAAGTCGTAATCACTTTACCAGCCGCCTCAACCGCCGTACCAAGCGATTCAGGGAGACTCACGGTAACGCCTTCACCGCCGACACCGGCGAACAGGCTCCAACCACCACCACGCTCACTGACTTTCACCAGCAAGATATTGGCACCGGCGTTCAAGTTGACGTTGAAGTCATCTTGGAAATCGCCTGCACCGCGGTTGACGGCATTGGTATGCACCACTTCGCCGTTCACCCAGACTTTGACAGAGTCGTCGCTGCCGACCTTCATCGGCACGCCGCTCTGGTCTGCCGGCGAATTCAGAATGATGAGTCCGTAAACGGAGTGGTCGTTCACGTCGCCTTCGCCGAGTCCGAGTTCTACGACGAGATCGTTGACGTTATCACCGCCGGTATCAGCAATCTCACCGACTGTCCACGCCAGTTCTCCGACCGGGTCGCCTTCGGCTGCGCCTTCACTCGCCACCATAGCTTCCGTTACATCACCACCGCTGGCGGCTTCAAGCTGATCGAGATCGGTGGAATTCGCACCGCCTTCGTTCGCCTCGGTTGGGGCAATAACCCAAAGCCATGGTCCTGTGATTTTGCCGGTTACGGGAGCTACAGGCTCTTTATAGACAGCTGTCACATCGGCCTCGATGCCGACAAACATGCTCCAACCGCCGCCTCGTTCGCTGACTTTCACCAGCAGGAGATTATCGCCTGCGACGAGATTGACTTGGAAATCGTCTTGGAAGTCGCCTGCGCCGCGGTTGACAGCGTTGTTGTGAACTTCTTCGCCGTTGAGCCAGACTTTGATGGAGTCATCGCTCCCTACTCGCATTGTCACATCGGACTGCGCAGTTGCGGATTCCAGCGTGATAAGCGCGTAGGACGAATGGTCGTTCACGTCCCCCTCGGTCATTCCGATTTCATTGAGGGCATCGTTGACGTTATTGCCGCCGGTATCAGCAATTTCACCGAGCGTCCACGTGTAATCACCGACAGTATCCCCCTCTTTGGCACCGTTTGCCGCGACCATGGCTTCTGTCACATCGCCGCCGCTTGCAGCGTCAAGGGAATCGACATCGGTAGAGTTCGCGCCGCCTTCGTTCGCTTCGGTTGGCGCGACTATCCACAGCCACGGACCGGTAATTTTATCTTGGGCTTGTGCAATCTGCGTCATGACGAAAAGTGCCATCACACATGCCAACCCTATCGTAAATGTTTTTCTCAACATTCAAAAAACCTCCAATTAGGTTAAAAATTTTGTGTTGTCCCACCCGTTTTCAAAAGGATGGGACAACCTTTTTTGTTCTCTGTGTATTATTTTACCAAATAACACAGAATTAAATCAAGCAAAAACAATTTTGCTTAATCGGCGCGTTTAATACGCGCTTCGGATTGTCGCCCAAGTCGTCGCCAGTTTCCCGGCCGGTTCGACGGGCAGTCCTTTGAACTTCAGGTTGTATTCCAGCTCGGCATCGATACCAACGAACATGCTCCAGCCGCCACCGCGTTCACAGACTTTCACCAGCAACACGTTATCGCCTTTGTTGATATTGACTTTGAAGGTGTCCTGAAAGTCGCCTGCGCCGCGGTTGACAGGGTGGTTGTGCACCTCTTTGCCGTTCATCCATACCTTAATAGAATCATCGCTGCCGACGCGGGCTTCCACACCGGCGAGTTTCTTCTTCGATACGGCGTTGATAACGGCGTAGGAACAATAGTCATTGATGTCGCCGCCGGGGCCCAACTTAATTTTGTTGAGCATATCGTTGATGTTGTTTCCGCCGACTGGAGCGATTTCGCCCTCGGTCCACTCAAGTTTATCGGGGAACTTAACCTTCAGGATTTTATCGGTAATCCCCTCTTTCGCGACATCCTCTTCGGTGAGTTTGCCCTTGGTGGCTTCGTCAATGCCATCAATGTCGGTAGCGAGTGCGCCGCCTTGCCCGGCATCGCTTTCGGTGATTATCCACATCCAGGGTCCCTCGATTTTATCTAAGGCAGTTGCGAGTTGCACTGCGATGAAAAATCCCAGCGCGCAGCAAACGTAAACCCAGATTTTCCTTTGCATGAAGATATTTCTCCTTTTTCGTGTTAAAATTGTTGACACTATTATTTTAACACAAAAAAACAAAAAAGTCAAACTTTTTTGAAGGATGATTCAGTTTGTCCTTTTTTTCGGAGTGGCTGCCTGCTTTTGGACGCTATTAACCTTATCTTCCATTGTCTGAGTCCGGTCGGTGCGCGTACCGAATTTGAGCGTCGTTGTGATGCGCGGCGCGCCCATCTCATGCACAACCTCATGGCACCGTCGGATTGCGGCGAAGACTGCCTCCCATTCGCCTTCAATGTTAGTTCCGTAAGCGTGCAGTTTCGTTTTCAAACCGGCTTCTTTCAGCACCTCTTCGCACGCTGTGACATATTTTGAGACAGATACACCAACGCCGATGGGGACAACACATAAATCTGCGATAACTTTCATGCGCGCCTCCTCAATTGTTGCAAGACTGCATCCGAAAGTGGGGTAGCACCTGATGCGGCGACACCGTCGTCAACTTGCGCCAGTGTCATCATCCCTGGGACGACGCTACAGACTGCGGGATGTGATAAGATGAACTGCAACGCGGCCTGCGGCAACGTCCGCGCATCATCGGCTACAAGTGCCTTTATCTCCTCTACCCGCGCCAAATCAGCGAGGAGTTTTTCACGCGGCCACGTCTTGCGATAATCGTTTTCGGCGAAGACGGTATCCGGCGTGAGGTTGCCAGAGAGCCCCCCCGATGACAGCGGTTGCCGGACGACGACAGCGATGCCGTTCTCATGCGCCGTTTTCATCACCGGGTCTGCCATTTCCTGCGTGAGCATGTTGTAAGTTAACATCAAGGAAGAAATACCGGTTTCCGCCATTGCCTTCAGCGCATCCGCCTCACTGCCGAGGCACAGCCCATAAAAACGGATTTTCCCTTCGGCTTTGAGTGCCTCCATTGTGCCGAATGCTTCGTCCCATGCCGCGGCGGGAGGTGGCGCGTGGAATTGATACATATCAATGACATCTCTGCGCAGGCGGCTGAGGCTTCCTTCGACAGCCTCGCGGATGTAAGCGCGCGAGACGTTGAACGCCGGGTGCTTCCATCCGTGGCTAATCCAGCCATCGGAGTCCAATTCAAAGCCGAGTTTCGTTGCGATGAACACAGCGTCGCGGTGTTTGGAGAACGCTTCTCCCAGTAGGCGTTCGGCGCGTCCGCCGCCGTACTGGTCTGCCGTATCGTAATAGGTAACGCCATTGTCAAAAGCGTATCGGAGTAGCGTGACAGCCTCGGCTTCGGCGATATCTCCCCATTCGCGCCCGCCGAGTTCCCACGTGCCCATCCCGATTTCAGAGACGTTGAGTCCGGTATTCCCTAATTTTCGTTGTCGCATAGTTTTCCCCTTCGCGTGGGTTTGTTGTGGATTGTATCAGTTTTGCGTTAGTTTGTCAATAGAATTAACGCTATGCTAGAGCGAATTAGTTCTTGGATGCGGACACCTGCATCAAGGTATACATTCCGGTTCCAATCCCAATTCTCTCTCAACTTCTTCCAACGAATAGGTTTTCTCACCGGCTTCAGCTTCGGCGATGCTGCGGTCCCATTCCTCAAGAACCTCAGGCCGCATCTCTAACCCTTCATCCTGGTCATATTCGTAATTCTCAAGGAACTGTTCAAGTTCCAGATAACAGACGAAAAATTCCAAGAAGGTGGGTTTGAGGCGCGCGTCTGTCTCGCTTTGGTGTAAGCGATACACCCCCTCTCCATCGGTTTCGGTATCCTTGAGACATTTGGCGAGGCGTGCGCGGGCGGCGAAAAGCGGCCAACTCACCAGCGTATCCAGCAAATCACGGAAATCGGCATCGGAGAGTTCAATCACTTTTATCTCCGGCTGCGGCTCTGTGAGGAGCGGGCCGACTCCCATACGCCTTGCAATACGTCCATCCGGCGATGAACTTCGCTGAGACACAACACTCTCAACGCGATGGCGCAACGGAGAAAACCTTTCCTCCGTCTTAAGAACTGCAAGAAGCGACTCCTCGTAGTCTTCCAACAAAAAGCCGAGCCCGATGTAGCCTTCAAAGAACTCGCGGAACTCCGTTTCCAGGGCCGCCCTGTCCGCGGACTGTGCGAGCAAGCCGACAAGCCGCTCGCGAGACGTAAAGAGTAGCCGTTCAACGAACGGATGAATACCATCGGGCGTGAAGGTTACTTGCGTTTGTGTCATTTGCGTCTCCTGATTAGACTCAATTCATTTGATTCGTCTTGCGCCTGTAGGGCAAGAGCTCCTGAAGATTCAGTAAAGAAAGCGTTGGCATTGGGCGCGGTTTTCCTTCGGTGTCGGATTCAATTCAGGTTTTCTGCATATTTTACTCTTTTCGGTTTTCTATGTCAAGGCAATTCGAGCGGGATTTGCAGGATGTCCAAGATTTCTAGGATTAGCAAGAAAAGATGCTCGGATGTCCAACAGCCCTCATCTTGCAAATCGTGGCACTCTTGCAAATCCTGCTTGACATCACTCGCGCATTAATGATATACTTTTTAACAAACCGAAGGAGGAGTGAATAAGTGGCTAAAAAACGGCGAGGCGCGTATAGCCTCAACGGTGTAGGGACGCGAGTTGAACAGCATGCCGAAAGGGTTGTCCGCCTTGCGAAGTTGGACGCGGCACAAGCGAAAATACACGCGTACGAATCGTTATCCTTCCTCAAACAGCGGGCACCAGAGCAATTTGAAACGCTGATGGGCGATTCGGAGATTTCGCAACTCTATGAAAGACTAGAAGCGAAAAAGCGGGCGCGCGCAGATGCCTGGCGCGTTGTGCGTGCGCCTCGGGTTGTGCGTGCGCCTCGGACAGGCGCGGTTGCGGCAGAACGCCGCCGGCGCAAACTCTCACTCAACGGCGAAGGCACACTGTGCGAACAGCACATTGATAGAGTGAAACGCCTCTGGTCTGTCCTGATGGAGCGCAACCACAATATGTATCAAGCTCGAACCCGCAAAGCCTTCGCCGAATCCATGAGATGGCTTGAGGAAAATGAACCGGATGCCTTCCAAACGCTTATTGAATCACTTGGAGAGCGCACAAACGGCGAAGATGCCTATTTTATCTACGTCCGTCATGAACTCACGCAGACGCGAAAAGCGTTTGAGGCAGAAACGGCAAACGGGGACAGGCTCTCCTGAAATCGGAGAAAAAGAGATAGACAGAGATAGACAGAGATAGACAGAGATAGGCAGAGATAGGCAACGCGAACTAAGGAAAGGATAAACCGTAAATGAAATTACTGGTTACCGGAGGTGCCGGGTTCATCGGCACGAACTTCATCCGATACTGGCTGCAGCACTACCCAAACGATGCCATCGTGAACCTCGACCGGCTCACTTACGCCGGTAACCTCGCCAATCTCACAGATGTGGTAGAACGTTACCCTCGGCGTTACGAGTTCGCGCACGGCGATATGCTGGATGCGGCGTTCGTTGATGCCGTGCTGAAAACGCATCGTCCGAATGTCATCGTCAATTTCGCCGCCGAGTCGCACAACAGCCGGGCAATTCTGGAGCCGCGGCGATTCTTTGAGACGAACGTTATCGGCACGCAGATAGTGTTAGATGCCGCCCGAAAATATGGTGTGCAACGGTTTCACCACATCTCAACGTGCGAAGTCTACGGTGAACTCCCTTTGGATTCGCCCGATGCGTTTACAGAGGAAACGGCTTACCGGCCTCAAACGCCCTATAACGCGTCAAAAGCAGCGGCAGACCATCTCGTGAACGCCTATTTCCATAGTTTTGGCGTGCCGATTACGATTTCTAACTGCTCTAATAACTACGGTCCTTATCAGCATCCAGAGAAGTTAATTCCGCTGTTTACGACGAGCGCGCTCCAAGATAAACCGCTCACGCTTTATCGCAGCAGTCAGAACCGCCGAGAATGGTTGCATGTCAAAGACCATTGTCGCGCAATCGCCTTAGTCATCGAAAACGGCAAAGTCGGCGAGACTTACAACGTCGGCAGCGGCGTTGAGAAGAGCATTGAGGCGGTTACCGATTTTATCTTGGCGTTCGTCGGCAAACCGCACGCTTTGAAAACGTATGTCCCCGACCGGCCCGGACACGATTGTCGGTATCTCTTGGATTCATCGAAGATTCGGCGAGAGGTTGGGTGGGAACCGACAATTCCGTTTGAGCAGGGGCTACGCGAGACAATCCAGTGGTATATTGAAAACAGGACGTGGTGGGAGAACCTTCACGCTTCAGTCGAAGAGGATAAATGGGAGAGATTCTCATGAAACTGACACACGCACAACTCGCGGCATGGAAACGGGATGGAACGCTTGTGGTGCCAGACGTTTTTCAGTTTGAGCAGGTTGCGCCCGCGCTAGCGGAAATCGAACGGAACGCCTACGATGGGTTAACCTACGCCGAATACCGAGCCAAGTGGGACGAACAGCCGGAGGAACTCCAGCGAGCTTACGAACAAACGGATGCCATGCGCCGACTTGCCGGGCCGTTTGGAAAGGCACTGCATTTTCCGACTGGGTTAGCTGCAGTGGACGCGCTTTTGGAAAATGAGGCGTATTTAGCGGTTGCGCGGCAGCTGCTTAACACTGACGAAATTCGGCTCGGCTATGGCCAGATCTTCGTGCGGGAGGGGCTCACGGATACGCGTTATAGTGAGCATCCGTGGCAGGGGTATCATATCGACAATGCCACCAATTCACCCTTGCCGCCGCATCCGAATTGGCAACGCTACGGCTATATCCTGTCCGGTATTATCCTGCACGACATTGAACTAGATGGCGCGCCGATGCTCGTCTGTCCCGGTTCGCAGAACCAATTGGATGCGGTGTGGGCAAAACATCCGGGGCGAGCCGGTGGCATGAGTCTTCGCGATTTGCGCGAATTTCCGGAGTTAGGAAAGCCGGTGCCTGTCACGGCGAAAGCAGGGAGTGTCGCTTTCCGTTCCAGTTATTTAGTCCACGCGGCGCAGCCGTTTGCGAATCGCTGCAAACAGCGCGCGTGGATGGGGTATCATTTCCATCGCGCCGACACTGCGGATTGGTGCAAAACGACGCGTCCGGTGCCGGGGTGGACGAGCCCGCACTATCTGAAGTTTGTCGCGCGGACTACGCCATCGGTGCGCTGCGTGCTAGGGTGGCCTGCCCCCGGCGATGCCTACTACACTCAGGAAACTCTCAAACGCCTAGCACAGGCATATCCGGGGATGGATTTGGAGCCTTATCGGTAGGCCATTTTCAGCCGAACATGTCAGGATCCGGTGCTCCTGCCCTACAGAGAGATAGACGCGCGCGGGGGACACACCCCCGCGCGCCAGCAGAACAGGTCAAGATCAGGCGATCTTGACCTACAGAAGTTTTTGACGTAGGGCGAGGGCCTGTCCCTCGCCAACGTTAACGCGCGCAGGGAACAAACCCTGTAGATGGCGATCGCCTGATCGCCATCGGGACAGGATCCGGCGATGCTGCTTTTATTTCGCCTGCTTCACCTCCCCAAACGTAGTCAACGCACGATGCGCAGGCGACACAGGGCCCCGCAACCGACGCATCAACAACGTCTCACGCTTACCACCAAACGAAACCTCCTCAATCTGGTAGTAATGCTCAACCCCAGGTTTCGCAGACGTATCGATGAACGTATACGTTTGCCGTTCACCTGTCGTGCCGGCACCGGCGATGAGAGCAGGATTCAACAAGGTGTAACCACTATCGCGTTGCAAACTGCGACGCAAGTTAAACCCAGCATTGTCCACTTCGGATTCAGTTGTCCATGTCACGACAACCGCACCCGACTCGGTGCGGGTGAGGGTGAAACTCGACAATTCGACGGGCAATGCACCCCCTTGCCGATAGCCCGGTGTGCCGATGTCATCAGCATGGCCATAATGGAGCCCGTCCGCTTTAAACTTAGCGAAGTTCGCCGCTAACGCCCATCCCTGACGGGAGGTTCCCTCGCGCGCCACGCCGTTGTCGTAACGACGGACAAGCGAACTTCGCATGCCTTCTACCTCACTTAACGGCACTGGCAATGCCCACGCCGGGGTATCATCGGTGCGCCGATCGCCATCAGTATTCCCGATTTCATCAACGAGATGCCCGTTTGTATCGGTGAGTTTCAGGTAGAACCCCTCGGCACTCAAAAACGTATCGCGCGGGGTTTTGATACGCAGATTCTTCTCGTGCAGTTCAATCAGGTTATAGACCCTGTCCGCAGGAAAAACATCCGCAGAGGACGCGCGAGCATTCCCGGTGACAATTAAGAGGGTCTGATTCGGTTGAATCAGCTTCTCTTGCAATGTCAACGTAACGACAGGTCTGCCAACCAAATCCTCGGATTTCCGGTTTTGGATTTCCAATTCCCACCGATTCAGATTCAGTGCCTCGGTTTTGGACGTGTTGTAAAGTTCTATCCACTGAGGCAAGGTGCCACCGGCGGAATCGAACATCACCTCGCTCATCGTCACGGCACCTTTCGGCGTAGCGGGTTCCGTTTTCACCGCACCATTCGGATAACCGGGGGTGCCTGCAGTCTCTGCCGACTTGGAGACCTTCCTATCATAGCCGAGGCCGCTAAACGCCGCCTCTGCCCAGGCATCTTTGTGATACCCGACGATGTCCGCCTTGGCGCGCAGCCAAACTTTGCCTGCACTCAGCGAATCTTCGGTATCACTGCCAGGAGATTCAAGCACCTGCAAGGGCCAGACATGCGTATCATAGAGGCCTGTTTGCTCGCGGATGAAGGCATCCGTGCTACTGCCACCGCCACCGGCGACATCAACGAAGGCTTCGTTCAAACCGCGTTTCTCTTTCGCATTCCGGAGAATCAGCAGGAATTTGCCATCATCCGGCAGTGAAAGAGCGGCATCCACCAGCGACAGATGTTGCAATCCTTTCCTTCTCTTATCGCTACCCGCCGCGGCAACGTCATCGCCGCCGGCGAGGGGGGTCTTGTCCGAAGGCATGTTCGTGAGCAGCAACAAGCCATTCGCCGGCACACTCACATCCGGAAACACAACCAGGGACGTATCTTCTTGCTTGGCATCCGCCACGATAGACAGTTCCCAGTCTTTTAGGGAAACGGCGGCATCGGTGACATTGCGGAGTTCCAACCAGTCGTTTGCAGCACCGCTACCGTTGCCGAGTTCGTTGAAAACTATCGGCGTGCGAGGCACTGACGATGCAGCCGACTTCGGATCGCTCTCCTCAGGCAGAAGCAGCACCGCAGGCAACACATTCACCGGCGCTTCTGTCTCTGGCAACGGCGCACCGGTATCTGTCGCAAGCACCACCTGCTCCGAACCCGCATCATCGGCCTCTTCACCCGACTCTTTTGGCGGCGCAGCTGTCCCAACACGCGACAACCCCGAACTACTCATCAACGTCGTCCCTTCCGGTACGGAGAGCCCCTCGGAACCAACGAGCACCGACGAAACAACCGGATCCTCGGCAGACACGACATACACAAACGGCACTATCGTCGAACCAGAAGTTTCCTCACCTCGCTGCCAGATCGCATGCCGTGCATTCGCCGAGGTCCTTTCGCCGAGATATATCGTGATATATGGCGGATTGTTGCCTTCATACGTCAACCCATCTGCCGCAAACGGCACGCGCACCTCAAGCGCATCACCACCGAGATACGTACCGCTTTCAGGCTCGACTATTTCCACCGCTGCCCCGGCAGCCAGCCGCAGGGACGTGTCCACACTCACCATGACTGCTTCCGAGGCGGCATTTCCATTCCCTGCAACGTCCAACACCGCATCCGCAGGAATCTGCAGTGCGATATCGCCTTTTACGCCTAACGGCGGCGAGAGCGTCAAAGTATACCGCGTCGCATTACCGTGATTGCGAGGCCCCATTTTTCCTGACGCGGCAATCTCAATCCCGCCGGCATAGGCCATCTCCGTCACCGTCCACGGCGGATCCGCCGCCGCAAGGGCCGCCGTCAATGACGTTTGAGATGTCGTCACGCCCGCATCACTCACGTCATGCGCCACAAAGATGGACACAGACGCACCCGGCACAGGAATGATGCTCCTATCAGGCGGCGGTATAAGGGGGACTCCTGTCTCGACGATGGCAGACCTAACACCCGCGAAGGTACGACGGTCTATCGTAAAGTCCGCTATCTCCTGGACCTCGGAGAACCCCAACGTCACCTGAAACTCCCCTGTCTGGGTGCCGGTAGGGACATCCGTTATCGCTGTCGACGAGGACACTGTCGTCCCATTGTCCGTATCCCCTACCACTACCTTCGGATAGTAGATAATCTCCTTATCCTTGGGGTCATACATCGGGACATGGCGGTGGGTCGGTGTCTGATCTTGCAGATTTCCCCTTCTATGGTTGTGCCAGCCCTGAACACCAGGCAGATCGCTGGCTCCGCCGGGATAACCCGCTGGAAGATTCGCTCGTGGATAAGGGGGCGCACCCACATCCCAATTTTCCTTGGTAGGACCAACAGCCAAAGTCGTATTCCACGGCTTCACGGCGGTGGAACTCGGAAGAACGGCAGAATCCGCATTCGTTCGCACACCGAAATCAAGACGTTGTCCTGCAGCATCAAACGACTGCTTTCGATGCACAAGGTTAGAATTCCCCGGATCGAGGACTTCACGGGGCGGCATCGCGCTGTAAATCCAATCGACAGCTTCAACCTGAAGGTCACCCGAATCAATTCTCGATCCGTCATTCCGAGTTATCACATAATTATAATTCGGATTGTCGAGGTTATTCAAAGCGAAGTCATCCCCTAGAGAGGGGATGCCCACCGTAACGAAATCCTGTTCCAGCCAAGGGCCCTCGGCATTCAGGATGGCATGCTCCTCGCCCACCACAAACTGGTAAACCAAGACATGCTCCTGACCGCTGCCCTGGTAACCTTGTGGGACCTGCAGATTGGGATTGAGCCGCCATGGCCCCTCAATATGTGTAGTACCTTGAAGCACATCAGTCCTTCCCCCTTGAGTCCCAACCTGCTCATACCTTATCTCCGCGCGTGGGCCAATTGTCATGTCTGACCGGATATAACCACCGAAAGTCGTGAACTTCACCGCAATCGCAACCCGGTCGTTGACTGTCACCGTCGTGTTTTCCGTGGCGGTGACAAGCCCACTGTTTTCACCGGTATCTATCAGGGAGCCGTCCCCGGTCGCGGTATTGAAATCCACCCAGACCTCGCCCTCATTAAGAGCACTCCAATCGCTCTCTGTTTCCTCCCAGTGCATAGAGGGCAATATCCACGATGACCCTATTGCCACACCCGGCATCGCCCACCTACGAAAGCGACCTGAGGTTTGGGTAGGACTCCCAAGTTCCCTCGTAGGGGTTGTCTTCGGATTTTTGTAGACACGAACCCACTCGATGATATTAGAAATGTCAGGGTTCGGATCGGGACCGAATATATAGTCGTTGTCGAAATCGTTTGTCGCCGAATTCTGAGGGTTCCTGGTAGTCGATTTATCGGCATCGAATCTATGCGGCGCGTGCGCCGCGGTCTCCATCGGCAGTGCGAACATGGAGAGCAGGCAGAGCAGCAAGCTGCACGCCAAAACGCATTGAACAGCGGAAGGACGGCCGGCGGTATCAACCCTTAACGGCCGTAAAGGAGGGGGGGGTCTTCAGGGTAGGAGAAGTCACCTAACCGCGCGAGCGCGCGAAACCCTTGCAGGGAACCCTGCAACAGCCCGGTGACGGAGGTTTTCAAGCGGGATGCAATGCCCGCTAGTGTGAAGGAAAATAGATAAGTCATTGAGTTATCTCCTTTTTTCGGTAATATTCGTGGAAAACTTAAACCACTGTATTAATTATACATTATTTTTCACTTTTTGTCAAATTAAAAGCAAGATTTTCAAGATTTGAGCAGGATTTTCAAGATTTCCAAGATTTGCAAGATTTTCAGGATTTTTTCGCGATCAGGCGATCGCGAACTACAGGGGCCTGTCTCGCGCGGCCGCGGCGATCGCGGGGGACAGGCCCCGCGCTACGGGGCCGCAGCATCTCCTTTTATACCGTAGGGCGAGGGCCTGTCCCTCGCCACCGTCGGTTGCACAGAAAGCCTCCGCGCTACGGGGCCGCAGCATGTCCCTTCATACCGTAGGGCGAGGGCCTGTCCCTCGCCACCGTCGGTCTCACCGAAAGCATCGAGACGCGGGAGGGCTCTCCTACTGCCATGCACCACCCTACTCTGTAGCGCAGGATCGCCTGATCCTG
Organism: Candidatus Poribacteria bacterium; assembly: GCA_003635305.1. Lineage (GTDB taxonomy): Bacteria > Poribacteria > WGA-4E > WGA-4E > WGA-3G > AGPOR5. Next base: position 2,883 of record PYJE01000032.1, on the reverse strand, counting down.
CTCACTCCGCAATAGAATCCAAAAGCACTTCGGCCGCCTCGCAAACCGGGGCTTTCCGAGAAGTGTCGCAAAGTTCCAAGACAATTCCTGCTGCGTCGCGCGCCAATTCAAATTGGCCTAGCCGCAGATACGCGATACCCAGGTTAAAACGCGCCTCCTTGAACTTCGGATTCGCTTCTATCGCTTTTTTTAGCGGTGCGATTGCCATCGATTCTTGGTGCTGCTCAATGTAGATAACGCCGAGATTACACAAGGCTTTGGCAAAACTCGGGTCGATCCTCGCGGCGTTCTCGAACGCCGTAATCGCTTGGGAGTAGCGGTTCTCATCAAGGCAAGCGAGTCCTTCGCCGTAGTATGTCTGCTTGATTGCGTTCAGCAGTTGGTGGGCGGCGCGATAGTTTCTGTCAATCTTCAAGGACTGCCGTGCCTTCTTTTCCGCGGTGACGAGCGCGCCTTTTTCAAGAGCCTCATACCCTTCCTCAACACGAATCTTTTTGAGAACATAAACGCTTTGCCGACTTTCGGCTGCGCGTGCCTTGTCGACTGCATTGCGCGCTTGTTCCGAAGCCTGTTCGGCTAAGTCGAAAGCGTAGTCGTAATTTGCGGCCCGGTGTGCTTCCTTCGCGTGTGCGAGCAGTGTTGTCGCCTCCTGCATTAAGGTAGCGGCGTGCTTGTGCGCGTTGAGTCGGTTCGCGCGTTCAACAGTCTTCTCTGCTTCATCAATTGCGACTTGTGCCTTGGAGTTGGCCACTGTGCCTAAATAGGCGAGCGCGCTGTCTTTAATGGGTTTCATGCGTCC
>PYJE01000032.1:0-2064 GCA_003635305.1 Candidatus Poribacteria bacterium | reverse complement strand
CCTCGTAGGGGTTGTCTTCGGATTTTTGTAGACACGAACCCACTCGATGATATTAGAAATGTCAGGGTTCGGATCGGGACCGAATATATAGTCGTTGTCGAAATCGTTTGTCGCCGCATTCTGAGGGTTCCTGGTGGTCGATGTATCGGCACCGAATCTATGCGGCGCGTGCGCCGCGGTCTCCATCGGCAGTGCGAACACGGAGAGCAGGCAGAGCAGCAAGCTGCCCGCCAAAACGCATCGAACAGCGGAAGGACGGCCGGCGGTATTAACCCTTAACGGCCGTAAAGCAAGGGGGGGTCTTCAGGGTAGGATACGTCACCTAACCGCGCGAGCGCGCGAAACCCTTGCAGGGAACCCTGCAACAGCCCGGTGACGGAGGTTTTCAAGCGAGCCGCGATGCCCGCTATCGTGAAGGAAAATAGATAAGTCATGAGTTATCTCCTTTTTTTCGGTAAAATTCGTGGAAAATTAAACCACTATATTTAATTATACATTATTTTTTTATTTTTGTCAAATTAAAAAAGCAGGATTTTCATGATTTTCAGGATTTTCAGGATTTTGTAGGTCAGGATCGCCCGATCCTTACCTGTTCGCGATCAGGCGATCGCGAACTACAGGGGCCTGTCTCGCGAGGCCGCTGCGATCGCGGGGGACAGGCCCCCGCGCTACGGGGCCGCAGCATCTCCCCTGCTAACGTAGGGCGAGGGCCTGTCCCTCGCCACCGTCGGTCTCACAGAAGAGCAGGATCGCCCGATCCTGCTCGGACGGCGACAAAAAAATCCTGAAAATCTTGTAAATCCTGCTCCAAATCCTGCTCATATCTTGCTCATCTTGAAAATCCTGCTGCATCTTGTAAATCCTGCTTCAAAATGTTCTTGATTTGCAAACGACTTTCGTTTACAATAGAAGACACTATCAAAGGAGATATTTCATCATGGCACAGACACATAAGCACGCAACACCGACACCGCTCGTGGTGCCGGCATCCGAAACCGCTGCACTGATGGCACAGGCGGCGACGAATTTTTTGGATACCCTCACGCCGCCGCTACGCCAACAGGCAGCCCTGCCATTTGACGGAAACGAACGCTTCCGGTGGCACTATATTCCGGTTGAGATGTGGGAACGGAAAGGCATCGCGCTCAAGGCATTGAACCCGAAACAGCAGGAAGCCGCCTTCGCATTGATGGGGAGCGGACTCAGCGCGGGTGGGTATCAGAAAGCGCGCGCGATTATCAATCTGGAGACAACGCTTGGGGAAATTGAGCGAGCGGCTGGGGAGGCAAGACTCGCCCGCGATCCGGAATCTTATTTTTTCACCGTGTTCGGTGACCCGGGCGGCAACGATGCCTGGGGCTGGCGCGCCGAAGGGCACCACGTTTCCCTCAACTTCACCGTCGTTAATCGCGAGTTGATTTCGCCGAACCCGTTCTTCTTCGGTTCTAACCCAGCAGAGGTGCCATCCGGCACTCGGAAGGGATTGCGGGTGCTCGCTGCAGAAGAAGACATCGCACGGGAACTCCTCGGCACACTCACGGCGGAACAGAAGGGACAAAGCATCATCAACGCGGACGCACCCTCCGATATTTTGACGCGCGATGTGCCGAAAGTTGAGTTTGAAGCGGTAGAGGGATTACCCGCCGAATCCATGGAAACGCATCAGCGCGATATTTTGATGAAGTTGGTGCATGAATACATCGACCGGCTCCCTGACGAGGTAGCGGCGATTGAGCACCGCAAACTGCGCGAGGGAAGCGTCAATGATATCCACTTCGCGTGGGCAGGCGGCGAGGCGCGCCGAATGCCGCACTATTACCGCCTCCACGGCCCGTTTTTCTTTGTGGAATATGATAACACGCAGAACAATGCGAACCACATTCACTCGGTCTGGCGGCACATCGCCGATGATTTTGGAGTAGATCTGCTGCGGTTGCATTACCACAAGGCGGCGCATCATACGCATTAAGTATTCAGCTGAGAACCGCCAGCAGTGTCGGTTCTCAGCTATCACAAAGCCGTTTCGCGCTTAAAGCGTTTCACCTGCCTCTTTGAGAACCGCGG
>PYJE01000031.1:18180-24480 GCA_003635305.1 Candidatus Poribacteria bacterium | reverse complement strand
TCTGCCGAGGATATCGGCACACCGGGACATCGTGCCGGTGGTGCATTGCCCGTGGAGTTATCAAGTTTCTCGGTGACTCGGAACGAAGCCGGTGCGGTTGTGTTGACGTGGACAACCGAATCTGAGGTAGACAATGCGGGGTTCAACCTGCGTCGGAGTGAGAAACGTGAGAGTGGTTTCACGCTCATCAACGCTGCCTTAATCGCCGGTGCCGGCACCACAGGTGAACGTCAAACTTACACGTTCACGGATACATCGGCGAAGCCGGGTGTTGAGTATTACTACCAGATCGAGGAAGTGGCGTTTGATGGTAAGCCTCAGGCGTTAGCGATGCGGATGTTGCGGGGTCCTGTCTCCGCATCGAATCGTGCGTTGTTGACGTTCGGTGAACTCAAGCAGCGGGATTAATCTCGCCGGCCTAAGAACGCTGCCTTCCACCGTAGCGCGGGGGCCTGTCCCCCGCGAGGTTATCGCGTTCTCCAACAGTGGCGAGGGACAGGCCCTCGCCCTACGATAAAGAGGAAGGCTACCGTAGTGGAGGCCTGTCTCCGGCGGGGTTATCGGGTTCTCCAACAGTGGCGAGGGACAGGCCCTCGCCCTACGATAAAGGTAAAGGATACCGTAGCGCGGGGGCCTGTCCCCCGCGCTCTTCTTGCACTCCGGACGCTGGCGAGGGACAGGCCCTCGTCCTACGGTAGCAGGCTCATCGCCACCGTAGCGCGGGGGCCTGTCCCCCGCGATGCTGGCGTGCAGGAACTGTGCTCTCAGGTCTTCAGGTCCTTTAGGACCTAAATGTCTATAGCATGCAGAACGCAAGAGGCCCTAAGGTCCTTTAGGTCCTTAATAGTATCGCGCTGAGCGAGGGACAGGCCCTCGCCCTACGATAAAGAGGAAGGATACCGTAGCGCGGGGGCCTGTCCCCCGCGAATCTCTAGCAACCCCACACCTGCGAGAGCCAGGCCCTCGCCCCACGTCAACACACTCCTACCGCAGAGAAAAAACCCCGCACCCCGATTTTTTTCTTGCACATTCCCTCCAAAAATGGTATCATATCTATATGAAATTGTTATCCATTTTTATCATCACATGCGCAATCGCGTGCGCCGCCATTGCAAGCGCGCTACCGCCAGACGCGGAACTGCAAAACGCCATTCAGACTGCCCGACAGTTTACCCAACTCAAACCGCGCTATACCGCCAATGAGTTAACCGAATGCGCAACCGACAGTTTCGTCACGCTCGCAAAGAATTGGCAGAATGTGCCTTCGGTGCATCGACAAGAACTGAAAGGAATGTTCCTGCGGCCTGGGCTCCCCGGCAGTCTCTTCGGCGATATGGTGCTCCCCGAACAGTTCAACACGCCGCATTTTAGGCTCCACTACACGCGCGTCGGCCCGCAAGCACCACCACTCGAAGACTTCCACCCGCGCAACGGTGTCCCTGATTATGTCGACATCTGCGCCGATGCAATGGAACGTTCATATCACATCCAAATCGATTTGATGGGGTTTAAGAAACCTTATATCGATTTTTGGGCGATGGAGAACGGCGGAAACCACAAATATGATGTCTATCTCTTCACCTTCCCCGCGCTCGGCATTACGACAGCGGACTGGTTTGAAGGACGTGTGCTCTCCACAGCACTCACGGTGGCACCCTATTTCATGATTAACTCGCGCATCTACGATTACGTCGGGAAATCTGAGGGAAGACGCTATATTGAGACTACCTGCGCGCACGAATTCCTGCACGGCATCCAGTTCGCCTATAACGCCTACATGCCGACATGGTTCATGGAGGCATCGGCGACATGGATAGAAATCATGACTTACGATGGCGGCAGAATTGACGATGGCGATAATATCCCAGACCCGGATGAACCCAACGAAACCGATGCCTATAACTACTACATTCATCAATTGCGCCGCTGGTTCTTACATCCCGACATCGCGCTGGACAGCCGCATCGGAGACCGGGAATACGGCTCCGTTATCTGGACGCTGTATATCACGGAACGGTTCGGATACGACATTGTGCGCGAGTTTTACGGCGACACTACCGATGGCAGCTATCGCGAGATGGGCAACTTCTACGATGTCTTCACTAACCGAGGCACCACCCTCGCCGAAGCATTCAAAACGTTCACCGTGTGGAATTATTTCACGCACGAGAGAGCTGGGACGCAGACAGACGCGCAGGGTTACACCAACGCGCATCGCTTTCCACCCGTCGCGATTCATCCCACCGATGTCCACGCCGTCTATCCTGTCCGCACCGATTTTGATTCGGAATCGATGCCGGAACATTTCTCGGCGCGTTATGTTGTGTTTCGGCCTGCCGGGGTTCAGCCCGAGTTCGCCGTGAAAATTGATGGCGCAGACTTGGCACCGATAGACATCCGCTCCCTCACGCGCGACGATGCAGAGGACATCCAAGACGAACTCAATCGGCACACGTTCACTGGCCTGCGCGGATGGGCGGCGAAATTCATCATCAGGAAACGGAACGGGACAACGGAGGTGCGCGAGGCATTTACCTATCAGCGTTCGCAAGAAGCACAGATGACGTTCGAGGACTTCGGCGGCGAGATTCAGGAAATCACGTTGGTGCTTATCAACATGCATCCGGATGTCGAGCAGGTCATCGTGCCGGGCGGCACTTTTGGCGGCTCGGTGAGTTATATGGCAGGCCCGCCGCCGATAGGCAGACTTGCAAACACTCAAGTCTCTCAAGGAGGTGGCGGCCCCATCGTTTCGTGGGATGTTGCAAACCCTGCTGGCATTCGAGAAGTGGCGATTGTGCGCAAACGCTACACGCTAGAAAGCGAGACTGATGTCCCACAACCTTTCCAAAACGCCGCTGAAGTGCTTGCCGCCGCTGATAGGAACGATGACGGCATCGCCGAAGACGACATCACTATCGTCGGGCGTGTGCCTATAACGCAAACCCGATTTGAGGATACCACTGTCTTTCAAGATGTCGATGTCACGAGCGATTTTTTCGATGCGAACGCTGTCCACTATTTCTACGCTGTCGTCCCGGTTGATGCAATAGGTATCATGGGCGCGCCGCATCTCGCACCGAATAGCATCACACCTGCCTTTGATTCTGGAAACGCTGCACCTGCCTTTTTTATAGAGACGCAGCCGCGCGGCATCGGCGTGTGGCAAGTTGCAGTGCGCAGCACACACGAACTGCAAAACGCGCCAATCTTGGACGTGGAAAATCCCGACGGGCAAAGGCAGGCTATCTTTTTAACGCCAGAAACTCCGATGAAATGGGTAGGAACGCTAACAACAGATGGATTTCCGCCAACCGGCACCTATCTCTATCAGATTCGGGGTGAAACGTCCGTAGGCGTATCAGGTTCCCGAATTTGGCAAGGACGAACCTTCAACTATGTCGCAAATGATGCAACCCGAAGCGTCACCGTCGCGCCAAATCCACTCTATGCGGGACAAAGCGGACATCTTCAGTTTTATCCGCGCGGCTTAACCGTCGAAATCTACGATGCGCAAGGGACATTAATCAAGGTGCTAGATTCGGCATCCGAGTGGGATTGCACCAATCAGCGCGGCGAGATGGTGTGCACAGGGCTCTATTTCTTCCGCGCAACCGATGAAAACGGGTTTGTCAAAACAGGCAAATTTTGTATTATCAAATGAATTTTCGCATTTTACAAGCATCGCGAGGGACAGGCCCTCGCCCTACGTTCCAGTGACATAGATGAAAAAGACGTTTTATCTCCTCTTTATCTTCCTCATTTTCACCGCGTGCGGCGACGACGGCCTCGTTGAGCCCCACGGCGAAACGACGTTGCCGCCACCCGATACAACAGGCTTCCTCGCCATCGATTTCCCCACGGACACTGGTTCCGCATGGACATACATCGACACGGATACGAATCAGGAATTCACTGTCCGCATTGAAGGCACAAGGGACATCAGCGGCACGACGCATCGGCAAATGACTGTAGGCAGAATCAGCCCGGTGGCAGAGGACGCGCTCGACAGGGAGGCACTAGACCATTTAACTGCCAACGCCTTCTATTTTCGTGTGCCGGCAGAAACGGATTTTTTTGATGATTTCGCATTCCCTATTTCTGCAACCTACTTTTACAAAACGCCGCAGGCGTTGATAGAGTCGGCGTTTGACGCTTACATCTTCCCGTGGAGCAATCCTACCTATCATCAGAAGCACGCAACGCCGCGCCGCGTCTGGGACTTTCCGCTAAAAGTCGGAAAAGAATGGACGGTATTTGAAAAGACAGTCGGAAATCCGGTCGCGGTGACACGCTATGTCGTGGATAGAGATGTTCGGATAACCGTGCCTGCTGGCAGTTATCAAACTTATCTTGTTCAGGAAGAGGCAGTCTTCGGCGATAGCAGTGACGCGTTGACGCGGTTCATTAGTCCGCCAGCGGCATATTGGATTGCGCCAGATGTCGGCATTGTCCAATATCGGTACAGCCGTTATCGCGCCACGGATGCGCTAGTGACAAAGTCCTTCGTGCTGAAGAGTGTGCATTTGCCAGGGCCGAATACAGGTGCCGCCGCGCCGTAGTGCGAGGGCCCGTCTTTATCGTCTTCCTCGGGACGCTTGAACAGAATGGGGAGAGTTGAATCGTCTTGGCTAAGCGGAGATATTTCGCCAAGTCAACGCCAAACCACCGCCAGGCACAACAAAAAAATGAAAAATCTCGCACATCGGAATATCCCGGTTACCATTATCGGCGGCGGCATACACGGCATATCCATCGCGTTGCGGCTCCTGCGCGAAATCCCGACGACAGAAATCGCGATTGTTGATAGGCATCCGTTGCCGCTCACGGCGTGGCAGCGCAAAACCGAACGCCAAGGGATGACGTTCCTCCGTTCCCCTGCAGTGCATCATATCGCCCCTGATGCGCTAGGCATCGTTGAATACGCCCAACGCCACAACCGGGGCGATGAACTGGCACCGCCGTATTCGCAACCGGCAACTCGGCTTTTCTGGGATTTTTGTAATGATGTATTGAAAGAAATCGCCAAACATCAGGACTATTATCAATTTGATGTGGCGACATTGCGGTGGGACAAAGGGGCAGGGCAATACCCGTTTCGTCTGATTTCAACCGACACTGTCGGGTTCCGTAGCCGATGTGTTATCCTCGCCATCGGTTCTGATGATTGCTGTTATGTGCCGCTGGAATTTATCCCGTGGCAACAGCGATGGCCAGAAAGAGTTGTCCACGCATCGCGATTTTCGGTGGAGCCGAACCATCGCGAGGGACAGGTTTTCCACGCGCTACCGACTGAGAAGGAGCCGATTGCTATTGTCGGCGCGGGATTGACAGCGGGCACGCTGGCAAGGAGCCTCAGCGAGCGCGGACACGAGGTAATTCTCATCGCGCGGCGGCAATTAAAAAAGGAACAGTTCGATTTTCCACCGAGATGGCTGGGCCCGAAAGCACTCGCTGAATTTGCAAGCGAGCCCGACTTTCAGCAACGATATGAAACGGTTCAGCAGGTGAGGGGTGAAGGAAGCATCACGCCGGATATTGCCGAGGCTTTGAGGGAGGCACCGCGCGTCACTATCTATACCCACACTTGCGTCCGAAACATCACAGAAGAACCTGGGCAAACCCTATGTCTGCACCTTGAAAGTTCAGGCGCGCTTTCAAAGCGTGCCTACCGAACAAACGTCTCCTGCGTTATCCTCGCAACCGGGTATCAATTTAACCTCCGGCGGTATCCGTTTTTGGCGGAATTAATCGCACAGCATGAGGTGCCGCTTGTGTGCGGATTACCGAAAATTGACGCGAATTTGCAACTGCTGCCTGTTGCCAATCTATTTGGGACAGGCACCATCGCGCAGTTGCAACTGGGACCGGCCGCAGGCAATATCGCCGGCGCGAGCCTCGCTTATGAACGCCTCCGCAAGAAGATTTTGCCGCAGTTTATACTAAATAGGCCTGACGCGGAACGAGCACCGTAGGCGCGCTTTGGAAGCACGTCCCCCAGCAGGCAACAAGCACCGTAGGCGCGCTTTGGAAGCGCGCACGTGTGAGTTGACGCTGTTTCAAACCGCGCCTACCGGGACAATTACCACGGCTACCACAACAGATTTTGCAACGGTTTGCCCGTATACGGGTCTGTCAGTTGTGGCAGCCGTAGCCTCCCAGCGTTTTCATCAAAATGCGCCGCCACAGCATAGCATTGCACGCGCGGAAACGTCTCTGTCCCGATAACAACCATGCCTTTGTTGGCTACCTCGCTCATCGCACGCGGCGACGTAACGCGCTCAAGCGTGAGGTAAAGCC
>PYJE01000031.1:13755-18160 GCA_003635305.1 Candidatus Poribacteria bacterium | reverse complement strand
CGCGAGCGGTGCTGCTTATCCTGAACCGCGCGGTGAATGCGCGGCTGCAGGAGCAATATCGCTTGATTGACGTGGCACGTTTTACAAGTTCTATCATCGGCGATGAGGAATTCTTCATTTATCGCATGCCCGCGCCTTAAAAAACCAAGAATTTTCCGTAAAATCCAAAAAAACATTTTTTTTTGCATTATTTGTGGTACCTTTTGCGTCAAATCAACGTCTATAGTGTTAAAAGCGGGAATATCCAAGGGGCGAGTGCAACCTACAAGCACCTTCCCGTAGGCGCGGTTTCCAACCGCGCCGAGGTTGCGATGGGGCGAGCGCAACCTATAGGCGTTTCCCGGAGGCGCGGTTTGAAACCGCGCATCGTTCACGGTTAACGTCTGTAGTTCGGGCTCGCCCGAGCCCGAACGGATAGCTCAAGAAATGCCGATTAAGGACCTAAAGGCCCTTAGGCTTCTTGGCGTGCAGAACAGGCTATAGACATGTAGGTCCTACGGACCTGTTGACGCGGTTTCAAACCGCGCCTACCGGGACAAGCACCACAACTACCACAACAGATTTTGCAACGGTTTGCCCGTATACGGGTCTGTCAACTGCGGCAGCCGTAACCGCCCAGCGGGTTCATCAAAATGCGCCGCCACAGCATAGCATTGCACGCGCGGAAACGTCTCTGTCCCGATAACAACCATGCCTTTGTTGGCTACCTCGCTCATCGCACGCGGCGACGTAACGCGCTCAAGCGTGAGGTAAAGCCCTAGGGCGGCGTTTTCGCGTTCAATGACGTGCAGAAAATCACGGAGGTGACTCAGCGAAAACTTGCCGCTCTTCACTTGTGCGAGCACCAGCGGTTTGAAACCGCCTGCCGGTTTCTCCACGGTGTTGCCAACACCGTCAATCCCACCATCCGCACCGCCGCGCTCGTTGGGTGCGAGGCCCGGCACACAGCCGATAGCCCAGAGTTCAAAGTGACGACGATTGTCCGCGGCTAGCCGCGCCGCACTCGCAAAATCGGCAGGGATACCGGTGATAGGAATCTCGCGTCCCGGGAACCGATGCGTCTTGATAATGTCCAACGCCATCGGATTGATGTCTACGCCTACCCACTGCCGCTTCAGGTTATCTGCAGCGACGACCGTGGTGCCGCAGCCACAAAACGGATCTAACACGATGTCTCCCTCTCGTGAGGAGGCGGCGATGATGCGTTCCAACAGCGCGACCGGCTTCTGTGTCGGATACCCCAGCCGTTCTTTGGCGACAGAATTCAGGGACGGAATATCTGTCCACCAGTCGTTGCAAGTCATCCCATCCTCTGGATAGTAGATGCGCGTCTTCCCGGCGTTCGTCCGAATGAAGCACCTGCGTCCCTCCTCGTCAACATGCCGATAATGACTCGCAAGGTATTTATCGCTAATCGGTATCCGATAATTCCCCCAGAACGCTTCATCGGTTTTGGTATAGAGGAAAATGGTATCGTGCTTTTTGACAAAGAACCGTTTGGAACGGCCGCTGTTAGAATAGCACCACCGAATCGCATTGCGAAACTGCTTGGGCCCGAAGATGTCGTCTAGCAGCATCTTGAGATGCGGGCCGGCTGTATTATCGCAATGGAGATAGAGACTGCCGGTAGGTTTGAGGAGGCGATGAATTTCGACAAGACGTTCGGCCATATAGCTGAGATAGGCCATCATGCCGCTGTCTCCAAGGATGAGATGGAGGCCGGTGATGACTTTATAGGCGGGGTGTGCCGGTGCATTTTTGATACGTTGGACGCGTTCGACAGCGGTTGCGCTCCATGTCCATGTATCCTCAAACGCTTTGAGTGATGCGTTGCGCGTGCCTGGGTGGGTGTCGGTTTCGACGCGGTAGAGTTGGTTATAGTTCGTCTTGCTGTTGAACGGGGGATCGGCGTAGGCGATGTCCACCCATTCGTTGCGCCATGTGCGCATGATGTGAAGGTTATCACCGTAGTGAAGGCTATTGCGTTCGGGAATGATGAGCATTGTTAATTCTCCAGTCTGACCCGGCCTGAGCACGGGCCCTTATGCCTGCTGCGCTACCATGCTAGCGAGGATACCGAGGATGTTATCGCACTGCCGGATCGGATAGAGTTCCATATCAATGTGCAGACATTTTTCAGCCAATTTCAGGAATTTCCAATCTGTGCCTGTTGTTGAACAGCCATAAACCCACGAAATGTCATTTCCTTTTTCGGCATTAAAGCGTTGTGCGGCAATCATCTCCGCAGCACACTGCCCAAGCCCGAGCGTCAGATCGTCCTTCTTCGCCTCAACCAGAGCGAGCACAGGGGCCTGCAACAAATGCTGCACAGGCGACAGGCTGATTAAAAAATCGCACACACCTGTCAATTCGCTCTCCGCATCAACGCTGAAGTCAATCCCCGAAAAAAGGCTGATGCGCCGGCCTGTTTGCTCCCGGAGCTCAACTAGAACCGGTGCAACTATCAACTCGGACTTCGCCTTTTCTGTGTTGATGGCACTCGCTAACTGCACATTTCTCGCCAAATCTGCAGCGAAATCGGAACGCAATGCCACCGGTTCTATTTCAGAGAAAAGATTCGCAGACTCGGTGATTTCCAACTGGAACCTTGACACTACGGCTTCCAACGTAAAGTTACGATAGGCCATCTGATAGAACCTCTCATACGAAATAGGGTGGCCGCAGCAGGAACCCGGTAGGCGCGGTGTGCCTTCTCACAAGTTTTGGGCCCCTTTTCGCGCGTGCGCGGTTGGAAACCGCGCCTCCGGGTGTGGGGTATGATGGCATTTGCGTCTGTCCTGCCACATTTTGATGACTAGCGCGTAAGTGCATACGCGACAACGTTCATTCCCTGCTTGAATGCCCACTCGCGCTGTTCTTCGCCGCCGGGACTGCACGGCCGCCCTTCCCACGCACAGTTGAGATCGCTTGGACAAAAGTAGAGCATCACCCGGTCTCCGTCCATGATGGCCTCGTCTGCATCGCAGACACCAGGGATGAGTTTATCGCCGCCCATGTATTCGTCATGTTCATAGAGCGTGTGATAAATCGGATGGCTCATATCCAGCGTCTCCCGCTGCTTTTCGGGATAGACTTGCTCCATCAGTTCGTGGACATACGGCCGCAAACCGCCTCTACCGCGGTCAAGCCGCGCGTCGCAATCCTCAACGTGCAGGAAACCGCCGCGTTCAAGATACTCACGCAACTTCCACACCTGCTCCTTTGACAACTGAATGCCTCTGTGCCCTGTCATAAAGAGATAAGGATAAGCGAAGAGGCCGGCATCGTCAATGTCCACGTATTGCGGATGTTCGCGCAGTTCCACGTCAATTGATGTATTCGCGGCAAGCACCTGCGCGAACTTCTTATCGGACTGCCAGTAGTAATAGTTGACGATGTTCGTCCACCAATCGCTTTCGCGGTATCTGCCAGTGCCACCGGGGTACTTGAGGCGGACGAAGGTGAACTTTTCCCCAGTCGGATTCATCTCCGGATAGTGGTGCTCAATGATACCGTCACCGCCGAGGTACCGGTCTTCGGAGGCATCGTAATAGAGCTCGCCGCGCCAGCCGAACTGCGCCGCCGCAGGCTGGATTAGACTTCCGCTAGCGACAGCAGAAGCGGCGAACCCAGCGGCACCTTTGATAAACGAACGCCTTGAGAGAGGCTGCGTCTTCTCTTCAATAGGGTTCGGATTGATTAACATTGCCTTTTCCTCCTTTTATGATATTTTTCGGTTCGCTCTTCGCATGGCGAGGGACAGCCCCGAAAACAGTTCTTGAACCGTAGCGCGGGGGCCTGTCCCCCGCGAGCTCGCCCAGCGTGCCATCAGCAATTTCTATCCCTAATACGGATTTCCGAGCAGTTCAAACGTAACGCTTTGCGCCGCCGCACCTTGCAGCCGTTCCGAAGCACGCTCGCTTGCAATTGCACGGATGCGGTGCCTCGCAATACCCAGGTCGCGGAGGAATTGCGCCGCTGCCTCCGCGCGCTGCACCGCCAACCTCCGATTTGCGCCCGGGTCTCCTTCGTGCCGCGTATGTCCAACAACTCGCAAATAATACTGCGGGAACGACTTTAAGTCGGCGGCGAGTTGCCGCAATGCGCGTTCGCTATTCCGAAGAATCCGCGCATTGCCTCTCCCGAATTGGATGGGTTCAATCTTCATCGCCGCCACCGGCGCAAGCGTATCCCAATTCGCATCGGATAGCGGGTTCAACGCTTTCTCCGCACGCACCTCTTCCGCTACCGGTGTGCTGCCGATGACAATATCGTCTAAACCGCCGCCTGTCTTTGATGTCAACACACCGGGATGGAAGTTGTCGTGGTGTAGCGAACGCAAAATTCCTTCATAGTAAAGCGAACCGTAATCGCCTGAAACCGGATCTGCGGCGATAGAATTCGT
>PYJE01000031.1:0-13735 GCA_003635305.1 Candidatus Poribacteria bacterium | reverse complement strand
CTGGATTAGACTTCCGCTAGCGACAGCAGAAGCGGCGAACCCAGCGGCACCTTTGATAAACGAACGCCTTGAGAGGGGCTGCGTCTTCTCTTCAATAGGGTTCGGATTGATTAACATTGCCTTTTCCTCCTTTGTTGATGTTTTTTAGTGATGCACATATTGCTGCCTTTTACCGTGGCGCGGGGGCCTGTCCGCTATCCTCGCTGCACCGCGCAAGAACCGCCTCTTACCGTAGCGCGGGGGCCTGTCCCCCGCGAGCTCGCCTTGCGTTCCATCACCGATTTCTCTCCCTAATACGGATTTCCGAGCAGTTCAAACGTAACGCTTTGCGCCGCCGCACCTTGCAGCCGTTTCGAAGCACGCTCGCTTGCAATTGCACGGATGCGGTGCCTCGCAATGCCCAGGTCGCGGAGGAATTGCGCCGCTGCCTCCGCGCGCTGCGCCGCCAACCTCCGATTTGCGCCCGGGTCTCCTTCGTGCCGCGTATGTCCAACGACGCGCAAATAATACTGCGGGAACGACTTTAAGTCAGCGGCGAGTTGCCGCAATGCGCGTTCGCTATTCCGAAGAATCCGCGCATTTCCTCTCCCGAATTGAATGGGTTCAATCTTCATCGCCGCCACCGGCGCAAGCGTATCCCAATTCGCATCGGAGAGCGGGTTCAACGCTTTCTCCGCACGCACCTCTTCCGTTACCGGGGTGCTGCCGATGACAATATCGTCTAAACCGCCGCCTGTCTTTGATGTCAAAACACCGGGATGGAAGTTGTCGTGGTGTAGCGAACGCAAAATTCCTTCATAGTAAAGCGAACCGTAATCGCCTGAAACCGGATCTGCGGCGATAGAATTCGTGCTGACGAGCACCTGCATAATCTTCCCTATCATCGCCTCAAGCCGGTCTGTGCCTTTCGCCGCCTGCCCGGAAATCACACCGAAATGCGCGTAGTTCTCCATCGTGTTCCGCCACTCAATTCCTTCAACGAGTTTGAGTGTCTCAGTCCGATTCAGCGCATCGCCATACCGCTTGGCATCCGCCTCGATTAAGGACACCAATCCATCCCCCTGATTATGATAATCGTAGTTTGCGCGTAGATACGCCTGCACGACGTGCGTGACGAGTTCGGCGTTCGCGCTCAAAAACTCGCGCTGAACCACAAGCACATCAACGATGTAGCCTTTCAGTTTTGAACTATCCAGCAACAGATGCACTCCATCAATCGCGAGAGCCTTCGTCACGTAAGGTTCCCAAACGACGTAAGCGTGCGGTTCATCTGCATCGGCGGATTTGAGTTTCTTATACACTGCTTCCGCGCCGTTCGCCTCCACCGCCCAATTATTAGGGAGGCTCGGCAGACTCATCTTGTTAATCATGATGCGCGCCAGCGTCTCACTCGGGGAATCCGGCGTGATGACGATGCGCGCCCGCGGATGGCTCAAACTCGGAATCTGTGGCACACTGCGCTGATACGCCACAATCGCATCCGCGCCTTTAGACTCATCAATCACGAGGACGATCGAACCCGGGAACTCGCCGATAGCACTTCCAGCCTTGAGGTAAGCGTCAATAGTAAATACCGCCATCTGATGCTTGCCGCTTTTCAACCCACGCATTCTGCCGACATAATCCGCTTTATCGTCAACGAAGATGAGTTTCATCCCACGCCGGTCCAGCAGATTTTTCACGGCAGGCGAACGAAGAATCGCATACCCCGGAAACGAATCGTGCGCCACCTTAATCTCGTGTGCATAACGCTGCGTGCTCGTCTCCTTCAAGAGGTTGCCGCGCAACCGAGGCTCAACGACGAACTTATAGACGAGTCCGATTATCCCAATAATAATCAGCCAACTCGCCACCATGATGATTTTGCTTTTTTTCACATCGACATCCATAATGTCTAGAAACCTCGTCTTATACCAAATTCATTTGATACGGCTTGCTCTTGTAGGGAAACTAGTTTTGGGGGATGTATGCCAAACGCTTTTGGTCTGAATGCGATTATTTTTTCATCTGCCGCAGCGAGAACCACCCTTGGAACGGAGCGCGCGGCCGTTACGCCGAAACTTCAAACGAGCGCAAACAACAGAAACGGAAAACGGAATTCCTCTAGACCGGCCCCTGTCCCGATGATGTGGGTATTTGAGACTGGGGGCTCTCCTACTGCAAGGCCTCTCATCGCTTCCGTCTCAAAACGAAAAACGCGATAACCGCAATAGCAAGAACCGGCAACCATGGGAAATTACCGATTGGGTTGCGGCGCGGCTTTTGGGGCTGTTGTGCCGGTGTTCCCACCGATTGCGATGATGGCGGTGTTTCATCGGCGCGCTCCCCGATGGCCACGTTGCTCGGTGGCGTTGTGAGCCGCTGAATTAAGTCCAAAGCCATTTCCGGTGTCAGCGGTGCGATGTCGTCAAACACTTCCACGCTACTGACATCTGTCGTTGGATCATCCGCGGTCTCGGCGAGAATCTGCGATACCGCCGCTACCAGTTCGCCGGGGTTGTCGGCGCGCCGATAACTATCTACCAGCGTGGCTAACATGTGTTCCCGCTTCATATCCACACCGATGACATCAATGCGGATTTGCCGTTTGAGGACTTCCGGTGTATACTGCCGCAATTTGCGTGCATCCGATGCCTCGCCGTCTGTCACAACTAACAGCCGATAGCTTCCGTAGTTATACTGTTTTTCACGTTGCGCCAACAGGCGATTTGCGCCGAGACGGATGTATTTTCCGAGCGGTGTGCCGCCGCTCGGCCGTGGCAAGTCAATCGCCGCCATCAGCCTCGGCATGTCAACCGGTCCCAACGGATACACCCAGTCGTTTTGAACGTTTGCGCCGCTGAAAACCAGCAGGCCGATGTGCGTATCCGCCGGAACTTTCGCCAGAACTTCCCGCAATGCCGCCTTTGCCGCGTCCATCTTGGTTAACGTCCGGTCGCTGCTAAATCTGTCTTTCATGGAACCTGAAGCATCCAAGATGACGACGATATTATCGGAATGGAGCGCGTCCTCCGCATCGCTCTGATGAACGAGAACAAGCACGCTCAGGATGAGCAAATACCATACATTTCGTTGTATCATAACAGGTTATCCGTAGGCGCGATGCTGTTCAAAAATCGAAATCCGAAACCGCGACTGCCTCCGCCGATACCTTAATCAAAGCGAATTCGACGCGGCGGTTTTCTGCCGCCTCCGCAGGGCTCGTCGGTTTAGCGATGACAGGCTCCTTAATTCCGACACCTACCGGCACGATCTGGTCTGCATCGATGCGTGCATTATTGCGGCGTGCGTAATTGATAATCGCCCGTTTCACCGTTTCACCGCGCTGTTCGGAGAGTTTCAGTGCCGCCTTCATCACCTGATATGGACTTTCAGCGGCGTTCGCGCTGCCAAACTTTTTCTGCTCGATCAGACGCATTAAAGCAGCGGTATCCTCAAGGCTGAACGATTTCCCATCCATAAAGTATTTATAGTTCCCGCGGCTGCCGGTGCGTTTCAAAACCCCGCTTTGTAACCCCGATTTCACCAAAACACTCAGCGTGCGCGAAGGATCGCTGTGCCCCTTAATCGCGATAGCGGCGTTGCCATATTTAGAGGCAAGTTCCACCACCCGGTCGAACTCGGAACGATACTCGGTATCGCTAAACGTGTCCTGATTCGCCTTGAATTGGATAGTGAAGGAGATGAGCGTCTTTTCGTCCAACACTGCGTCTTCGTTAAACGTCTCAATTTCGGCGCGCACCACCTCTTTTTTGAACCGCTGCTGCTTAAGTTGCGTCGGTGCATCGACGGTTGTCGTCAGCAACTCCTTAAACATAGGGGCATTAAAATTCAGATCGGACGGGAGCAGCGCGTAGCGTTGCTTCGCGAAACCCCAGTTGACAGCCATGTCCAATCCCGCTTTGTTGAACCCCTCAAAGCCCGTGATGGTATTACTCGGGTCATTGAAGAAAGCGATGTTGCCGGGTTGCCCGACAAACGTGCAATCGGCGATGAGCCCGTGCGCGTCTTCCTCCAGCGTTGGAAGCACCTCTCTGCCGTAGATAGTCTGCATCATCGTCAGCAGCGTGATATATTTCGCGGAACCGCTTGATTCATAAGCCTTTTTCAGGGCGATTACTTCCTCCGCGCCTTTCAGATAGCCGGCGAAGAACCGTTCGACAAAAGGTTTGTAGGCATCGTAGAAATCTTTGCGGCACGCATAGACATCGGCGATGGAGCGAGATAGCGTCGCAGTGCTGACGACGACGCGCGCGCCTTTCACCGTGCCTTCCGCGCCTGTCCCGATATTCTCGGCACCGCCTGTTAACCCGAGCATATCCGGCGTGATGACGAAACAGCCGGCGATGGACGCGTCGTTGCGGAAACGTTCTGCCGGCCCCTTCGCGCCGGTGAGTTCATCTACCCAGACAATCTGCACATTTGACTTCGTGAGCCGCGCGGTTTTCAGCATATCATAAAGCATGCCGACGTGCGGGCCGCCCTGTTGGATGGCAATCTTTTTGCCGTTTAAATCAGAAATTTTCCGAATGTTGGCGCGCCCGACGAAATGATCGCCGGCAGACCAGGTGAGTTGTCCAAACACAACCGGTTTAGTGCGCGTATCGCGTCCGATTGCTTCACTCGCCTGCGCTATCATCCTAAACGTGCCGCGCAGGAAAGGGGACTTACCGGAGAGGTAATCGCGCACCTGCTGCTGGAAATCGTCGCCCGGCACCAGTTTGAGGTTCATGCCGATTTCTTCCATGATAGTGCCCTGTTGCGTCGTAAGCCCGCCGTTGGCGTGGAAGAGTGCAGCCTCGCCGCCCCAAGTAATGTAAGGGACGACAAGTGGCGCGATTGCTGTCACCTCTTTAATCGTAACGGGCCCGACTGCATCGGCGAAACGTTGCTGCGCATCTGCACGCGGCGCAAGAAGCAGGATGAACAAGCATATCAATAACGTGGCATTTCTTTTCATCAGTTCTTTATCTCCTCGTTTGGGTGAGTCTATCTTTATTTTAACATAACACGTCTGAAAATGTCCAGTTAATTTCCTTATTTTCCCAGAGCCATTCTGTTCTCGCCCTCTGTCGCTGCCCCCGGATAGGGCATTTAACATTGGCACGTAGCGCGGGGGCCTGTCCCCTGCGAGCACGGTTTCCAAAATACCCTGAATTCACGCTTAGACTTCATTGACAAATGGAGCCCTACGCGGGATGCCATGGTGCTTCAGTTTGTTGTAGAAAGTGCGTTCCTTCCCTGTTTGGGTAACGGATAGTTTTCGGTTACGTTTGTCATCAATATGATATCATAGAACGACTTTTTTGTCAAGCCCAAGCAGGATTTACAAGATTAAGCAAGATTAACAGGATTAAGCAAACGTTCCGGTGCATCGTCTCCCTCTTCATCCTGACAATCGAAGCAGGATTCACAGGATTGACACGATGAACAGGAGAAGAGAATCAACCCGGGCTGATTCTCTTCTCCTGAAAATCTTGTCTTCTCTTGCTAATCCTGAGCAGGATTCACACGATTAAACACGATGAACAGGAGAAGAGACTTCCGTTCACCTCCGTTTTCCTCTTCATCCTAAGCAGGATTTTCACGATTTTCACGATCTCCAGGATTAGGTTCTTGGTGCACCGAAGGTGTCTTTCTTAATCCTGTTCATCGTGTCTTCTCTTGCAAATCCTGCTCATATCTTGAACATCCTGCTCAGCGTTTCCTACATCCCCAGCTCAGCATGGGGATTTGGAAACGGGACTTTGTTAATTCTCCGCCGCTTTTCGCGGTAGCAAGCGTTTGACGTGGGCGGCCACCTCGGGGTCTGCCGCCTGCAGCCGGCGGAGTCCCTCTGCCAGCCCGTATCGCTGCAATGTCTGCATCGCACGCGTAAATCGCTGCGGTGAAAACTGCGTTCGGAGAACTGTTTCAAGCTGCGCATCGGTAGGGAGTTCCGGTGCGGCTGGCATCAGTTTCTCGGTGAGTGCTGCCTCTATCTCCGCGTCGCTTTGGGGTATCCGTTCGACCTTCGCCGGTGAGGACGCGGCTTCCTGCGGTGGTGGCAGTTGCGTGTCGGCGTGTTCTTGGGGGATATCCGTTGTGCGGGTTTCACCGGTGCTGGCAGGTTCAGTTGCACTGGGTGACGTTTCAACATCCCAGGGTGTTGGTTCGGCGACGATGCTAGCGGCGTTCTGTCGGATAGCGTCGCCCCATTCGTATTCGCCTTCGTAACCATTGAAATAACCTTGACTCCAGACCATATTTGCAAAGTCATCGTTAAACCGGCTGAGCACCTGTGTTGTCGTCCGGGTGGGTTTTTCCAATGCGATTTCTGCGACGCGCTTGCGCATGAGCGGTTCGTAATCGGCGTAGTCCCCGCCATCTGGAAAGTATTTGCGGAAAAGTTCTTCTTGGACACGTCTGCCGGTGTGTGGAATACCTAGCGATTCATGGAGTTCCCACCACAAAACGGCATTCCATCCCGGTTTCTCCGCCTGCTTTTTGACGTACTCCACATAGGCAGGAGAATTCAGAACCTTCTTCAACTTTTGCATGTGAGGTTCGTTCTCTTTCCACCCCAAAGCACGCATCAGTTTGAGGTGCCCTTCCCTTCTTCTCTCCGCCTTTTCTTCCAACGTTTCCTTTCTTTTCGCCGCCTTTTCTGGCGGCGTTTCCGCACGCCGTGCCTGAGAGGCTTGCGGCGTTTGCGATGTCTCGGTAGCTCGCTGCTGGGGCACGGTAGCCTTATACGTCACCACCGGATCCAACGCCCTGGGACGGAATAGCACCCATCCTATTGCACAGAGTGCAAGGATGATGGCGATGATGCCGAGGCTCTGCAAGGGTTTGACTTTCATGACGCTATTCTCCTTTCAATAGACGTGAAGTGTCCTTCTGGAATGTCAGGGGTGCCTTGAACACGGATAAGAAAGGCCACAAACAGGATGACAATGAGGAAGACAACACTGCCGAGTTTTGCATCTCCATCGTAAATACCTGCGTAATAGTTGCAAAGTTGTGGACTGTGTCAACGCGGACAGCGCAGTTTGCCTGCTGCTCGGTGTTGACATAGTCCGCCGGTTTATGGGTTTGAGCGTTCCTTTGGCGGGTTTGCCTCCTGTCTTAAATGCCGGGGCAGCCGCACTTTTTGATGCCTGTCCACCGGGGCATAGACATACGTAAGGAACGTCTCATCCGTGGTAAATGCATACAGAATGCGCTTGAAAAGCAGCGGATCTTGGAGGGCTATCCACAAACTCCCCTCGGCTTGTCCATGTTTTTCAAAAACGGCTTTTATCCAGTGCCTATCCTCGGCGAGATGTGCCTGCGCCACACGTAACAGCGGTATTTTGAAATACCGCACAAGCAGCGTCCACTCTGCCGAGGTGAGTTTGATGTCTGCTGCAATGCCGAAGCGGCGTTCCAGCATGTCTCTCGCCGCCGACGTAGCTATGAGTCTGGCCATCGGGGGCCCGGAAGGAGCGAACGCCCCGGTGCGCTTATGCATCGGCAGATCGCCGCCATCTTTGTAAGCACTGTGCTGCCAAGCCCCTGTCACTTCAAAGTGGACGAGGAAATGTTCCTCATCTGTTACCTCTGCTACCGTATCCACGGCGAACTGTTCCTGATAGAAGTTGCGGTAGCGTGCTTTCGGCGGCAAAATCTTGTTTATCCACTTCTTGAAGTCCACAATCTCCTCAAACGCCTTCACCGGTGCTGCGTCCGGATAAGCTTCAGCGAGGAACGTGAGATATGCGGGATTCTCGGCGAGTTTGCGGAACGTTTCGAGGTTCGCATCGAGTATCTCGCCGGGGAACTGCTGCCGGAGGTGTGCGAACGCCGCGTTCTCCAGCGCGGTAGGTTCTCTGTCGTCGTGCTTGTAGTCGGCGGCGGCGGCGAACCCGCCGCTGAGCCAAAAAAGCAGCACGAAGCGTGCTATGGTTTTCATCGGAATGCCTCCTGTGTTGTTTATTCTGATTAATTCTCCGCCGCTTTTCGCGGTAGCAGGCGTTTGACGTGGGCGGCCACCTCGGGGTCTGCCGCTTGCAGCCGGCGGAGTCCCTCTGCCGGCCCGTATCGTTGCAATGTCTGCATCGCACGCGTGAACCGCTGTGGTGAAAACTGCGTTCGGAGAACTGTTTCAAGCTGCGCATCAGTAGGGAGTTCCGGTGCGGCTGTCCGCAGTTGTTCGGCGAGTGCCGCCTCTATCTCCGCGTCGCTTTGGGATATCCGTTCCACTTTCTCAAGCGATGGTGCGGTGTCCCTCGGTGGTGGCAGTTGCGTGTCGGCGTGTTCTTGGGGAATATCCGTTGTGCGGGTTTCCCCGGTGAAGGCAGGTTCAGTTGCACTGGGTGACGTGTTGACATCCCAGGGTGTTGGTTCAGCGACGATGCTGGCGGCGTTCTGTCGGATAGCGTCGCCCCATTCGTATTCGCCTTCATAGCCATTGAAATAGCCGTGTCTCCAAACCTGGTTTGCAAAGTCCGCGTTAAACCGACGCAGCACATCGGCTGTACCCTGAGCAGGATCTTCCAGTGCGATTTCTGCGACGCGCTTGCGCATCAGCGGTTCGTAATCGGCGTAGTCCCCGCCATCTGGAAAGTATTTGCGGAAAAGCTCTTCTTGGACACGTCTGCCGGTGTGTGGAATGCCGAGCGATTCATGAAGTTCCCACCACAAAACGGCATTGAAGCCGGGTTTCTCGGCCTGTTTTCTCACGTATTCCAGATAGGCGGGAGAATTCAGGACTTTCTTCAACTTTTGCATCCGGGGTTCGTCCTCTTTCCACCCCAAAGCACGCATCAGTTCAAGGTGCCTGTCCTTTGTTCTTTCTGCCTTTTCTGCAAGCGTTTCCTCTTGGCGTTCCTCAGAGGATTGCGTCGTTTGCGATGTATGCGCATCGCGCTGTTCGGCGGTGGTGGCTCTGTAGGTAACCACGGTTTCCATCTTTTTCGGCTGGAACAGCAGCCATCCACCTGCACAGAGTGCAAGGACGATGGCGATGATGCCAATGCTACGTAAAGGTTTGACTTTCATGACGCTACACTCCTTTCAATATAGGGGCAGTTGCGCCCGTTGGGCGCAACTGCGGGTTAACATTGCGGTTAAAAACAGCGGGTGCCATTATTGGCATTGGTCTGCGTATTCCCAAAAGCGTCCCCTGCGTCTGCTTGTGCATCAAGGCATTCCTCAGAGGAGCTGCCGTAACTCTCACACATGTCCTCTGCGAAATTCCTTGCATTGTCGCACTTCTTCCTTCAGATAGGAATCAGGCGAATCTTACCGGCAAAAGACGAGGCAGCGCGAAACTGCTGCCTAAGGTCTCTCTTTGAGTTGCCCCCACAATAGCGGCAGTTTATCCGCAGGAAAAACCGAAAGCGCGCCGCCTATCCAATCCGGAGCATACTCGCCTCTCGAAGAATGGGTGAGGTTTGTCCGCTCCCGACTCCTGAGATGATACCGATAAAGTTCATACTGCGCATCCGGGTGTTCGTAATCCGCTTTCGCCGAGACAATTAGCGTCCGATCGTCCCTCATCCAGCACGCGTATGCACTCAGAAAACCTTCCAAGTGTTGCTCTCGGTGGCCCGTGAACACATCCTGGACGACGATGTATACGGAAACGACATCTCTGAAATCCGGTGTCCGTTCCATCTCCGGATACACAATGTAGCGTCCGGATGGAGACCAGCGTGGAGGGCCCGTGAGAAAAGGGGCCTCGTCCCGGAACGGGCTGAAGAGCCGTTTCTGTGCGCCCGCGGCCGTCATTGTGTAGATGCTGTCCCCCGCTTCCGCCCTATGTTCGTAAGCAATCTTCCTGCCATCCGGAGACCAGTCCATTCTATTGGACATCCGCCCTTCGGTGTTATGTGTCAGTTGTTTTACGGTGCCGCTGACGAGGTTCACCACATAGATATCCGATTCGTCGGCACGCCAACTACTAAACGCGGTATGGCTGCCATCCGGTGCCCAGGCGGGGCTGTCGTCCGAGGAATGGTTGTGCATAAAGATCCGCTCATTGCGGCCGTCCGCATCGATGATGAAAAATTTGTGATCCTCAAGGTAAGAGGCATCAAAGTCTCTTACAAAAACGATCTGTTTTCCATCCGGCGACCAGCGCGGTGAATCATCATCAAATGCTGCATCGGTTAATCTCCGTACGTTGCTGCCCTCGTCATTCATCACGTAGATGTGGGTGACCCCATCGTCCCCGCGCGCTGAGAAAACGATTTTTGCATGGGCGAGCGGTGCAAGGCACAGCAGCAGACAGCCGCCTAGGAAAAGTTTCTTTTTTATTGTAGTGCTCCTTTTGAGACATGCGGGTGTCCGCGGCGGACACCTGCATTCGGAAGGCGTGAAAAGTGCCCACGCCTAATCGCTAGGGAATTGTGTAACGCACACTCGCCGATACAGAGAGGTCTCCCTGGTTACCGACATTGTCTTTCCAATGGCGGGCCTTATCCCAATTAAGATAACAGTTGCGCGCCTAGGCTCTACCGGTTTTTGGCAGCTGTCGTCGGGTATTGTTGATGCAAATGGGGTAGCAAATTGTATGCCAACTCATTTGCGCCTATTTCGATATCAAAACGGGAAAACTGCACGAAAATGGGCAATTCCATCTTCATGCTGCACGAAAATGGGCAATTTCCGAATTTCCCCGGCCTTCGGCAGTCTTTCCAAACAGCGGAACGGCGCGTCAAGGATATTCCTCCCACTATCGCGAGCGCAAGGAGAACCGCGCCAATTATGGCGTTACGGGGTGTCATAACTTGCCGAGCTCCTTTTGGTTTGATAATGGTTGCCGCGATGGATTGCGCGGTTTCAAACCGCGCCTACGGAACTGTAGCTTTTGGTTTGATAATGCTTGCCGCGATGGGAACTGTAACCTGTCCATCCCGCAAGGGAGAATATAAAAATCCCCCCCCTTACATGCCGGAGTGCGTCTTACCTCTTCATCTTCCCCCACACCGTGGTGAGCGAACGCTGCCGCGGTGCAACCGGCAGTGCCGCCGGATCGAACCAATCCGCATTGAAATTGGAACCCTCAAAAGTGAGCTGCTCCGCAACACCGCCACCCAAAGCAATCTTGAAAAGGTGGTGCTCCTTGCCAACGAGCTGCTGGTAAATCAACGCATCTCCACGGGGAGACCAGGCCGGGGCGGACGTTTTCGTGCCATCCAAGACGACAAGTTGTTTCAACCCACTCCCGTCGCGATTGATGGAATAAACCGCAGTCTGGATATCAACCGGTTTGCCTTCGCCTTTGAGGACAACTCCTTCCTTGTCGCCAGGTTTGAGCGCATCGCGTGCCTCGTCTGCCTTGGCGGCGATGAAATCGAATAATTCTAGCCGAGTAAAGGCGAGTCGCGTGCCATCGGGGCTCCATTCCAAGTCCATCGCGACAGCACCTTTCGTCGGAACTATTGTTTCCGCCACCCGCGTCTCTACGTTGAGAATCCGAATCTCACCGTTTGTTCCAACAAAAGCGATTTCGGTTCCATCGGGAGACCAGGTAGGAAAACTTCCATCTGCGAATTTCTCTTCAACCGCTCCCTCAATAGAGGCGACGTAGATGTGCGGCACTTTTTTGTCTTTCTGACTGCCGCGCACGTAGGCGATGCGTTTTCCATCGGGTGCCCACGTCGGATGTTGTCTCACATCCCATTTCCGGAAGACGCGCCTGGCGTTGCGTCCATCCGCGTTCATGAGATAGAGGGAGAGGAAACCATCCCGGTCGGACGTGAAAAGGATATGTCTTCCTGTCGGAGACCAGGTGGGATGGTAGTTGTTCCCATCCAAGTGAGTCAGCCCGACTGGCGCAGTGCCATCCGGATTCATCAGATAGATGTCCCATACACCATCGCGGCTTGAAGAGAACGCGATTTTGGCGGTTGCCGGGGCTCTGGCGAGACTTACTGCAACGCTGGCGAGCATCAGTGCCAAACTGAGCGCGCAAAAATATGAAAAATGCATCCGTTTCATCGTCAATTCCTCCTCATTCAAATCAGGATAAACACAAACGCCAGAGTTCCCTCGGTAGGCGCGATTTCCAACGGTGCAACAGAGTTTTTCCCGGTAGGCGCGGTTTCCAACCGCGCAATAGAAGTTCGTTCTGGTAGGCGCGGTTTCCAACCGCGCACCAGGGTTCGTTCTGGTAGGCGCGGTTTCCAACCGCGCAGGAGTGAGTTAGCACATTGACACACTGCGCCTACCGGGTTCCTTCTCCATCCATCCTATCAAAAATCAGTAGTGCGTCCGCGATTGCGCGGCCCTGTTGCTTCGGCATTGGACGAACGCGACGGTTGCCGCGCGCAGTCTTCTGCGGTTTCTCTCGTGATTTAACACTGACTACCTTATCCCGGATGATGAGCATAGAGGAGTTGCCGCCATCAAGATTGAGCGCGTCTGTTGCACCCCATTCGGCAAACAATGCTGCGAGGCGCGGCAACGTCACGCCGCGTCTAACCCCAGCATCTGCCGCGGTTATGGTGACAAAAAGCAGGGTGCCATCCGCCTTTTTCCCAATGGCTGTGCGCGGGTGCCAGAAACTATGGAACGTTTTGTCAAACCCCTCGGCGTGATACGCTTTTGTTGTAGGCGCGGTGCTGTCTCGCAGTACCAGCGGCCCGCCGCCGATAATGTGTTCACAACTCTCCCACAGCGCGCTGTCACCGACGCGTTCAGGAATAACCGTCTCGCGAATCTGCACGGCATCTCCAACGGACAGGTTCGCTAAAAGTGCCTCCCGTTTCTCTCCACTTGCGGAAAGGACATAGCCGTCAGCGGGGATGCGTCGGCTACCGGTTTTGTCGTCAATCGCCGTAACCTTCCGTTGAGACTGGGGGCCTATAACAACGACTTCAACGCCGTTGGGCATCGTTAACGTCACGCTATGAAAGTGTGAGTCATAAAGCACCAATTCGTTCCTACCGCGGCTTCGGTTGAGGCCGTCAATCCGCAGCGTCTCGCCGTTCGGGAGGATGAGCTCTATTTCCAGCACAATCCGGTCGATGAACGTTTCGATTTTGCCATTAACGGTTCTGAATCCGATGACAGCTCTCCCTTGCTCGGGTTCGCTGTGCCATTCGCCATCAATTTTCAGCGCACCGACCGGTTCGCCTCGGAAGGTGCCTACCATTTCAAAATAACCGCCGTTTATCGCCGCGAGTGCCTTGTGCCGCTGTGCTAATGAACGTAAGGGCTCGGTGCCGATGCCAGCGTCCAAAGCGCGATAGGGACGGAGCACCGCTGCAGTTGGAGACACTTCAAGGATGTTCGTCAGCACGCCTTTATGTTGCATTTGCCGATGCACGATGCCCGGCGCGATGCGTTGTGTCACCTGATGCCGGGAGAAGTCCAGATAGGAGGCAACATATTGCTTGATTTGACTGAAACGCGCGGCGCGTCCCGTCCAGATACCTAGCGCGAAAGTGAGTAGGAAGCCCACCGTCAGCCAGAAGCGTGGGTATCGTCTCATGAGACGGAAGCCGCGCCGCGTCAGATAGACAATGTCAAACATGATAGTTTGCTGTTGTTCCGTAGAGCAGTGCCATGAAAGAAAACCACGAACGGTTTTCACCCAGAGCGGCAGATTGCGAGGGACAGCCCTTCGTCTTACGGGTTAAGATTGCGAAAGACTCAAAATCCGTTCTTCCCACACATCACACGTAGCATGCGTTCGTTGCACAGCGACACCGATGTAATGTGTCGGTTCGCGGAGTGCTTCGCGCTGCGCCCCAGTCAGTTTGTC
>PYJE01000030.1:7525-9657 GCA_003635305.1 Candidatus Poribacteria bacterium | reverse complement strand
CTTGCTCGGCAAACGTGCAACGCGCCGTTTGCCGAGGACGCACTCAAGCTGCTCTTGACGAACTTGCAACGCCGCACACCGAGAGACGTGAATAAGCGGTGCCGGAACGTCCTGCTGAAGGCGTTTGAAACCGGCATTTTTGAAACCGGCAATGGCGCAGAAATCACTGTTGACTTCGTCAGGAAAATGAGTCTGGAAGAACTAGATAGAGAAATGCGGTAAGTCTCCTTACAGTGCAACCCTAGCTGCGTCCAAAAACGGAGGGAGTCTATGTTACAACCTTTCATCGTCACGCCCGGCACTAGCGTCTGTTTAGCCGATTATGACGCGGACGACACCGGGCATTACCACCACAAAAGCGAAACGAAACGTCCGCTGAAAAAACTGCAGAAGCGTTTGAGGAAACTTCAGGAACTGCTTTACGCTGAAAACCAGCGCGCGCTGCTCATCATTCTGCAAGGCATGGACACCTGCGGCAAGGACGGCACTATCCGCGGTGTGATGTCCGGCATCAACGTGCAAGGATGCGATGTCGTCAATTTCAAGGTGCCCTCCGCGCATGAAGCGTCCCACGACTTCTTATGGCGAGCCCACCGCGCCGTGCCAGCAAAAGGCATCATCGGCATTTTCAACCGTTCGCATTATGAGGATGTGCTTGTCACGCGAGTGCATAACCTCGTGCCGGAAGAGGTTTGGACACTGCGGTACCAGCAGATTAACAACTTTGAGAAGATGTTGGTAGAAAACGGGACGGTTGTCCTGAAGTTTTTCCTCCACATCTCCAAGAATGAACAGAAAGCGAGGCTTGAATCCCGACTGCGCGACCCGAGGAAGCACTGGAAAATCGCCGAATCCGATCTTCGCGACCGGGCATACTGGAACGATTACGTCCATGCGTATGAAACAGTTTTCAACACCTGCAACACCGAGTGGGCCCCGTGGCACATTATCCCGGCGAACAAAAAATGGTATCGGAACCTCGTCATCACTGAACGTGTCGTGGAGAGCCTGCAAAAGTTGGACATGAAGTATCCCGAACCTACGTTTGATATTTCACAAATCACGATTAAGGATTAACCCTATGCTTTCAACACAGCAATTGGCACAATTTGAGGAGGAAGGGTATCTCCTGCTATCCGGCCTCATTCCCGAAGAAACTGTCACAAAAGCCGAAGCGGCGATGTGGAAGATGATGGGAATGCAGTCAGATGAACCGGGTTCCTGGAAGCATTTCCAACGTTCACCGCTCTCTGGTTTTTATATGGAGCAGCTATCAGGCGGAAATCGGATTGAATTATTCGGCGTGACACAGCCCAATGTCATGGCGTGTTGCACGCCGGCATACCTCGCTGTCCTCTATCAACTCGCGGAGAGGTATCCGGAGATTCCGCACTGCCAAAGCCGGCAGCCCGATGGCATCTGGGCCCTCAATCAATTTCCGGATGAGAGACAGTGGAAATGCCCATCGCCGCACCTCGATGGCGATTTCAGGGATTTGCGGCTAGACCCGGGCTGCTTTCGGGTGACGAGTTTAACCTACCTCACCGATGCACATTCGCAAGGTGGGACAACGATGATATGGCCGGAGGGCCCGGCGCGCATCCGCGCGTTTCGGAAACAGAACCCGAATTTCTCCAACCGAGTCGGCGATGTGCGCGCCCTATTCCCACAGATGGACTTAGGTGAACCGATGGAAGTCACCGCCAAACAAGGCGATGTGCTTCTCTTTCACCACTTGCTGCCGCACTCTGGCACGATAAACCTCACGCCTTACCCGCGGTTCGCGATTCGGTATATGTGCCTGTGCCGCGCCTGCCGCACGTGGGAGAAAAAGGGAGAATGGAACATTTGGATGCCATAAAAGGAGGATACCCTACGCTCATGACAAACACGAAAAACGCGAAAACCTATTTGACTCTCACAATGGCCATCCTGCTCAGTGTCGTCTTTATGAACAACGCCGCCGCACAGAAAGTTTTCGTCCAAACAGGATTTGAAGAATTCACAGTCGGCAAAATTCCAGAAGATTGGGAGGCACAAGGCGATGGATTTGAGGTTACCGATGACACCGTCAAAACCGACAAGAAATCGCTCGCCATCTTGGGCGGCGCAGATGGCGATGGACTCGGCGT
>PYJE01000030.1:3537-7505 GCA_003635305.1 Candidatus Poribacteria bacterium | reverse complement strand
GGAGATTCCGCACTGTCAAAGCAGGCAGCCCGATGGCATCTGGGCCCTCAATCAATTTCCGGATGAGAGACAGTGGAAATGCCCATCGCCGCACCTCGATGGCGATTTCAGGGATTTGCGGTTAGACCCGGGCTGTTTTCGGGTGACGAGTTTAACCTACCTCACTGATGCACATTCGCAAGGGGGGACAACGATGATATGGCCGGAGGGCCCGGCGCGCATCCGCGCGTTTCGGAAACAGAACCCGAATTTCTCCAACCGAGTCGGCGATGTGCGCGCCCTATTCCCACAGATGGACTTAGGGGAACCGATGGAAGTCACCGCCAAACAAGGCGATGTGCTTCTCTTTCACCACCTGCTGCCGCATTCTGGCACGATAAACCTCACGCCTTACCCGCGGTTCGCGATTCGGTATATGTGCCTGTGCCGCGCCTGCCGCACGTGGGAGAAAAAGGGAGAATGGAACATTTGGATGCCATAAAAGGAGGATGCCCTACGCTCATGACACACCTGAAAGACGCGAAAACCTATTTGACTCTCACAACGGCCATCCTGCTCAGTGTCGTCTTTATGAACAACGCCGCAGCACAGAAAGTGCTCGTCCAGACAGGATTTGAAGAATTCACCACCGGCAAAATTCCAGAAGATTGGGAGGCACAAGGCGATGGATTTGAGGTTACCGATGACACCGTCAAAACCGACAAGAAATCGCTCGCCATCTTGGGCGGCGCAGATGGCGATGGACTCGGCGTGCCGATAGAAACCGAGCACCCTATCACCTCCGTTGAATTTTGGGTTTACATTGAAGGCGGCGGACGCTCTCTCAACGTCAAAATCGGTTCCGCTGATAACATTGGCGAAAACAACGGCGGCACTTACATCAACTGGGACGCGAATATTGTCCGCCTCTACGATGGAGCCGCGTGGCAACCAATCGGCGATTTTGAGACAGATGTCTGGAAATACATCCGCATTGTCGCCGATTTTGACAAAAGCGAGTTTGACTTCTACGCGGGAGACAGCCGGGACAAGGCACTGAACGCGAAACCGGAAAAGGGACTTGCGTTTCGGAACGCCGCCCTCGGGCCCGTCGCTAAGTGGCTCGTCTTTTATGTCTGGGGGATGACTGCCGCGGGCTATGTCGATGAACTGCTCGTCTACGAAGGCGATGAACCGCTGGAACTTGCGGTAGAAGCAGGCAGTAAACTAACGACGATGTGGGGAAATATCAAAACCGAAGGACAACCACGATAGGCGCGGTTTGAAACCGCGCAGATTGATGGAAGCGCGGACAAAGCGCGCCTACGGGAAATTGAGGAGAAACTCCAAAATGAATGGCGAACGCATTCAACTCACGCCAGCGCAACGGCTACACTTCGATATCTACGGCTTCGTGTTGCTAGAGGATGTCCTCAGCAGCGATGAAATCGCGCAGATGAAAGGCGCGCTCTACAAAATCAAGGCAGACAAGGCATTGGCATCCACGCGCGTCTATGCACGCCCGCAAGGCGAACACCACGTGCTTTTCGGCAACCTTGTTGAGTATGATGCGGCGTTATTGGCATACGCCGCGCACCCCAAACTCGTGCCGCTCGTCGAGGAAGTAGTGGGCGGAAACGTCCGACTTGAGGAGACTGAGGCGATTATCAACCGACGGAATCCGGAGACAAACCTCAGCGAACTCCGCAAATGTCGCTATAACCCCACAGGTTTTCATCGCGGCACACAACACGGCTGGGGCACCTACATGGAGCAGCACAAATTTCACTGCATCTTCGTCAAGACGCTCGCCTATCTCACCGATGTCGGCCCCGACGATGGCGGCACGTGTGTCATTCCGGGGAGTCATCGCTTGACATGGCCCCAAAACGAGATAATCGAAGCGGCATTAGCAGATGATAAACTCATCTATCAGGTGGAAGCATCCGCCGGTTCCGTGTTGCTTTTCGCCGAGTCGCTGGTTCACAGCACAACTGCTATCCGTAGCGACAAAGAGCGGGTGATCCTCATCGCTGGTTACACGCCGCCGATGGTGCGCGAATGGCCCGGCAACGAAGTCAGTCCCGATTTTATTGAGACGCTCCCAGAGGACATCCGCCCCCTCATCTCTGGCAGTGACAGTTGGCATTGGAAACGCCGATATTAGGCATCCCTCCCGTAGGGTGAGGGCCTGTCCCGCGCCCTGTCCGAGTAAGGGCAGATGTCTCTATCCCCCCGTTACTGTTACCGTTCTAGTTGCGCTTGAAGACGCTGGATTTCCGCCAAAGCCTCTGCGAGTTCTTCCTCCATGTCTCGGCGCGCGCGTGCTTCCTGCGCCGCTTCCGCTTCCGCGCGTTCGGCGCGTTCCTCGGCATGTTCGGCGCGTTCCTCGGCATGTTCAACACGTTCCTCGGCGCGTTCAACACGTTCCTTAGGTGGCCGCAACCACTGCTGCGTCTGTGGATGATAGAAGCGCAGTGCCCCCTCATGCATCCCGAGTTCCAACCCAAGCACCGTTGAGGACAGCCGGTCATCGACGAACTCTATCCGTTCATAGGCACCCTCAACGAGCCGAAACCCCATAAAGGCTTCTTCCACTACGCCGTAGGGGATATAGATATAGTATTCCTTCACGCCGAGTCTGGCGGCGTAAATGTTTTTCTTGCGTTCCAGATCTTGCCGGTAAGTGCCACGGCTGCCCACCTCCAGCACAAAATCCGGTGCCTTATTCTCCTCCGACATCACGAAAATCCGCCGCTGTTTTTTAGACACACCGTGCACGACGAAGACATCCGGGGCCACGGCGCGAGGATTTGGATAAGGCTCGTAATACACCAGCAGATTGCCAGACACATAAACATCCGGTTCTTCCCGGTAATGCCACTCAAGCGTCTGAATGCAATCCGTGATTAAGTCGCGATGAGTATCAGTTTCAGCCATAGGTTTACCGTCCGATTCGGGATAGAGGATTGTCGGCGCAGACTTGATTGTTTTCTGCATCGTATCATCTCCTGAAATTGATAAAAGTTAAACGTAAAAAATGTCGAGGCAACGACTGCCGCTTGACAGCCGACACCAACAAGAACATGGAGCAAGCCTAGAAGTGCCGCCATCATGTCAGCTCTACAGAACAGACGCAAATGCCAGAAGTCCTACTGCCACCGGTGGGCGCGGTTGCAAACCGCGCCTACGGGACGCGCTGCGTCATTCCTATTAACTCTATAGCGGTTTCAAACCGCGCCTACGGGACGCGCTGCATCATTCCTATTAACTCTATCTATGATAGCATATTCTGTGGCAAGTGTCAAGTTGCAAAGACATTCCGTTTTCGGTTTTGAGGTGAGACTTCAAAATCGACAAAGGTTACGCCGATTCAAAACGGGCGGTGCCTCGCAAAAGCACACCACCTTGCGATTTGCCCGCTCGCCAACTCTGGCTCTGGTTGCGCTCGGGCGAGCACAACCTACAGATACAGGATAACTAAATGTCTCTGTTGATGTTCGGTTCAACGTAATCGGCTATCACGCACCCGATGTCCGCGGCATCCACAGCGGCTCCTTCCCCATCTCCGCAAACAACAACTTCATTGCCAAATCCGCCTTCAACTCCGCATGCGCTGGCGAATTCCAGAGGTTGTTAACCTCGCCCGCGTCTTCCCGAAGATCGAACAACTCGCCGTAATCGCGGTTGTAATAGACGGTGAGTTTATACCGTTCGTCAACGTAGGTTTTGACATGAACCGTCGTCGGTTCGTGGTGGTTCTCTACGATAACGTGTTCCCGAACGCTCGCCTTTGCGCCAGACCAGGTTGGCACCTGGTCTTCGCCTGTCATCGGGCGTGGAATGTCAATCCCGGCGGCACTGAGGAACGACGGTGCCAAATCAACCAGGCTTTGCAACGCATCCGATTGCACGCCTGCCGGCACAACCCCCGGATACCGCACGATGAACGGCACCCGAATCACATCTTCGTAGTGGAACGCGCCTTT
>PYJE01000030.1:0-3517 GCA_003635305.1 Candidatus Poribacteria bacterium | reverse complement strand
TTGTCGGCGCAGACTTGATTGTTTTCTGCATCGTATCATCTCCTGAAATTGATAAAAGTTAAACGTAAAAAATGTCGAGGCAACGACTGCCGCTTGACAGCCGACACCAATAAGAACATGGAGCAAGCCTAGAAGTGCTGCCCGCATGTTAACTCTACAGAACAGACGCAAATGCCAGAAGTCCCACTGCCACCGGTAGGCGCGGTTTGAAACCGCGCCTACGGGACGCGCTGCATCATTCCTATTAACTCTATCTATGATAGCATATTCTGTGGCAAGTGTCAAGTTGCAGAGACATTCAGTTCTCGGTTTTGAGGTGAGACTTCAAAATCGACAAAGGTTACGTCGCTTCAAAACGGGCGGTGCCTCGCAAAAGCACTCCACCTTGCGATTTGCCCGCTCACCAGCTCTGGCTCTGGTTGCGCTCGGGCGAGCACACCCTACAGATACAGGATAACTAAATGTCTCTGTTGATGTTCGGTTCAACGTAATCGGCTATCACGCACCCGATGTCCGCGGCATCCACAGCGGCTCCTTCCCCATCTCCGCAAACAACAACTTCATCACCAACTCCGCCTTCAACTCGGCATGCGCGGGCGAATTCCAGAGGTTGTTAACCTCGCCCGCGTCTTCCCGAAGATCGAATAACTCGCCGTAATCGCGGTTGTAATAGACAGTCAGTTTATACCGTTCGTCAACGTAGGTTTTGACATGAACCGTCGTCGGTTCGTGGTGGTTCTCTACGATAACGTGTTCCCGAACGCTCGCCTTTGCGCCAGACCAGGTTGGCACCTGGTCTTCGCCTGTCATCGGGCGTGGAATGTCAATCCCGGCGGCACTGAGGAACGACGGTGCCAGATCTACCAGGCTTTGCAACGCATCCGATTGCACGCCTGCCGGCACAACCCCCGGATACCGCACGATGAACGGCACCCGAATCACATCTTCGTAGTGGAACGCGCCTTTTGCGACGAGCCCATGCTGCCCGTAAAAATGCCCATGGTCGGACGTGAAAACGACGAGGGTGTTCTCCGTAAGTCCCAACGCGTCTAACTTAGCCAAGATTTGCCCGATGTATTTGTCCATCAAACTCACCATGCCGTAATAGACAGCGATGTCCTTCGCGAGTTCATCCCTGTCGCGCAAATGCGAATTGAACCCATGGACACCCTTCCCACTTTCCCGCCACGCAGAAAAGTCAGGGTTCCGCTGCTGCGTCAGTTGAAAATGCGGCGGGTTGTTGGCATGCTCGCCCTCCGTAACTGAAGGCACCGTCAGAGCTCCCGGTTCATACATCGTATCCCACGGTTCCGGCACAAGATATTTCGGATGGGGATCGAAGAAACTGGCCCAGAGGAAGAAGTTCTCACCGTTCCGCTGATACTCTTCCATCAGCGCGTTCGTCCGCTCGGCAATCCACGTATCGTAATGATATTCTTCCGGAATCGGCCATTTCCTATACTGTCCGCGGGCATTCCCGGTCGGCGGTGCGAAATAGTCGCGCCAATTCGTGCAGCCCTTCTCCTCCATCCAGATGGCGTAGTGCTGTCCGACGTGCGCCTCATCGGCGTGATTGCGGGCGAGTTCAACATGCTCAAACCCATAAAACGGTTCATTAAAGTTGCGCCAAAAATCCAGGTCCTGCAGAATCGGGTAGGATTCAAGGGACGGGAACTCGTCTGTGCCGTGCAGCGGTTGAAAATGTGCCTTGCCGACGAGGGCGGTGCGGTAACCTGCCGCTGTGAAATCTTCACCGACGGTATGCTCCTCTTCAGAGAGTTTCGTGCCGAGGGACCAGGCACCGTGTTGACTCGGATATTTGCCGGTGATGATAGAGGCGCGCGTCGGCGTGCATGTCGGATTCGGGCAATACGCGCGATGGAAAAGCGTGCCTTGCCGCGCCAGAGCATCCAAGTGCGGTGTCTGAATCTCCGGGTTGAGACACCCTAGCGTGTTCCAATGCTGCTGGTCGCTGGTAATCAATAAGATATTCGGTCTGGTTTGAGCCATAGTGTGTTCCTCTACCTGTTCCCTAAGCAGCACTGCTTATACTTCCTGCCGCTGCCGCACGGACAAGGCGAATTCCGTCCGACTTTCCCTTCGGCGGCTTGCAGGGATTTCGCGGGGTTCCTACGTTCGCGCAGGACCGGCATGATGCTATTCGCTGGCCGCCCGCTATGAAGCGCGGCCGCCATCATCTTCATCGGTTCGTCAATGTGCTTGAAAAACTGCTTATAGCCAGCACAAAGATAGTTCAACCCATCCTCGCCTGTCGGGGTTTTGATGAAACGGTTTTTGGGACAACCGCCGTTGCACACGAACTTCACTTCGCACGTGCGGCAATATTCGGGAAGCGTATCGCGCTTATCAGTGCCGAACTTGCGCTGGAAATCGGAATCTACTAACTCGGCGATGGAGGTTTCCGTAATGTTCCCGACGTGATAGTCCGGCGTGACGAAGTGATCGCAGGAGTAGAGATCGCCGTTATGTTCCAACGCGAGGGCATCACCGCAGGTCTCGTTGAAAACGCAGAGGCTCGGTGTATACCCCATCCACGCCTCCAGCGCGATATCAAAAATCTGCACGAAGACGGTGCCAATGTCGTTCACCACCCACTCATCAAAAATCTGGCAAAGGAATTTGCCGTATTGCCGTGCCGTGACAGAGCGCGGGGACACATTCTTGCCGCCGAAATGCTCAACTGCGGGGATGAACTGCATAAACTCCGCGCCCAACTCCTTGAAATAGGCGTAGACTTCCTTCGGATACTCGGCGTTGTGGTGGTTGACGACACACAGCACGTTATAGTCAACCCTGTGCTTCTGCAAGACGCGCAACCCGCGAAGCACCTGCTCGGACGACGAACGCCCGCGCTTGTCGTAACGGTAT
The DNA here is from genome assembly GCA_003635305.1 of Candidatus Poribacteria bacterium. Lineage (GTDB taxonomy): Bacteria > Poribacteria > WGA-4E > WGA-4E > WGA-3G > AGPOR5. The sequence continues at coordinate 628 of PYJE01000030.1, read as the reverse complement.
TTATCGTGAATCTCCGGCGGGCCGTCAATGCTCACGCCGATGAGGAAGTTGTGCTGCTTGAAGAACTCGCCCCATTCATCGTCAAGGAGCGTGGCGTTCGTCTGAAACGAATTCTGGATTGTCATGCCGGTGCGGCGATACTTCTTCTGATAGGCGACAGCGCGGCGGAAGAAGTCTACGCCCATCAACGTCGGTTCGCCGCCTTGCCAGGCGAAGGTGACTTCGTTGACTTGCTGTGCCTCAATGTATTGCTTGACATAGTTCTCCAGAATCTCGTCATTCATGCGAAAAGAGCGAGTGTCGGGGTAGAGTTTCTCTTTATCAAGATAGAAGCAGTATTCGCAATCGAGATTGCATATCGGCCCGATGGGCTTTGTCATGACATGAAACGCGCGCGGTGCTTTATATTCAACCATTCTGGTTTTCCTCTATCGGCAGGTGTCGGGACCTGGAGGTCCTTCCTACTGGGATGTAGGTATCGGGACCGGGAGTCCTTCCTACTGGGTTTGCGTTACAATTTAGCACATTTTGGGTTTTGTGTGCAAGAAAAAAAGAGGTTCCGCGGCGGGAACCTCTTTTCTTGAACGTTGGCGGCGATGGTGTGCCGCCGAAAACAACGATGCTTTCT
>PYJE01000029.1:22627-40005 GCA_003635305.1 Candidatus Poribacteria bacterium | reverse complement strand
TGGATGTCGAAATGCAGGCAGATAGGTGACAGCGGGGGTATCCAGTGCAACCTGCCCTTTTTCGACGAGCTGCATGCAGAGCGTCGCTGTGACAACGGGCTTCGTCAAAGAGGCAAGATCGAAGAGCGTGTTGTGGTGCATCGGGAGACGTTTCGGCACAACGGCGCGGTATCCAAACGCCTCGTGGACATGCACTGCATCGGTGGTGAGGACGGAGACGACTGCACCAGGGCACACATTTTCGGCGATGCTATTTTTGATGAGGGTTGCAATGAATTTTCTCATGCTTCTTTCTATTCTTGTAAATCTTGTAAATCCTGCTTCGCAATGCGTTTGATTAGCGATGACTACGTTGCGGAATTAAATTTTCTTACATTTTACAGTATTTCTACGAGAATGTCAACGTTTTTTTCCTTGATTTGCAATGCGGTTATATGGTAAACTATTTATAGTTATTGTTAAAAGGAGAACGTGGGCATCGACAACGCAAACAGCTATGCAACAACCAGAAACCTTATTGAACGCCTTGCGTCACTATCAAAAAACTGAAAAGCCGTGGGGCGGCTTTATCCAATATGTCCTCAACCAGCCTGTCACCGTCAAGATTTTGGAAATCCGTGCTGGCGAGCAGGTGAGTTATCAGTATCATCACCATCGGAGTGAGTTGTGGATACCGCTTGATGCGGGCGCGTGCGTTAACATTGAAGGCGCAGTGCAACGTCCTGCACCCATGGAGCCCGTTTTCATTCCGCAAGGCGCGAAACACCAACTCATCGGCGAAGCGCGCGATTACCGCGTCCTCGAAATTGCGTTCGGGCATTTTGATGAGGAAGACATCGTCCGGCTCACAGACAAATACGGGAGAATTTAAGAATTATGGGAAACTCGGGGCTCACCCTTGCTATTGGCGAATCCTGGGATGCAGAACAGGGTGATGGGGATGCGCGGCTGGCGGAAATTCATTCCCTTTTTGCTGAGGAAACCGACGCGCCACTTGACGTGCTGGCGCGCAATCTCCGTGCATGGACGCGCAGTCACCTGCAAACGGAACATATCGCGCAGTGCCTCACCGTGGCCGAACGCGCCCGGCAAGACTTCGCCGTGCTTGTGACAATAGGCATCGGCGGCTCAGACCTCGGTGCCCGTGTGTTTCACGATACGTTCAACCATCCGTATCACAATCGGATGTCGGTTGAAGAACGCGGCGGCGCGCCGGAAGTCTATTTCACAGGAGATACCTTCGACCCGAGGCGACTCATCGGGCTCCTAGAGATGCTGAATAGCCGACACCTGCTCCACAAAACGCTCTTCAATGTCATCAGCAAATCCGGCAGGACAGGAGAGACAATCGCGACGTTGATGATTATCCGCGAGACGCTCCAACGTCACGCGCTCACATGGCAAAATCACGTCGTGGCAACCACGGGGTTAACGCCAGAAAGCGCGTTGTTTCAGATACATCAGGATACACCCTTTTACAGCGGTGAGTTGCTCCCTGTGCCGGAGGGTGTCGGTGGACGATTCTCCGCTTTTTCGCCGGTGGGGCTCTTCTTTCTGGCGATGACTGCGGGGAAAAACGAAACACCGGAGACGCGTATCCGTGAGGCGATGCAAGGCGTGCAACGCGCCGATGAAGACTTTCGCTATGCCGAGTTACCCATAGCTTATCAGCTTGCACGATGGCTGCAGCTTGCCGAGGAACGAAAGGACATCGGCACGATTGTTTTCTACAACTATGCAGACAACAGTTGCCTCGGTGAATGGTTTGTCCAGCTCTATACCGAATCGATTCAGGAGCGTGGCGGTGGCGCGAACGTCATTCCGGCAAAAGGTCCGACGAGTAATCACTCCATGCTCAACGGCATTCTGGCGGGACCGCGGGATAAAGTTGTCTTGTTTATCCATTGGGAAGAGTTAGGTGACGACGTGAGTGTCCCGAAGGATACCGGCATCAGCTTTTTGTCCCGGCGCTCTTCTGTCCTGGCGCAAAGCGAACGGATAAACGAAACGTATCACAACACCAACAACGTAACTGAACGCCTTGCGAACAACAAAAACGGAGAAGCCAAAAGTGTCGGGGCACCAAACAACGTACCTGAACGCCTTGCGAACGACACAATAGCGGTTTTTGAAGGGCAGTCAATGTCGCAAATTCAGACTGCGTCTTATCGCGGCACGACGATGGATTTCACCGAAAACGGGGTGCCGAACGCTACGTTAATCCTCCCGAAACGGGACATCGGTAACGTCTGTCGCTTAATGCGCACGCTTATGGACACCGTTGCAGTGAAGGGCCGGTTGCAGGGTTTGCATCTTGAGGATACGCAGTTGGCAGTAGAGAGGGAGCTCACCTATCGCCAAGATGCCGTTGAAGGCTATAAACAGCGGACAAGAGAGATTGCGATGCAAATGTTCGTCAAGGTGCCTTGATGAAAAAGTTATTGCCCGCGCTACCGCTCCATGACAAAATATTTTTCGCCTACGCCATGGTGTTCCTGCTGATGTTCGGGCTCATCTTCGGCATCACCAATTTCCTCATCCGTCTCGCGTTTGATAGGCAGATTGAGGCTTATGTTGAGGAGTTGGAGAGCGAGGTATCCAATAACTACACGTTACTGGTTGCCAAAATGCGGAAGGAAGTCGCCTCCATCGCAGAGGCACCCGCGCTCCATAGTGCCATCTTGAAAGGGCAGTCCGACGGTATCCGCTACCTCCGCGACACGGAGTTTGACGTTTTGGAATACGGCACGGCGTATGGCACACTGCTCGCCAGCACTTGGATGGAAGACCCGAGGATTGGAACGAATGTGATGCGGCGCAGCGGCGCAGGCAGCACGCGAGGAACAGGTATCGCGCTACGGGAAAGCGGGAATGGAAATATTCGGCTGAGGAAAGTTGAACAAAACGGCGGCATTGAACCGCGACTCGTCGTTGAAGTGACACAAGCAGGCGACTGGGGGTTTTTGACAGGCAGACGGCTTTTGTCAAAGTGGATGGAAACCGAAACGGCCATCCGCTCCGACGAGCACGCCATCTTTCTGGTGCAAGAAAACCACTCACCTATAGGCGAGGTATCGACAACGTCAGGAATGGAAACGTTCGCGGGAGACAGGCCCCCGCGCTACGTTCCAGGGGCGAGTGCAGAAATATGGATTCCGCTCAACAACGCCTCACGCCATGCGCTTGCCCTTCGCGAAGAATGGGCGCGTCGCACCGCAGAGCTGCCGCCCGAACACGAACGCACGGGCGCACATCGAAAAGTGGATTTGCAATTGGAGGAGGCTAACACCGAACGCAGCTGGACAGGGTTTCGGATAGAGCCTCTCGGTTCCCTTTTTAGTGACACTTTGCCTGTCGGTATCGTCGTCGCCTACTCGCATCAACGCCAGCGCGAATGGCAGCAGCAGCTCACTATCATCTTGTTGCTGAGCGGCGCGGGCGGGCTCGGGCTCGTTTATCTTATCAGTTATGTGATGAGCCGTCGGATTACCAGCCCGATTGCGACGCTCCGGGCCGGTGTCAGTGAAATCGCCGCCGGTAATCTAGACCATCGTGTGGGGGTGCCTTCCGCCCGCGAGCTCGGACAGCTCGCCGAAGGCGTGAACCAAATGGCTCATGATTTGAAACAGAGCCTAGAAGAACGCATGGCGGCGGAACGCGCCGCGACTTGGCGCGATGTCGCGCAGCAAGTCGCGCACGAAGTCAAAAACCCGCTGTTCCCGATTCGGCTCTCTGTCGAGAATCTGCAGCAGGCGAAAGCCTCGCCGGAGATTTTCGAGAACATTTTTCAGGAATGCACCGATACCATCATTGAGGAAGTAGACCGGATTGGGCGGCTCATTGATGAATTCCAGCAATTCGCACGAATGCCCAAACCGAAAAGAGAACTCGTCGATCTGAATGAGATTGTCACTTCAGTGTTAACACTTTACCAAGGTGGGAGCAACGGTGCATTGAGGCACGGCGAGGGACAGCCGCTGCCCGATGTGGATGCCCTGTGCAAACTAGTGCATCCGGAGGTAAACATTGAGACAGAGTTCCAGCCGCTGCCGAAACTCTCGCTGGATGCGGAGCAAATCGCGCAGGTGTTAGGCAATCTTGTCAAAAATGCGATAGAGGCGATGCCGGAGGGCGGCACGCTGCGGGTGCAAACGTCTGTCACGTCCAATGGGACGGATGCAGCACCACAGCAAGTTGCCCTCGTCGTCAAAGATACCGGCTATGGGATGTCACCCGAAACGCTTGAGAACCTTTTCACGCCTTACTACACGACAAAGACAGAGGGCACCGGGCTCGGCATGGCGATTAGCCAACGGATTGTGGCAGACCACGGTGGCGAAATCGACGTAAAAAGCGATGAACGCGTCGGGACGACTGTCCGCATTCGGTTTGCCGTTGATTTTCTCTGAAACCCTAGTTCGGAAACGCAGCATGCAACAACTGCGCAGGAGCAGGATTATAGGATTTACAGGATTTACAGGATAAGAGACTTCCGTTCACGAACGTTTTCTTCTTAATCTTGAAAATCGTGTCTTCTCTTGTAAATCCTGCTTCGCCTTGCGCTACCATAAAAAGATGGAAACGATACTGATTGTTGATGACGAACGAAATACGCTGAGAATGCTGTCGCAAGGGCTGCAGTTGCGCGGTTACAATGCGTTAACCGCCGCCAGTGGCGAGACGGCGTTGGTGCAATGCGCCAAAACGAATGTCGATTTGGTGTTGCTGGATATCCGCATGGAAAACGGCATGGACGGTGTCCAGACGCTCGTTAAACTGCGCCAACAGCATCCCGCGCTCAACGTGGTGATGATGTCAGCGCAGCGCGATATTGAAACCGCTGTGAAGACGATGGAGCTCGGCGCGAAGCGGTATATCACCAAGCCGATTAGCATTGATAAAATCCTTGCCAGTGTTGAACCGTTTCTGGAGATATCGCGTCTCTCGCAAGAAAACGAGGTGCTCAAATCGAAAATTGGGCCCGAGGACGAGATGGTGGGCGAGAGCCCGGCGATGCTGAATCTCCGTTCGCAGATTCGCCGCGTCGCCACAAGCGAACTTACCGTGCTGATTACCGGCGAAAACGGGAGCGGCAAACAGCTCGTCGCCGAGGCTATCCATGCGCAGAGCGCGCGCGCGAAGAAACCGTTCATTCCGCTGAATTGCGCGGCGATGCCCGATGAACTTGTGGAAAACGAACTTTTCGGGCACGAGCGCGGCGCGTATACCGGCGCGGACGAAAGGCGACAGGGCCGCTTTGAGTTGGCGAACGGCGGCACGCTCTTTCTGGACGAAATCGCCGATATGAGTCTCAGGGCACAAGCGAAAGTCCTCCGCGTCCTCGAATCCGGCGAAGTGGAACGTCTCGGCGGCCATCAGATTCGTAAAGTGGATGTCCGCATCCTCGCCGCGACAAACAAGGACTTACCGACAGAAATTGAGAACGAACGGTTCCGCTTGGATCTCTTCTATCGGCTCAACGTTATCCCGATTGTAGTGCCGCCGCTGCGGGAACGGCTTGAGGACATCCCGTTACTCGTGAAATACTTCGCAGCACGCCTCCGGTTGAACATGGGCACCTCCGCTGCAAAGGTGCTCGATCCTGAGGTTTATGCCGTGTTACGAGCCTATGACTGGCCCGGCAACATCCGCGAGCTCAAGAACATCGTTGAACGTCTCATGATTATGGTGAACCGCTCCATCGTGCTGCCCGCAGATGTGGAAGAAGTCCTCGCACTCACACCGCAAAGCCAAAGCGTTCAAGAGACAGCCGCGGTTTATGCCGAGCCTTATCAACCCGATACGCCGCTGAGCACAATGGTGGATGCCGCCGAAGCGGCGTGCATTCAGCAGGCACTTGATGAACACGACTGGAACATCCGACAGACCGCCGAGGTCTTGGGGGTAGAACGCAGCAATTTGTATAAGAAGATGAAAAAATATAACATTGAACGCCCCAACGATGTTTTGTAGTGGCGCAAAGCCGCCGATAAAGCGTTTCGTGTAAGAACGTTTCTCTCTGCAGCTCTGCATGGTTACGCCTCCTGCAAACTGCCCGCGTAGCCCACCTTATTGTTGCATGCTGCGTTCCTATAACGATGTTGAAAGGGGAGGTAGGTGATGATGAATATCGGCATGACACGGGTGCAACTGCTTATCCTGCTTGCGCTGGCTATCGTGATGTTCGCGCTCGCCTTTCCGCCGTGGCGCGAGTATCGCAACGTCAGCCAAGCCGACGTGGATGTGGAAACCCTCGCCATCGCTATCAAAAAATACTTTCGTCACACGCAGCAGTATCCGGAGAACTTGGAGCAACTTGTCACCGACCCGGGTGTGGAAGGCTGGCGCGGCACGTATCTGGCATCGGTTCCGAAAACGCCGTGGGGTGGCACCTACGTGCTTCTTCCAAATGCCTATAAAGTCGGTATTGTGAAGGGGCATCCGCGTGTGCCATCCAAGTATCAATTGGGCGGCATCGCCGAGATTAGCCGCGTTTATCACGTTGACGCGCGCCTCGGCGAGAAATATTGGTGGTAGGATTTTTCGTCCTGGCGCTCTTCTGTCCTGGCGCAAAGCGAGAAGGAAAGCGAAACGTTTAACAGCACCAAAGATGTAGCTGAACGCCTTGCGAACGACAAAAACGGATAAGCAGATTGGTGATATGACATCTCTCTGCGTAACCCGATATCGACGTTGTCGATATCTACTTTCTTAATCCTGAAAATCTTGGAAATCTTGCAAATCCTGCTTCTTTTCGTCGTTATCTTTGGTTTAGCGATGGGCAGTTTTCTGAATGTGTGTATCTATCGCATGCCGCGCGCCGGGATGTCCATTCATACCCCGCGCCGCTCCTGCTGTCCGGCATGCCGCGAACCGATAAAGGTTGTGGATAACGTCCCACTGGTGAGTTACCTGATGTTGCGAGGAAAGTGCAGGCACTGCCACGCGAACATTTCAGCGATGTATCCCGCCGTGGAATTCGCAACGGCATTGCTATACCTCGGACTGTTTTCTCATTTTGGGTTAACGCTCGATTTTGTGCACGCGCTCATCTTCGTCACGCTGCTCATTCCGATTGCCGTGATTGACGCGCAGCACTACATTATCCCGAACGGCATCATCGGCACTGGGATGGTTTTGGGAGTGTCCCTCGTGTCGCTCATCGCATATCAGCGAGGCGATGTTGGGTATCTGCTGACGCGACTCATCGGTGCTGTCGCAGGGGGCACCCTGCTGTGGCTGATTGCGGTTATCGGTGGCGCGCTGCTACGGAAAACGGCGATGGGCGGCGGCGATGTGAAGTTGATGGCACTCAACGGCTTGTTCCTGGGTGCGTGGCCCGAACTGGCGATGGTGCTCGCTTTATCCGCGATAGGCGGCGCGGTTGTCGGGAGTGTGCTAGTCCTGACCGGACGCAAAAGTCGGCAGAGTCCGATTCCTTACGGGCCATTCCTCACCGCCGCCGCGGTTATTGTCCTTCTCTGGGGCGATTGGCTCTGGGGAAGATATTTACAGTTAGTCGGTTTTTAGGATTTCTCAATTTCATTGCGTATTATCCTATACATCCGGATTCAGAGAAGATAAAAGGAGTTTCAAATGGACGTTAAAGACGCGATGCTTTCACGCCGCACGATTTTTAAGTTCAAACCCGAACCCGTGCCGAACGATGTCATTGAACAGGTTTTCAGCTACGGCATCTGGGCACCGAACCATCACATCACCGAACCGTGGCGGTTTACCGTCATCGGTGCTGAGACGAAGCAGATTCTCGCCGAACGCTATCGCGAGATTAAAATCGAGGATACGCCAGCCCACGTTAATGCCGAGAATCTCGCGAAAATCGGCGAGTTGGCTTACGAGAAGTTCATGTCTAAGCCTACTATCATCGCCGTTTCGTGTGTGCAGGAGGGAGACGAACAGCGGCGACGCGAAGATTACGCCGCCGCATGCTGCGCAATGCAGAACGTGCAACTCGCCGCCTGGGATGCAGGTGTCGGCATGCAGTGGAGCACGGGTAAAATCACGCTGGAGGCGCAGACATACGAGTTGCTCGGCATCGATGCAGCGCAGGAATACATCATCGGCTTCTTCTATACCGGCTACCCTGCCGAGATTAAGGAACCGAAACGGCAACCTGCGGGGGAATTTATGCGATGGGTGGCCTAACTTCGCTATGCAGTAGGTGTGCTTTGTAAGCACGCCTACCGCGTTCGTTCCGTCCGTCATAGCATTAGGCCATACGCAGTCTTCGCGTTTTGCGCGAAAAACTTCGCCGTGACTGCCTCGCCTTTCGCGCTAAAATAGGCGTTCACAATCTGTTGCACCGTCGCATAAGAGGCGAACCGTTCGGAGACCGGCCAGTTACTCCCATAGATGAGCCGGTCTTCGCCGAACGCATCCCACAAAACGTCTATCGTGGGCGCGTAATAACCCGGGTCTGACGGCGCGGGGATTTGCCCGGTATGCTCTGCTAAGCCGGAGACTTTGCAGTAGATGTTCGGATAGCGCGCCACTTCGTTGATGGCATTTACCCACGCCGCATCCGGCGGATTGCCATCAACCTGCACACCTGCGATGTGGTTAATCACCACGTGCATTGCTGGCGTATGCTCAACTAAAGCCGGTATCGCTGACAGCAATGCCGGTGCAATCAGCAGATCGAGCGTGAGATTTTTCTCCGCCAGTTTCTCAATGTTGCCCAGGACTGTCTTGTCGCCGATTGCGCGGAGATGTCCGCTGCCGATGCGTATGCCGCGAAAAAGCGGGTTCGCGGCGAACCGTTCCAAATCGCGAGCGAAATGGGCATCGTCGGGTTCAAGATGTCCGACGAACCCGACGATGAAAGGTTCTTCCGCCGCCAAATCAAGTATCCATTGGTTATCCTCAACCCACTTGCTTGCTTCAACGACTACGGTGCCGGTGACACCTTCTGGCACGGCGAGTGCTTTGTAGTCGTCGGGCATCACGGTGCGGTAAAGGACTTCGTCGTTTGGATTTGGCCACGGCACACCCTCTGGCCGGGAGGGTTCGTAAAAATGTGTATGTGTATCAATAATCGTCATTTTTTTTCCAAAGGTATTGAGCCTGGTCGGGCTCTGCTACTGGTTTTTATCGTTTTTCTTGCTGCGTGCGATGCGCCGGATAGCGCGCAACAGCGGCGGCGAGAGTTGCAGCGCGATGCGGTTCAGCTCCGAATGGGACAGGCTCTCAACCCCATCGATGCGGCGGGATATATTCAGTTAGGCGCAATTTACCATCAGCTCGGTGAGTATGAAAATGCGCTGAATGCCTTTCAAACTGCCCTTGCGCTAGATGAAAGCCACCCGCACGCCTATAACAACATGGGGCTCGTCTATCTCGATCTTCGGTTGTATTCGGAGGCGATTTCTATGTTCCAAGGTGCCCTTGAAATCGCGCCGGTGAACGCCGCCTTCCTCAACAACCTGGGTTACGCGTATGACAGCGCAGACCGGTTTGACGAGGCACTGGATGCATATCGCCGCGCGCTTGAGGCAGACGCAACCTTTGTCGATGCCTACGCCAATCTCGGCGAGGCGTATCTGAATCGCGAGATGTATGCGGCGGCGATTCAGTCTTATGAGCAGGCACTCTTGCTAGATGACAGCGATGCCACTGTCTATTTTAACCTCGGTCTTGCTTATGAGGAGAGCGGCGAATTTTTGCGCGCCATCCAAGCCTACGAAAAGGGGCTTGCCCTTGACAACACGGAGGTAGCGGCTTACTACCGCCTCGCGCATACCTATCAGAAAAACGGGAATACGCTGATGATGCGCCGCTATTTAGACGATTTCCTAGAACGCGCCGAGGGAATCCCGCACCTTGAAGAGCAATTCAGGGCGGCACAGCAGATGAAGAGTGCCGAGGGTCCGTGAGTCGAGGGAGGACTCCCCTGTAGTTCGGCATCGCCCCATCCCGAACATAAACCAGGCCCTCGTCCTACGCGCAGCGAGCATCTCCCCATACCGTCGCGCGGGGGCCTGTCCCCCGCGAACGTTTGGCAGAACTAGGCACGGCGAGGGACAGGCCCTCGCCCTACGCGAGGCGCGAGCATCTCCTGAGAGGCGACATCGAGACCGGGAGGGCTCTCCTACGCCCTCGCCCTACACGAGGCGAGAATCTCCCATACCGTAGCGCGGGGGCCTGTCCCCCGCGAACGTTTTTGGATAGACCGGGACACGGCGAGGGACAGGCCCTCGCCCTACGGTGGCACGGGCATCTCCTGATACCGTAGCGCGGGGGCCTGGCCCCCGCGAACGTTTTTGAGTAGACCGGGGCGTGGCGAGGGACAGGCCCTCGCCCTACGGTGGCACGGGCATCTCCCGATACCGTAGCGCGGGGGGCCTGTCCCCCGCGAACGTTTTTGGCAGAACTACGTTGGCGAGGGACAGGCCCTCGCCCTACGGTGGGGGAAGACGTTCTTCGCCTACGGGAAGAGCGGCGGCAATTCCCCAACCAACCGCACTGTCTCTTGACTGACATGCATCACCTGCCCAACCAACCGCACAATATATTGCGCATCCACACCATTCGGATTCGCGATAATCCCACTCCCATTCGGATCTGGTTTCACGCGATACCTATCAATTACCCATTCTAACGCCGAACGCGTCCCCAAACGATAATCAAACACTTCGGAAGGAATATCCGCCACCGTCAGGGATTCGTTATAGCGGAGCGATGTCTTGTCTTTTGACAACGCCATCTTCTCAACGCGCCAATTAAGGGGTGGTGTCTCGATGAGGTTTGGCAACACGTCCAGCTGTTCATAATTGACATGCAAATTTGCCAAGGCGCGCCCGATTTCGACAAACTGCCAAAACTCTGGCGCGAAGGGAATATGCGGCAGATCATGCTTGAGATTGACCTGATACGTCTCGCGATAGTCGGAATGATGCAAGACAGCATAGTTATAGTGGAAAATATCCCACTTCGTGATGGTTTCATCGGCGTAATGCGCGCGGAACTGCGATAATGCCCAGTCGGTGATGTTTTCTCGGCGATTCGAGCCATCCTCGTTATAGGTGTAAAACGGGAAGCACTGCGTCGGACAACCGAATCCACCTGCCATAACACTTGATGGAATGCAGTTGGCCATCAGACAAGTAAAGGGTCTTTCTTGAGTCAGATTGACACATAACACGCGATTTTCCTGTTCGGCTTCCGATGTCGGGAAGATAGACGGCATCACATAAACCCTTTGGTTCATCAACCTGTCAAAATAGAGATGCTTTTTTGTGAACGGACGATCGAGCGCCGTGCGGATCTTTTCAGGAGAAAACTCAACCTGCGTTCCTTTTTCCAATTCCGCCTTCAGTCTATCTGTCCACTTAATTTTTCGGCGATCGTTATTCACAAAATCGTTGACAGCGAGCTGCAGGTCGGTGCGTCGTTCCCACCGAGATGTCTCGGCGTTGTAGAACTCTATCATCCGCGTCATATTTTTTTGCAGCGCGGCTTCATTGAAATTATAGACCCATGCGTCGCGGCTCGTGGAAACGCCGAGGCTGTAGGTTTTAAAAATCGTGCCTTCTGCCTCGCCTTTCGCCGCTTTTGCCGCTTTGGTGCCCATCGGGATGAACGTGTCAAAATCGGCTGCAAGTCCTTCGGTAAGCCACATCTGGCGCGCGGTCGGCGTAATCTCTCGCCATTTGAGAGTGCCGACATGCGCGCGTTCTGCCAGAAACTGGAACGTGCGTTCTTTCGGTAGAGCTGCCGCTTCATCGGTATAGAGAATACGCGCACGCCCCTCGCGCGGTTGCCCTGTTTTCACGAGGAAATTGATGCTCACGCCGACTTGGATGCCGAACACGTTGGAATCCCCCGGCTGCCCCTTGCGGATATTGCCACCGAGGTCTAGAATCTGGAGGATGTCAAATTCTTCGGCGAGACACTGCCGCATCCCATCGAACATCTTGCCATCGATAAAGCTGTTATTGGTGATAAACGCGATGATGCCCTCGGGGCCGATTTTATCGGATGCCCAGCGGAGAGATTTCACGTATGGATCGTAAAGTTTACTTTTCAGTTGCGCCGAGGAGGCGGCTGCGTAGGTGGCCCGCACGCGGTTGTCAACGGCTTCGTGGGGCCGGTTTTGGTTGTTGTCGTTCTCATTCGCCTGACTCGCATTGTAAGGTGGATTGCCGATAACGACGAACATCGGTGTGTCGCGCTGTTCCTCAACACGCAGCGTATTCTCCGCGGTGAGGAAGGCGAACTCCCCTGTCTGGTTCGGCGCGTCCATCAAACCGAAGGTATCGAACGTGTCGACAAAGCAGATATGCTTAAACGGCTCATATCGCCCCATCTTCTCGTAATAAGCATGCTCAATGTTCATCGAGGCGATATAATATGGCAAAAGCATCACCTCGTTGCAATGCAATTCGCCTTTATACTTCTTGTCCAGCGCGATGCCGGGGATGTCCTGCATGAGCCGAACGATGAAGTTGCCGGTGCCGACAAACGGATCGATGATATGCACACCGGTATCTGCGAGCGATTTGCCGAAGTGAGTTTTCAGGATGTGTTGGACGCTGTTTACCATGAAATCGACGATAGGCTGCGGCGTGTAAACAACGCCGTGCCTATCCGCATCCTTGGTGGAGAAGTCTTGGAAGAAGCGTTGATAGAGGGTATTGAGGAAATCCTGCTTCTGCGAAAAATCTGTCAAGGTGCTGGCGGTTTTCTCGATGGCCTCGTAGAAAGGCTGCAGTTCGCGAAAAAACTGGGAACGGTTGAGTGCATGCTGGGTGAGCACGTCGATAACCTTCTCAATCTCGCGAGCGATGACATTTCGTCGGGTGAAGTCGCGATTGTCAAACACGGTGGCGAAGATTTGCTCTGTCATGAGATGCTGCGCGAGCATGCGTTCGACTTCTGCCTCGGCGAGGTTCGGGTTAATTGCGTCTCGGCATTGCTGATGGAAATGCGCGAACGCCTCGCGGAAGGCGGGGGTATTCTGGCGTTCGGTTTGGATAAGCGTCTCCAGTTTCGCGCCGAGTTCGGGGATGGTATCTTGAAAGGTATTGACAGCGGCATCCCATTCGGCGAGATTTTCCTCGGTGTAAGCGAAAAAGGTTTGGAGCAGATGGATGAGATTCTGCCGTTCGGTGATGTCCAGGTCTAGGACAAGTGTGCCGTTTTGGTAGAGGATGGCGCGATGCGGGGTTTGGAAGATGATGTTTTTGGCGGGGTAGCCCGTTGTCAACTTCTGCTGTGCTTCGTGGGAGAGTTCATCGAGCAGGTCCTTCGCCTCCCAGTGGCCGAAGATGAGTCCGAAGTCAGTGACGATTTCACCGTCGATGCGGATGTTGTTTCCGTTGGGTGTGGTGCGCGTCTTCTCGCAGATGAGGGTGAGGCCGCGTAGGGTTGCGTAATGTTGCAACAGATTTTGGAAGGCGACGCGGACGGCTCCTTCGTGTTGTGCGCCGAGGTTGGCAAGCTGCTTGAGTTCGGCGTAATAGTTTTGAATCGGTTTGTGTGTGGGTTTGATGTTAAGCATGCGTTTTCCTCCGTTTTTGACATTATCGCGTAATTTGGGAAAATTTGCAAGGAGAATTTTTCATGGCTTCCTTTAGTAAGCGCGGTTGGAAACCGCGCCTACGGCAAGTTGGTTGAGGAGCCCGGACGACAGTGGGGCCTTTAGCCGTAGCGCGAGGGCCTGTCCCTCGCAAGCGTTCGGCGAGCCCGAACTATAGGGGTTCCGTTAATAGGCGCGGTTTCAAACCGCGCCTACGGCGAGTGCTTAATATGCCTCCAAATCAATCTCTTCCTCACTGAACCGAAGGTGTGATTGATTGACGAGTTCCACGATGGCATCCCACTGCGCGCGCGTCGCATCCGATATCCCTTCGCGTTCCAGGGCATCGGCGAATTGCGTAAGGTTCTCAACAAACCTATTTTGTAAGAAGGCGTATTCCTCTGTCTGGGCCGCGTTTTTCGGCGGTTCAAAGTTTGAGATGAGTTTCGCATAAGCCGCCAACTGCTTTGCCGCCGCTACGGCGCGCGCCTGCCCCTCGCCGCTGTCAAAATAGTCGACAACCTCGTAATAGTCTTCTATCATAAGAGCCATGAGTGCCTTCAGGTCTTCGACATCATCGATGATCGGCGCATCGCTCTCTTCTGCAGGCGCGTCGCGCGCCGAGGTATCTTCTACGGGGTTAGTATCCGTAGGCGCGCTTTGCACTGGTTTAGTATCCGTAGGCGCGCTTTGCAAGCGCGCATCTGTCGCCTCCAATTTCGGTGAACGCGCCCCGAGGATGGTTAACCCCACAATCACGATAACGGAGAGACTCGTCACCGTCAGCGCGACCGGTCGCTTCCAGAGCACCTCGCGTTCACTTTTATCCAAGAAGGGTAAGAATAGCAGGAGCAGGATGCCGACTGTCGGAATCACAAACGTGCCGACGATTTCTAGCGGGCCTTGGAAATACTTCAGCAGTTGGAACAGAAAGAGGAAATACCACTCTGGCCTCGGTTCGTAGTCTGCGTTCGTCGGGTCGGCGACATCTTCTAGGGGCACGGGGACAAACAGCGCAACCGATGCCAGCACCGCAAACAGAATTAGCATTCCGACAACGTCTTCAAATACCTGATGCGGATAGAACGGTTTGCCGGTTTTCATCTCCTCCGGGGTATTCCTCGGTTCTCCCGATGAGCCGTAGAACCGGACGAAGGCGAGATGCACACCGACGAGCCCGAACGCAATCCACGGCAGCCAGATGGTGTGAAGTGCGTAAAAACGCGATAACGTCACCGCGCCGATTTCCGGACCGCCGCGCAGCACTTTCGCTACGAATTCACCTAATACCGGTGCAGTGCTGGCGATTTCCACACCGACGACGGTCGCCCAATACGCTTTCTCATCCCATGGCAGCAGATAGCCAGTGAAGCCGAAGCCGAGGACGACGAGGAGCAACAACACGCCGACTATCCATGTCAATTCACGCGGTGCTTTGTAGGAACTGTAAATCACGACGCGGAGCAGGTGCAGGAAAACGACAATCACCATCGCGCTCGCGCCCCAGTGATGCAAGCCGCGCACGAACGCGCCGAACGGCACTTCTTCGCTGATATAGGTGACGGCGTTATACGCGTGGTCTGGGGATGGCGAGTAGTATAGTGCTAGAAACGCGCCTGTCGCCGCTTGTAGCAACAAGAGAAACATCGCCAAGCTGCCGAGCGAAAAGAGCAGATTGATGTGCTTCGGCAACGGTTTGCGCAGATGGTTGCCGATTTCTTTCAGCGGAAGGCGTTCCTTCAGAAACCCTTTCATCACATTCTCCTCCTTCACTCCTCTCCGTAGGCGCGGTTTGCAACCGCGCAAATGTAGAAATTGACAGGCACTTGCCCCGCTTGCGGGGTAGATGCCTCAACGTCGATTTCGGGTTACGCAGAGAGACGTTCCACAACCAGAGAATCTGAACCGAACGCCTCGCGAACGACAAAAAACTGTTAGCTCTCCTTCACGTATAAAACGCCGGCTTCCACTTTGACATCAAGTTTCTGCAACGGACGCGGGGGAGGCCCGGCAATGACGGTGCCGTTTTTATCAAATACTGCGCCGTGGCAGGGGCAGAGGAACTCGCCGCGCTCCTCATTCCAACGGACAAGGCAGCCGAGATGAGAACAGGTTCGCGAAAAGACAGCCCACTCGCCGTTGCCGGCATCTGTGACATAGACAGAACGCTTTTTCGTTGCCTTCACCCATCCATCTTTCGCGGTGAAGGTATAGTCTACCTTCTTGAAGCGGCTATTTTTAAGCCGAGCTACCAGGCCCAAGTCAACCCATTTCGATTCGCCTTTTTTGAAGGCGGGCGAAATCGCGAAGCCGATGAGCGGGATGCCAGCGGCTAAGCCGATGATACCGCCGATGCATGCTGTCAGTTTTTCTAAAAATGAGCGGCGCGTCGGGTCTTCTTGTCTCATGATGTTCTCCTATTGAGACGAGGAAGTCTCGCTTACTGAGCGGTTTTTGGTTACGACACGGGCGCGAGGGCCCGGCGAAGGAAAGTCCCTCGCGCTACGAGCCCGCGGATAGGTAACGCTTTGCGAACGAGAAAAAACTACCGTTTCCGCGTTTGGCCTTCAAACGGAGCGCGCAAATCGTATCTGCCTTCTTCCAAGACAGGCAGCGTGCCGTCGTTCACCATCAATTCCAGCGGCAACTCCTTCGTCTCTAGCGGCATCGTGACGACGTTTTTGATGCGCAGCGACTCGTAAATCGCCATCATAATCTCAATCGTGTAGCGCGCCTGAACGCCGCTGCCACGGTGAGTGTCGATTTGCCCCTCTATCCACTCGATGAGTTCTTGGAACTGATTTTTCGGTTCCGAGGGCGGCGTGAGTTGCTGCCATCCCTTTGCGTCGCCGTTTTGGAGGAGCAGCGTGCCGTCCGGTCCGTTCTGAATCATGCCTTCGGTGCCAGCGATTTTCGGCATGGAGACGTTCGGTTCCGGCAGATCGCCTTCGTAGATGCCGCGTGCGCCGCCTTCAAAGCAGACGAGGCCCATACAGAGGTCTTCGCAAATTGTGCGGCGTTCCCACCTGTCGGTGGTGCGGGCGGTCTGGCCGATAACCCATAACGTCTCCGGGTCGGACAAGAGGAACCGCCAGCCGTCAATCGCGTGTGTGCCGGTGTTGAGCAGTCCGGCGTGCGGTTTAGCGCGGTGGTGCACCGTCGTCGGTTTTCCGATTGCACCTGCGGCGACGAGCCGGCGCGCTTCGATGTTCGCTGGTGCGTATCTCCCCTGATGCCCGATGACCAGTTTCACATTGTTTGCATCGCAAGCGGCAATCATCTCGTCGGCTTGTCCGAGGGAAGCGGACATGGGTTTCTCGCCGATGATGCCTTTCACACCGGCGTTTGCGGCGGCTACGGTGGCTTCTGCCCGCGGTCCTTGCCATGTCGTGATAGAGACGATGTCCAGTTCTTCCGTCGCTAACATTTCGTTAACGTCGGTGTAAGTCGCGGGAATATCGTATTCGTCTGCGACGCGTTTTGCGGATTCTTCGTAAATATCCGTTGCGGCGACGAGCGTGGCGTTCGGCTGTTTTGTCCAGGCTCGGGAGTGGGAGCGTCCCATCCCGCCGCATCCGATGATGCCGATTCGGTATGTCTGATTTGCCATCTCTTTTGCCTCCTGTATCCATATTGGGGGTTACTTTAGCAGTTTTCGTCATTTTTGTGAAGAAAAAAAATAGAAATGTGTTATACTATGCAGAGTCGCTATGTCCCGTCCAACAATTGAAACAGATTTACGAGAAATTATCAATGCGTCATGCACTGCCGCGAAAACTGCGCGCCTTCCGAACACAAGATGGACGCGTGCCGTTCACCGAATGGTTTGAATCTATTTGAG
>PYJE01000029.1:19407-22607 GCA_003635305.1 Candidatus Poribacteria bacterium | reverse complement strand
GCGGCGACGAGCGTGGCGTTCGGCTGTTTTGTCCAGGCTCGGGAGTGGGAGCGTCCCATCCCGCCGCATCCGATGATGCCGATTCGGTATGTCTGATTTGCCATCTCTTTTGCCTCCTGTATCCATCTTGGGGGTTACTTTAGCAGTTTTCGTCATTTTTGTGAAGAAAAAAAAGAAATGTGTTATACTATGGATATTGACGATGATTGCGAGGGACAGGCCCTCGCACTACGGTGGAAGGGCAAGTCAACGGATGTGACGATAACGTTTTTGTCAAGTTTTTCAGGCCCTCGCACTACGGTGGAAGGGCAAGTATGGATAAAGTAGCGAGAAAGACGCTGTCAGGAGGAAATAGCCAATGGAAGCCCACTACCAAGACACCGCATCCCAAATCCGCGTGACGCATCTCACCGCGTTTCCCATGGGTGTCAAGTCTTATGTCAAGATTGAGACGAACATGGATGTCACCGGTTGGGGTGAAATTAACAACATGGAGCCCACCGTCTCCTGCGCGCTGGCACGTTCGCTGTCGGAATTGATTATCGGCGAGAACCCGACGCGCATTGAACATCTCTGGCAACGGATGTTCCGCGCGCATCGCAACATCCGCGGGGGCGGTATCATGGTGCATACCCTTTCTGCTATTGATATGGCCCTCTGGGATATCGCCGGAAAGCTCTGGGGAGTGCCAGTGTATCGGCTCCTCGGCGGTCCTTGCCGCGACAACATTTGGAAATATCCGAGCCCCAAAGCGATTAAAACCGGTCCCGGCGGTTCCAAACCGTTCGCTGGCACCCCTGACGAGATTGAGGGACTTCTGCAGCGCGTTCGCGATGCGAGAAAGCAGGTAGGCACCGCCGGTGCTGTCATGTTTGACGCGCACAGTTGCCTCCCGCCGCCTATCGTCAAGCAATTTGCGAGTTATCTCAAACCCGATGATTTGCTCTTTTTAGAGGAGGCATGGGTGCCTGGCAACATTGAAGTCATGCGCAAAATCCGAGAATCTGTCCCTGTGCCCCTTGCTACCGGCGAACGCGACCGGACGATTTGGGAGGTGCGCGAAATTCTGGAAGCACAGGTGATTGACATCTTGCAACCGGATTGCGGGCACGGCGGCGGCATCACGCAGGTGAAAAAGGTAGCCGCCCTTGCCGAAGCGCATCACGTGCCGATAGCACCGCACTGCACGATGTCCTATCTCGGACTCACCGCCAGTTTTCACCTCGCCGCTTCCGTGCCGTTCTTCCTCATCCACGAAGGGTATGAGAACGTGTTGCCAGATGGCGTTGCGCGGAAAAACTGGGATATGGACGCAGATGGATACGTCTCCCTCCCCGAAGGCCCCGGCCTCGGTGTAGAGGTTGACGAAGCGCGAGTCATTGAAGTGGGAAATGAGTCAGGAAGGCGTTTCACCTGGCCCGATAGCCGGTTGAAAGACGGGTCTGTCGCTGATTATTGATTGCGCAGGTTCGTGAACAGCCGCGCGGAAAGAAGCCACCTGCCAACAGAAAATTCAACGAGAGACTCATCGCGCGCCTCAAAACCGACGCGCGCGCTACCGAAATTGAGGGGCATTGGATTGTCTACAATTCAAATGTCCATCCGGAAGAACTTCAGAAACGCCAGCGTCGTCAACACTACCGCAAAGAAGCAGAGCAGCAGCAAATCGATAGCCGAGAGCCGCAGGGTATCCACTAAGGTTCGGACATTCAAGGGTTGCGGTTGCGCAATCGGGACGGAATCATCCATCCTGATGTGTCGCGTCAGATGATCTTGGATTTTCCCGAACAAATCCTCATCCAGCCTATCGTAGTAGCGTTCGCCGGCTTGAAAGTAGTCGCTGCGTCTCAACTTCCCTGTCTCTGTAAGATTCGTGACGAGGTAAATGAGCGACGATGTCGGCGTGATGCGGGACAAGGTTTCTCCGAGCCCTTCTTGTCGTGCCTTTTCGTTCTTATAACGTCTGTCTACCTGGTCTGCGTGTTTCCGCAGCCTCTCGCGGTATTCCTCTTCGAGCGGTCGCACGCGCTTATCGAGTTCTTCGGATGCCTTCCGGGCTTCTTCCAATGAGGGCGGCTGCCGCCCAGTTTGATGCACGTGGTCCTCCACAATCATTTGCAGTTTTTTCTGTTGTAATTCGGTATCGAAATTCTCGCGCAAAGCGGCTTTCTCCATATAAACACTCTGCATAGAGCGGGTAGGCGCGATAAGTTGTGCTGTCAGAAACCCCAGCCGCGGCGCGATTAACACGGCGAACACCCACACCGTGAACGCAACGATGAGGGCTGTCTTCGCGGTATCCAAATAGGTGGAAATCAGCACGCCTATCGCGAAAAACACAGCGATGTAGAGCAAAGATACCAGTGTGAGACTGAGGACGCGCGGAAAAATGTCGGGTTCACCTAACGGAAATCCAAGCGAGACGAGCACCATCAAGCCCAACAGAAACGATACCAAGAACGGGGCGACGAACACAATATAGCCGCCTATCAACTTGCTCCACAAGAAGAGATCGCGGGGCACGGCATTGGACAAGGTTATCCGGAGGGTGCCCGCTTCTCTTTCCCCCGCGACGGCATCGAACGTAAACAGCAGCGCAAGCAGACTGAATACGGTGCCGATGACAAACAGAAAATCGAGGTGGCCGAGGAGGTAGGAGAGGGGTGCAGAGATGAGCGCGGGCGCGCCTTGCGTCATGCCGTTGCGCGTCATGCCTAGGTAACTTGGCAGGGCCTCCTCTAATCCGTTTGCAAAGACGCTCAGCGGCGTGGGGGAAAGGAAGAATTTGGAAACTTCAATCTCCGGCTCCAACGGCATCATCGGGTTTACCAGCTTTTCCTCCAGGTTTGTGATTTTGACGGCCTCCTGATAATCCATGCGGTGTTGAAGATGCTTGCGATAATTGATGAAAAGCGTCAGCGGAATAAGCAAGAGACACATCAGCAGGAGCGCGACAAATCGGACGCTCAGCACGTGATGCATCATCTCTTTTTGAATCATCGTGAGTAACATGTTGTGTTCCTTGTTAGCGGTAAGCGCGCTTCTGCCAGCGCGAGACTCGGTGATTTGCTGCGCGAGGCGCGGTTTCAAACCGCGCCTACGGCGTTCGTTGTCAATCCATCCATTCCATCGTTTGTCGGAGTTTCTCCTTGGCTTTGGCGTGTTCTCGGCGTGCTTGATAGTAGACGCGTTGCGCCTCG
>PYJE01000029.1:19097-19387 GCA_003635305.1 Candidatus Poribacteria bacterium | reverse complement strand
AGAACGTCTGTTTTGACGCGCGCCAACGCAATCTTCGATTTCCGGACGGCTTCTTGTGCCGCGTCTAACCCCTCTGGCACTTCGCCGAATTGCACGAGCAAGACGCTTAGCTGCGCGCGGGAGAGATAGTCCCACTCGTCTGTCTCGCCATCCTTTTGGCGTTGATAGTCGCCGGTGACACCTACCTGTGGCAGATAGATGGCGCGGGAGACGCGGAGGTTTGCCTCGGCGCGTGCCACATCCTTCTCGGCTTTTTTGACAGCCGCGTTGTTTTTCAAGACGAGTGCCAT
>PYJE01000029.1:10901-19077 GCA_003635305.1 Candidatus Poribacteria bacterium | reverse complement strand
ACGGCTAGGGTGCGATGTCAGAGAAAATCTGGCGCATGCCGAGGGCCCGAGACGGAAGAAGGCACTGATACCTTCAGAAACCTACGGATACCTTCAGGCTTAAAGGAACAGACTCATCGCGCGCCTCAAAACCAAGCAGGATTCTCACGATTAGCAAGATTAGCAAGATAAAGAGACAAACGTCACTGCAACACAAACCTCTTATCCTGAAAATCCTGCTTAATCTTGCAAATCCTGCTTAATTTTGGCCCCTGTTGATGAGGCGCGGTTTCAAACCGCGCCTACGGCGTTCGTTGTTAATCCGTCCATTCCATCGTTTGTCGGAGTTTCTCCTTGGCTTTGGCGTGTTCTCGGCGTGCTTGATAGTAGACGCGTTGCGCTTCGGTGAACTGCGCCTGTGCTTGGAACGCGTCGTCAAACGTCAAGCCGCGGTAATTCGGCAACTCAATGGTGACTTCATCGAGCACGCGCTCAATTGCCCGGAGGCGTTGCTCGAAGATTTCTACCCGCTTCTTCTCGATGTCCATCCGTTCCTGCGCATTCGCGATGGCGCGGTAGTCCCGCCGGACAGCGACGCGGAGGAGGTTCCGTTTGTCAGCGTAGTCCAAGTGGAGTCGCTCCAATGCCGCGAGTTCTGCCGAGCGGAGGTTTTCTGTCTCTTTCCCATCGAACAGTGGAATGTTGAGGTTGAACCGCAGTGCCCATCCCTCTTCTGCGCGCGGGGTGCGTTCAAAGATACTCGGCACGTCGCGTTCCCTGTCCAACAGCACCGGTGTGTAGCGCGCCGTTGCATCCCATGTTCGTTTGCCCGGGTGCTGTTCTAATAAGACGCGCAAATCGCGATAGCGCGCCTCGGCAGACACGTCGGGGAATCGGTTCCAGAGCGTCTCGCCGACGCGGCGTTCTTGGCGGGCGATGTCCCCCGCCAGTTCTCGCAGGGTGAGGCTCTTCTTCAATGCGAGTTCAACCGCGGCTGCCAGCGTGATATCGTCCGCCGGCAACGGTTGCGAGAGGATGACGTTTGTGAGCGGATCCAACCCGGTGAGGCGGATGAGTTCCGCCGTGTCTACGTCTAATCGCCGCTGGAGTTCGTTCAAGGCGAGTTGCTGTTCCGACAATTCGAGTTCGGTATTGAGACGGCTCAGGAACAGCACGCGCTTTTTCTCGTGTTTAATCTGTATGCCTGTCAGTTTTTTGACGAGTTCCACCTCAATCGCGCGGCGTTGTGCAATCTCTTCCTGCGTCAAAATCAGAGCGTGCCAAAGGTTGCGGAGTTGGGAGAGAACGTCTGTTTTGACGCGCGCCAACGCAATCTTCGATTTCCGGACGGCTTCTTGTGCCGCGTCTAACCCCTCTGGCACTTCGCCGAATTGCACGAGCAAGACGCTTAGCTGCGCGCGGGAGAGGTAGTCCCATTCCTCTCTCTCGCCATCCTTTTGGCGTTGATAGTCGCCGGTGACACCTACCTGTGGCAGATAAATGGCGTGTGAGACGCGAAGGTTTGCCTCGGCGCGTGCCACATCCTTCTCGGCTTTTTTGACAGCCGCGTTGTTTTTCAAGACGAGTGCCATGGCGCGCGCCGGCGTGAGGGAGACGAGGTGCTGCGCGGGGACAACACGGCACACTAGGAAGAGCAAACAAAGTGACAGTGCTGTCCATGTTTCGTATGGCGCGCGCCGGCGGAGAAAGTGTCGCGTGCAAAGAACGTCTCTCGCCTCGGCACCGCCTGCACCGTTGTTGCGGGCTCGGTTTCTATTCTTCATCATCTCCTTACCTGCGGCTAATCCGAATTGTCACAATAGCGATGCCGATGACGAGGAGGATTAACGCCACAAACAGCAGCGTCGTCACCGAGAGCTGCGTCTGCGACTCCACCTTCACCGTAATCGACCGGTCGCGGGCCTCCACCTTGCGGTTCTCCACGGTGACTTCGGCGTTCACTTTCGCCTCGTATTCCCCGACGCTGATATCCGACGGTGGGTTCAACGTCACCTGAATCTCTGTCTCTTCATTCCGTTTCAGCGCACGGATGACTTCCGGCGACACCGTGTAATTCCACTCGGTGTTGACTTCTACCACCATGCGGATATCCACCAGATCGCGGGTGCCGATGTTCTTCAACGTTGCTGTCAGCTGCACCGGCTGTCCCACCTGAATCGTCTGGAACGCGTTCGGCACGAACAGCTCAATCTCCGGCACGCCCTTCGGAATCAGCTCAAACCGCTCGATGCCGCCTTGGATGTCGGCAATGCGCGCGGGCGATAAGTCCAGCCGGTTGTTCACACCGCCGAGGGCGTTTGCCTCCGCTTCATCCAGCACCGCCACATAGAATTCCAGTGTGCTATCAAGATAGGCGGCATCCAACTCTTGCGGCAGATACACAATCAGCTGCAGATTCCGCTTGGATTGCTCCTGTGTAAACTTCACCTGCGATTGCCGCGATTGCGTCGCCGCATCTTGGAATTCAAACGTCAGCCGGTCTAACAGGTTCAGGACGCGCAACTGAAACGTGTTCTCTGTCTCCGCTAACCTATCCAAGGTTAAATCGTATCGAACGCTGCTGCCGAGGTTGCCCTCTTGTGAAAACCGCAAGGAACTGACATTGACGACATCCAACGCCGATTCCTTCTGCAGATAAATCAGCCGCCTGTCGGGTGCCGTTAACTCCGGATAGTTAAGTGCCACCTTCAGGCTCTCCACGTCTTTTTGCAACTGAAACGTGAGTGCCACCGTCTCATTGTAGCCGAGCACCGGGATGCGCGCTTCATACGGCTTGACGATGTTCGTGTCATCGGTGACATCCAGTAATGAGACATAAATCGAGCGAATTTCATTGGCGGCGGCGATTTCCTCCGGCGTAGCGTTCGCCGGCATCGCCTCCGTGGTGGACGTATTCTTCAGCTGCAGCGTCACCATCATTTGCCCACCTGTGCCGCTGTCGACGCGGAACTTCTTCGCACTTAGGATAGAGATGTAGCGGGTGTCCGCCTCCAAGTGAATTTTGTAGGGATAGTCCTTCTCCAAATACCGCAGATTCACCGTCAGACTATCCACATTGCGGCGGAGTTCAAAGTCCAGCAACTTCTCCTGCCCATCCTTCAGCGTTGGAATCCGATGTTCGTAAGGATAGCCGATGATGGCCTCGGTGTCGTCTTTGATGGAAACATAGACGTTGTTGATTTCCTGCGCTGTCTGTTGGGCATCGGTGTCCGCAGGCGCGGTGTCCTCGCTTGTCACGGTGCCATAGGTGAGGATAACTTCTAATCGCCGCCGGTCCCCCTCTTTGTAACGGCGCGCCGAGACTACCGAAATATAAGGGTCTTCCTGCTTCAAGTGGATGTTACGTTCGTCCACAATATCGAGGTAGTCCAATTCAACGATGACGCTGCGCACATCTTCTTTGATGAGTTCAAACTCCAGTGTCACCACCTCGCCTTCTTTCAACGTCTCAATGCGGCGTTGGTAAGGTTCGGCGATGATGGCACCGCTCCGGCCAGAGGCCTCTGCCTCCTTAATGGAGACGAAGATGTCATCCACCTGCGCGCTGACGACAACCTCGCGCCCCAGCACTTTAGAACTCTCGGTGAGCGTGACGGGGAAGGAACTATTGCGCAGCGTAATTGAGAAGAGTTCCCGCCCATCACGCGATTCATAGAGCCGCGTGCTTTCAACGGTGATGTGCCACGCGTCCTTCAACGAATCAAGCTCCACCTGTTGCAGATTCAATTTCGCCTGTTCCCACTCGGCGATGGCGCGTTTATGCTCTTCCTCGGCGCGCGTCACTTCGGAAACGGTGACGATGTTGTTCTCCTCGCGCATCATCGCCTGCAGATTGTCACGTTCAATCTGCTTCTCCTTCATGAGATTCTCGGCGAGTTCCATCTCCAAGCGGGCGCGTTTAATGGCGATGTCCCGGCTCTGCGCCTCTTTGGTTTTCGCAACCTCCTGCGCGAACAAAGACGGCAGCAACACAACGGATGCAAGCAAAAGCAACAGGCACAAGGAACGCGGGGAACAGGCGCGCGAGGAACGGGCCCTCGCGCGACATGAGATACAGAACGGCTGACTCACGCGCGGTCCTCCTCCACCGGTTCATATCCGGCGACATACCGGAGATACAACGCCTCCAGATTCTCTTGCGCTATCTCCGCCTGCGTCAACTCGCGCTCCAATGTCCCGGCCACGAGAATGCCGATTTTGTCGGCTATCGCCTTCGCACGGAAGATGTCGTGCGTCGACATGAAGATGGCTGTCCCTTCCGCCCGCAGTTCGCGCAGTAGGTTCAGGAAATCCGCACCACCCTTCGGATCCAACCCTGATGTCGGCTCATCCAGCAGCACGGCTTGTGCCTTCTTCATCATCGCAATCGCAATCCCCAAGCGTTGCCGCATCCCTTTGGAGAACGTCTTCACCCGACGCGTGAACGCCGCCTCGGGTAACCCCACGCGCCCAAGCGTCGCATCTAGTTCAGCGTTGGACACCTTCTGCCGGCCGCCCAGTTTGGCGAAAAATGCCAGATTCTGCCGCGCCGTGAAGTTGCGATAGAGCTCCACATTCTCCGAGACATAGGCGAGGTGCCGCTTCGCCTCAAGGGGAAACTTTGGAATCTCGATATCGCCGATGAGTGCCGTGCCGCGCGTCGGTTCTATGAAGTTCAGCAACATCGATATCGTCGTGCTTTTGCCCGCACCATTCGCACCTAGCACGACATAGATTTCACCCGCATTGACGGTGAGGTTCAGTGCATTTACCGCCAAGACGTTCTCGTTGTACACTTTCGTTAAGTCACGTGTTTGTAACATGAGGTGCCTCCGTTAAGTCGTTACGCTTGCGCCTCTGCCGTTTTTCCAGCCGAGGTGTCCGCTTGTGAGGTTTCAACTTCTTCGTCGCTAGCAAAAAATCTTTGCCAGCGCGCTGCGTAGTCCTTGTGTACTGCGGCGAGGATTTCGGGTGCGGCGTTGCGAAAAGCCGCTTCCAAGTCTTGCCACGCCGCTGCATCCAACGGTTCATCTTCCCCGAGCGCGTTCTTCACTGGGACTTCGTCAAACCGTGTCAGGAAGATTTCCTTGTCCAGATCCATCGGGAAACCAGCCTCTTGTTCAACCCCCTGGTAAGCGTACCGAACGTGTCCGAACGGCAGAGGGCCATAATGCCGCTCATCAGGAATTTCCATGCGGAGGAAGGCGATGGCATCGCAGGGCGACACAACGTGCCGCAGGTTAATCTTACGGATTTTCATGGTAATGTCTCCTATTTACGGGTTATCATGCGCGTATATCTCGAAGCGATTTGTTACACAAGATGCGGGAAGGGCTCCGAGGATAAGAATTTCCGCATCCCGCAGTGCTCGCACGAGTGCCTTTAACTGAGGGCTGGGTAGAGGTTGTCCTGCGAGAAAACTCCTCAGCCTGGGATCAACAATTCCTAACAAAAAATTCGGGTACCCACCGTGTTGGTAGCGATGGACTTCCTCGACGGTAGGGTCTGGTAAAATTGGCGCGATTTCCTTAATCGGGTCGATTAGACGAATCCCGATGGGCAGCGGCTCGTTAATCTGAATTTCATAGAGGTAAGCCGGTTGTTCTTGAGTGGGCCGCCTGCGCCCACCCAACATTGCATAGCTCACCGCAACTCTGTAGGAGCACGTGAGAGAAACATACGGACTGTTCATAGTGTTCGTCGCGATATGCGTTATCAGTTCTGCAGTTGTTGGCAATGTATCCGGCGCGCGAGCCGTAAAACCAACCTCTCGTGAATCGTTGGTATGCCAGTACGTATCTAGTCCTGCGCCTCGGTAGAATGTTGGCATTAACTTCCTTTGATGTCGCCCCAAGTGGTGGCGGCCTTGTCACTCGGCGAAACCGAGAGAATGTTGCCCTTCAGGACTGTGCGGATTTCTGCTTGGGTGAGGACACGTTGCCAGAGTGCGACTTCGTCAATCGCGCCTTTGTCAAAGGCAAACTGCGGGCGGTTTTTGGCACAGCCAATCCGTAATTCCTGGTTATTCGTGTCAGCGGCAACCTCGGTGGGACCGAACCCTTTACTGTCGAAGAAGACTTCGCCATCGAGATACATCTTCACAAACGCGCCATCATAGGTGCCGACTATGTGATGCCACTTTTCATTTTCCATCTTTGGAAGGGCTTTGCTGAATCTCACTTGATTGCCGGGGCCGCCCAAGAGCATCACGAGAACGGTTCCCTTTAAATCCCCAAGTTCCCAGTGTGCCTCCTTCACCTGGAAGACGGCCATGCCGTAGGCGTGCAAGTCCGCCTTCCCTGCATAGCACCCTTTATCAAACCAGTAGCCCGAGCCCTCTGTCCAATTGTCACGATAAATCCATGCACTCAGGGTGATTTCACGGCTGATGTTCAGCGCGTCCGAAGCAGGAAGAGTGACGCATTCATCGGTATCGGCGGCACTCTGAATTGCAACGCCATATTTGCCTCGGACAAAATGGGGATTTCCAACAATCTCTGCATCTAACTCATTGCCGGACGCATCAAGAATCCAATTGCGTTTCACGTTGTCAAAGGTGAGATAAACGACAAGTCCTTCATCCAGCCCAGCAGTGGCAGAGAGAACTGTGAAGAGCCCAACGAGAAAAATAACCGCGGTGTGTCTCATAGAGATTTTCTCCTGTTGGCCTGACAAGAATGATGAGAACTTCTTGCAGTTCCGTGTGTTTATGCCTCTAATAATCAAGGACGCGGCGAGGGACAGGCCCTCGCCCTACGATAAAAAAGGATGCCCTCGGCAAGGCGAGGGACAAGCCCTCGCCCTACCGGTAAAAGGAGGAGCCTCTAGAGCGTCCCCTCCTTGCTATCCTGTTTCGGTTCGCGTTTATGAGATGGCGGCGATGTCCGCTTTCTCTCACGTTCCAAAGCCTCTTGGGCACGTTTCAATTGTCGCTGCGAGCGTTCCACTTGCGCCTCAGCACGTTTTAACTGCTGCTTTGCGCGTTCCACTCGCGCTTTCGCGCGAGTCAGTTGTCCATCGCGGGCTACGCCGATGTCAGGCGCAATCTTGCCGGACTCAAGTGCCTCCTTGAACCTTTCAATCAGTTGTTCGATTTCATCAACTTCTTGCAAAAGGTGCGGTGGAACCGGCACAGCGGGCATAGTCGGCATGGCCGGAGTTGGGAACAAATCTGGCACAGCGGGAATCAGCTCCAGTGCGCGTTCAACCTGTTCTTTCGCCGCTGCGACAGATGCCTCTGCTTCCCGAATGCGTTCGTGGTGGACTAACCATCCGTTATTGAGATACGCCTCTTTGAATGTATGCCAATCCTTCGTCCGTGGAATGCCGAGAATCCCAGACTTCCACAACTTCGGGTTATCCTTTAAGAGTGCCAGCGTATGCCGTTTTGACAGATACATGGCATAGTCGCCGAAGCGCGTTATCGTGATGCCTTTATCCAAAAGCATCTGCAGCCACTCGGCGCGAGGATAGCGGGCATCGATTTCCGCCTCGGTCCACTCGCTTTTGATATCAGCACGCTTCCCTTGACGCGGCACCGTCACGGTGGTTTTCGGGCGCGCCTCAGTGTAAGCCGCATCAAACGCCGCCATGAGTGCCGCCGCGGTCTGCGGGCCTTCATAGTGTTCTGTGGTGCGCGCATCGGGGCTCTCAAATTTCAGGACTTCGCTGAGGGTGAACCCGTTATGCGTGTGAGAGTAACTCCAAGTTTCCGCGTTCGCCTGTCCGCCGCAAAAGAGGACAACGGCGAAAACGCTGAAAAAGGAGAGCGTGAGCCAAACGTTTTGATGTCTCATTTTGAAAAACCTCCATTGTTGTTTGGGGGCAGTTTTTATCCTATTCTACCCCATTTTCCGATGAAAATTCGGAAAAAAGTTGTCTACTCATCTAAATTGCAAACCATTCGCGAAAAAAGTTACCTTGAAACGTTACACACCCGTGATGCCAAAAGGTTGCATCTTTTTTCCGCGCCGTTTCAAGTTTGCGAGGGACAGGCCCTCGCGCTACGGTGAAAGGGGCATTTTTTTTTGGAAAAAATCCAAAAATTTTAGATTGTCCCAAAATCGGATAATCGGTGGTATAGGGGACTGCGCGCTGCCCTAACTAGATTATCCCCCGAACGATTCAGTTATCCCGTTTCTTGGGTATTATTGGCCAGATGCCTCGTTCATTGTAAACGTCAAGAACAAGAAAGGGA
>PYJE01000029.1:2681-10881 GCA_003635305.1 Candidatus Poribacteria bacterium | reverse complement strand
TTTTCCGATGAAAATTCGGAAAAAGTTGTCTACTCGTCCAAACTACAAACCATTCGCGAAAAAAGTTACCTTAAAACATTGCACACCCGTGATACCAAAAGGTTGCATCTTTTTTCCGCACCGTTTCAAGTTTGCGAGGGACAGGCCCTCGCGCTACGGTGAAAGGGACATTTTTTTTGCAAAAAATCCAAAAATTTTAGATTGTCCCAAAATCGGCTAATCGGTGGTATTGGGGACTGCGCGCTGCCCTAACTAGATTATCCCCCGAACGGTTCAGTTATCCCGTTTCTTGGGTATTATTGGCTAGATGCCTCGTTCATCGTAAACGTCAAAAACAAGAAAGGGACCAGTTTCGCCATCGCCTCACTTGCTGTCTCATCCGGCGCGTGGACGAGGTTCAGCGATGCAGTCTCTTTTTGCACAATCAAGGACGCGAAGAGAGGGGCCATCTGCCCTGTGGATGCCACTACCTCCGCGGGCATCCAAGAGTTGTTCTGTGCTGTTGCCCGGATAAGTGCCCCGAAGTCAAGTTGGAGACAGGCAGCGGGCGGTGCGGCGTTCGCCGCAAGCCGCTGCTGCAAACCGCCCGAGGCCGGTGCCGCTAACAGACTGTCCACCAGCACCTGGAACTGTTTTTCCGAAAATGCCAACAGAAAGATGTCGTCGACAGTGCCGTAGTGAAGGGCACCTGGAATCTCCACGATGTTGCAGGTAACGCCTTTATAGTCCACCTGTCGACGCGGCTGGACAGCGCATTTTTCCAAAATCCCCTGGAACACCTCCTGCCATTTTTCGGGTGCATCGGGAACGAAGAGAAAGCCGACGTTGAGCTCTTCAAAGTCAATGCCGACGGAGTCTAGCACGCCATTTGTTGTGTCCGTGTTCACCTTGTATAATGTAGAGTGCGCCCCGAAGTTGGTAACATCGATGGTGCAGGTGAGCTCGCCGGCGAGGGCGGCTTGCAATGCTGCTGTCGGCGGGAACAGAAAGAGACGGACTTCCGTGGGAACCTGCCCACCCAGAACAGCTTGCCAGAAGAGGGACGCGCTCTGAGTCGGAAGTGCAAAGAAAAATTCTTCTGTGCCGGAGAGCCCTCGCGTGGTTTGCATCGCGGTGGGCTCTTGAAACCGAGAAATCAGCGTCTCTTTTCCATCGGGGTTGAGTTGGCCATACAGCCGATGTCCGCCGCCGGAACGCAACAGATCCAAGGTGTATCCTAACGTGCGGAAACCGGCGAGTTCACTGCCGATTCTCGGAGGTAGCAGGAGTTGCAGATAAGGACCTCCCACTGTCATATCTACGAAGGCAAACAGTTCGTTTTGCCCGGCCATCTCCACCACCGAACGATACGCCGCGTTTGTCGCAATCGATGCCTGCTCGGCGCGGGATACATCCACCACCTTCTTGAAACTGGCCGGGGTGAGTCCCACGAGGAAAAGGTCTGCGTCAAGGCTACCGTAAGTGAACTGCTGTCCACTCACAGCGACGGTGTGATACGTGATGTCCTGATAGGTAGTTTCCGCCACGTTCACCTCGTTCCCCATGCTAGCAAGCGTTTGGGTGAGCGTCGTCAACGTCTTTTCGGCGGCGGCTGCCTTACCGGCATTTTGGACGACGAGTCCGACGAGAAGTCCTTCTTCCCCGGCGGAAACTGTCAGCGCAACCCGGTCTCCCAGAAAGGTGTCGATGAGCCCAGACATCTCTTTCCCGGTGAATATCGGCAGCATTTGCAGCAGTTGATTCATCGGTGCCCAGTTGGGGCTCGCAGCGATAAACTCAGCGGCTGCCTTCCAATTCTCCGAGTTCTCCACTGCCTCGCGGCATGCCGCTAAGTGTTGGATTTTGAGATAAAGGAAACTATCCGCGGGGATGACATCCTCTATCGTTTTGGCGTGAGAAGTGACTATCATCGCGAGGGTGAAAAGGACGACGAGTCCGAATCGGAACCCTCTGTGATGGCGATGTGGTTTATTCAACATGGTATTTCTCCTCTCGATGCGCGCTATTAAGGCGCGCAAGTTTGTGATGGGCTGTCCGGAAACAACACCTCCCAAGTCCCCGA
This sequence comes from Candidatus Poribacteria bacterium, assembly GCA_003635305.1. GTDB lineage: Bacteria > Poribacteria > WGA-4E > WGA-4E > WGA-3G > AGPOR5. The sequence goes on along the minus strand of PYJE01000029.1, from coordinate 8,819 downwards.
ATCCTGCAAATCCTGGTTCAGACAGAAGAGGGTTACACTTCCGAACGGACAAAGACGAGGAAGGCCCCTAACAGAAATCCTCCTAGTAATAACACGAGCAACAGGATGTCCCCCATTGCTGTGTTCAACGTGTCTCGGAATGTCAACGTATCCTCAAAAATCGGGATGGCCTGCGGCGGCACCGGCTTCTCGGACATGCCTTGCGGAATGCCGATGAGGTGAAGACTCGTTGCATCGGCACGCTCTCGTTCGGCAATGAATTCTCGGAATTGGCGGATATGGAGCCGCACACTGTCAAGAAAGTGTAAGTGGCGGTTAAAGCCGGTGCCCGCCAGAGACTCCAAGGCATATTGGACGGTGGCGGCGGGAGAGAACCGGGTGATAGCTCTGGCCTGCAAGACTTGGGCACTTTGTGCGGCGAGATGCTCGCGGTTGAACCGCTCGCGAACCTCTACATCTTTCATCACAAGTGCCGCCAGCATCGGTAAATCTGCATCGTCAACCTTTGCCGACTCGGCTTCCACCATGGCTTGCGCCTCTGCCCGCGGCATTTTGAGCAGGGCACCGAGGGAATACCTTGATAGCAACTGTTTTTCAAACTGTTCCTGCATCTGCTTGATGGGTTCGTCGATTGCCTGAGCCAATGCCGCCTTTTTTGCCTTGTTGAATTGGTGTTGCGTTTGGACAGGCGACATCCATTTGGCCGCGAGCGTGCCGAGAGTAGAGGGCATAAACACGACTATGGTAACCCAAATTAACAACAGCAAGATAAGCGTTAACCGGCTCTCGCGCGTGGCGGCGGACACAATGAGCCCCACAGCAATAAAGATGCCGGCATAGCACGACGCAATGAGCACGATGAGGCCCAACCGACTCCACGCAGCGGTGTCTAGTTGTATCCAAGTATCTGTGGAGAGAATAGCGAGGTTGAGCAACACGGCGAAATAGAACGGCATCAGCACTGCGAAGAGGGCCCCGATGAATTTACCCAGCAGGAGCGCATGACGTGAAATCGGATTCGCGAGACACAGGCGCAGCGTCCCCTGCTCGCGTTCGCCTGACAGCGCGTCAAAGGTAAACATTAGCGGGAGAAACGAAAGCAGATAGGTGATGATAAACACCCAGTCTATCTTCGTCGCTGTCGGACGCAGACTGCTCATTGCGCCCAAGTTGAGATGGGGATATCCCATCCACCAAACGCTTTTTAGCGAGTTACCCGGGCTCGTTGTCTTTGACCAGGAGCCGCCGCTCCAAATCCGGCCCGGCAGCAATGCCTCGCCGCCATCGGCGACGAAGGCGAGGGGTGAGGGCCGTTTGCGAAAATCGCCCGGGCCCTTTTGCAGCAGGAGATAGAGCTGCGTCGGTGCCCTCACCGCATTACGCGCGGTGGTGACACTCTCGGAATAGTGCCGGACTCTGTCGGGATGCGTCTGCAGATGCACCACGGCGTTGGTTACCATTAGTGCCACGAGAATGAACGTGGTTAAGGCGAAACGCAGGCTATTGAGATGATCGGAAAATTCGCGGGTGACAATATGCCAAATCATTTTCTTCCCTCCTTCTGAAACCGTCGGGTATTCAAGAACGCTTCGGACTTCAAGGAAAACGTTGATGTCACAGGAAACATTATTCTAGAAATCTTGTGAATCTTGAACATCCTGCTTCAGACTTCCATTTTGACGAACATCAGGAATGTCCCCATGAACAAGCCGACATTGATTAACAACAGCACCAGCAGCTCCGGCAAGGCGCGCTGCGCATAGACACCCACCGCGGCCGGCTGAAAGCGGAAGGGAGGCAGATCTGCCCAGTTGACGGGCCCGTCATTCGTGGCAAACCATTGCTGACTGGCGAACGCCTCTTTATCCTGAAGATTAGGTGATGAAGGCGCGCCGGTATCGCCGCGTCGCACGGAGATAATCCACTATCCCGTCCACATCGGTGCCGGCCCAGGCGGCGGTTGCGAAGGTATAGAGGCTTGCAGGACTCAACTTCATGAGGCGTTCATCCCACCTCGCTCGCCGCAGATAGGTTTCTGCCACCATCTGCTGTTTCGCTAATCCCTCCTTTTCGGCGAGGCGCGTTTGCACCTGACTCATGAATGCATGATACTGTTGCAGGTGTGGCACGAGCGGGTCGGCGGTGTTTCTCAATTTGCCGATGAGCTGGTCTGCTCCGTGCCCACCAGACCTCCGCCAAGATTCGGAAAAGTCAATATTAAACCACGGCGGCTTGCCTGTCAGAGGGCTGTTGGCGAGGAATCGACGTTCCTCTCGTTCTTCCTCTTCCCGCATTTGATCAATCTGTTGATAGGTGGAGGTGCGGCGGGCACTCGTATCGCCAATCGGTTTGATAGCAAACCGGCTCCAGTTCGGGTAAACCAGCACCAAAACCACCCACACGAACATGCAAAGGATGAGGGAGGTTGCCGCGCGACGCGTCATCGTGGAAATCAGCAACCCGATCAGGTAGAAGCCCGACAGGTAAACCACCGTCGTCACCACGATGCCGCCGATACGCAGAAATTCCGCCGGGCCGAGTTGCAGCGAACGGGAGAGCGTGCACTGAATCAGCACGAGCAGCAGACTCATCAGCAGCGGCAGCAGCAGGCATACCATGGCGGCCAGATATTTCGCAAATAAGACGGCCCCCCGTCCGACGGAATGCGAGAGCACCAACCGCAAGGTGCCCGCTTCCGAATCCCCGGCAATCGCATCATAAGCGAAGAGTAGTGCTAGCAGGCTCAACACGACTTGGAAGAGAAACACCAGATCGATGTGCGAAAAGAGGTTTAGATACGGGTTCTTTGAGCTCAGCGGTGCACCCACGCTTAAAAGGGATGGCACTTGCGTATGAGAGATGTCAACGGAACTCCCAAACCGCGTGTCCAATCCGGCACTAAAGAGACTCAGCGGGTTCGGGGGCCGTGCCACCGCCAGCCTTAAAACCGAGTAGGTGGGTGCGTCGGCGATTTTCTCGCGTATCACCGCTTCTCGCTGGCTATAGTTTGCGAGCCGTTCTTCATACGCACCCAGCAACACAAACGTATTAGCGACGACGAGCAGCACGGTAATCACCACGGCGGCGAAAAACCGCGCGCTCATCAAATGCACGAGCAACTCTTGGCGTATCAGTGTGCGTAGCATAATGTTTTCCTCCGTTTTTGGAAACCTACACGGGGTGGTTTCTGCGTTGAATTTCGGTTCACCTGTATAGAGTCAGTTGAACCGAAAAAGGATAGTGAAAAAATTGAAGTTTGGACAATGCCAGGGGTAACCTCTCCGCAGCGGTATTCACTGCAAAAAAGTTGCCGCCTTTCTGCAACAGAAATAGCCCGCGACGCGCGCGGGAGAGCAGAGAGAGCGCCGATGCAGCCTCGATGCAGCCGACTTTTGTGAAAGTTAACGTTTGTAAAGTAAGGGGGGGGTTTTCGGTGAGTAGGGCACTCGTGATGGCGCGACGAAGGATCCTGACGCGCGCGAGAGGTGCTGCGCCACGCGGGCTCCGTTTTTGGCAATGGTATTGAGTCGTCGCTGGTTCACGGTATTAATCCCCTATTCAGCAAGGTTTACGGATGTGATTTCTCTCAACATTTAAACTAAGTCTTAGTTTATTTTATTTTCGGATTTTTGTCAAGTTTTTTCAAAAAACCGATTAATTTGGTTAGGACTTGCGCGGAACAGAACCGGTAGGCGCGCGTTGTAAGCGCGCCCTTTCACCCGGGCCAGGACGGTTAAACCTCATTTAGCACCTCTCCCAAAAGTTCCGCCTTGTATGCCTCGACAATCGCATCCAAAACGGCTTCGGGAATCTCTTCCAGCTGCGCCGCTAATTCCTCTTCGACGTTTACCATGAGACTATAATCGAACGTTTCACGTTCCTCGCACGCGTCAAAGGATTCGCCGTGTGCTTCCAGCATGCGCGCTAAGCGGGCCGGTGTCAGACCGGCAGAGATGCCGTGCAGTTTCCATGCGGTGCCTCGGTAGCCTTTCACATAATCCGCGCCGAGGTGTTGCTGCGCGATTGCCTCGCGTTGCGCGCCATCTGCGCCGCTAGTTTCTATCGCTTCCGCCGCGGCGATGGCGCGTGCATCTAATTCTATCTGGAAGGCGGTAGCTGCATCTGCCGCCGCCACGGGGTAAATTTTGTAGGTGCTCATTTTGTTCCTCTGTTTTCGAGACGCGGAAGGGCTCGCCTACTGCATCGAGACAGGGATGTCTCTCCTACGTACCGGTAGTCGCGGTTTTCAACCGCGCATCCTATTTGTAAGGTGGATTTCTCCTCTGTGCGGGTAGTCGCGGTTTTCAACCGCGCTGCTTATACAACGGCAGAAAGCCCACCATCAATGTTAATAGCAGTGCCGGTGATGAACGCCGCGCAATCTGAAACAAGAAAGGCGACTAAATTGCCAACCTCCTCTGGTTCGCCTAAACGTCCGAGGGGATGTTCCGCGCCGCGCGCCTCCCAATATGACGCTAGCGTTCCCGGTGAACCTGCCGCCTTCCACGCGCGTTCCCCCTGCGCGCTCTTAATAGAGGTGAGGCAGACGGTGTTTACCAAGATTTTGTATGGTAAGAGTTCCTTGGAGAGTGCCTTCGTCAACGCGATGCCTGCCGCTCGACTGACAGAAGTGGGGACTGAAGCTGCGCCCGGCTGTTTGCCGCCCGGATGCGTGATGTTGATAATCCTGCCGCTACCGTTCGCTTTCATGTGCGGGATGACTAAGCGCGAGCAGCGCACCGCGCCCATCAATTTCAAATCCAGATCGGCGTACCATTCTGCGTCGCTCGTCGCTTCAAACGCGCCGGCCGCCGAACGTCCGGCGTTGTTGACTAAAATGTCAATCTTTCCAAAATGGGAGGCGGTTTGTCCGATAAAATGCTGTAGCGTTTCGGGCGCAGTCACGTCTGCGGGGATAGCGAGGACTTCGCCGCCGGTTTGCGCGCGAATTGCCGCGGCGGCATCCGCTAAAACTTCCTCGCGTCTCGCACAGATGGCGATGTTCGCGCCTTCAGCGGCGAGGCGCGTCGCGATACCTTTGCCAATTCCTTCGCTGCCGCCGGTAATCACGGCGACTTTTCCTGTTAATCCCAGTTCCATTGATGTCTCCTTGAAAAAATGGATAATCTCAGGTAGGCGCGCTTTCCAAGCGCGCTGTCCTAAAGTTGCGCGGTTTCAAACCGCGCCTACCGGCTTCATGCGGCATCCCGGTAGGCGCGCTTTCCAAGCGCGCTGTCCTAAAGTTGCGCGGTTTCAAACCGCGCCTACCGGCTTCATGCGGCATCCCGCCTATTTTCTTAACTTGCAAGCGCGCTGTCCAAAGATGCGCTTCCGCGAATGTATCATTTCCGGTAGGCGCGCTTTCCAAGCGCGCTGTCCGAAGCTGCGCGGTTTCAAACCGCGTCTACCGGCTTCGTTCGGCATCCCTCCTATTTTCTTTGCAAGCGTGCTGTCCGAAGCTGCGCGGTTTCAAACCGCGTCTACCGGCTTCATTCGGCTTTCTTAACCGCTTGGGGGACTGCGTTAAGCACATCGCTGGCTATCAATCCGTGCATGCCCAAGGATGCCGCGGCGATGTCACCAGCTAAGCCGTGAAGATAACTGCCAAGCACCGCCGCCGTTTCGCCTGATAACCCTTGCGCCATCAAACCTGCGATGATGCCAGTGAGGACATCTCCCATGCCAGCTGTCGCCATGCCGGGGTTGCCGGTTGAATTTATCCACGTGCTGCCATCAGCACACGCGGTGACGGTAGGCGCGCCTTTAAGCAAAAGCGTCACACCCCATTCCTGTGCAAATTGCTGCGCTATGCCAATCCGGTCTGCCTCTATTGCAGATATAGGTTTCCCGATTAAACGTGCCATCTCGCCGGGGTGAGGTGTGAGGACGGTGTTGGTATTTGAGAGAGCACGAGGGACAGGCCCTCGCGCTACCGTCCCGCTAGCGTAGGGCGTGGGCCTGTCCTCTACCATGTCATCATCCCGACTCGTTGTTTTGCCGTAGGGCGGGGGCCTGTCCCCCGCTACATTATCCCTACTTGTTGTGCTTCCGTAGGGCGTGGGCCTGTCCTCTACCATGTCATCATCCCGACTCGTTGTTTTGCCGTAGGGCGGGGGCCTGTCCCCCGCCATGCCAGCA
>PYJE01000029.1:2141-2661 GCA_003635305.1 Candidatus Poribacteria bacterium | reverse complement strand
ATTTATCCACGTGCCGCCGTCAGCACACGCGGTGACGGTAGGCGCGCCTTTAAGCAAAAGCGTCACACCCCATTCCTGTGCAAATTGCTGCGCCGTGCCAATCCGGTCTGCCTCTATTGCAAAGATAGGTTTCCCGATTAAACGTGCCATCTCGCCGGGGTGAGGTGTGAAGACGGTGTTGGTATTTGAGAGAGCACGAGGGACAGGCCCTCGCGCTACCGTCCCGCTCGCGTAGGGCGGGGGCCTGTCCCCTACCATGTCATCATCCCGACTCGTTTTGCTGCTGTAAGGCGTGGGCCTGTCCTCCGCCACATCATCCCTACTTGTTTTGCTGCTGTAAGGCGTGGGCCTGTCCTCCGCCACATCATCCTTACTTGTTGTGCTGCTGTAGGGCGGGGGCCTGTCCCCCGCCATGCCAGCATCATGAGATATAATTGTCTGAGCCAGCGCGTTCAACCCATCGGCATCAATAACCGTTCCAAACGCCGACTTTGCCTGAACCAACTTGTGGACAAACGAC
>PYJE01000029.1:0-2121 GCA_003635305.1 Candidatus Poribacteria bacterium | reverse complement strand
GCCTGTCCCCCGCTACATTATCCCTACTTGTTGTGCTTCCGTAGGGCGTGGGCCTGTCCTCTACCATGTCATCATCCCGACTCGTTGTTTTGCCGTAGGGCGGGGGCCTGTCCCCCGCCATGCCAGCATCATGAGATATAATTGTCTGAGCCAGCGCGTTCAACCCATCGGCATCAATAACCCTTCCAAACGCCGACTTTGCCTGAACCAACTTGTGGACAAACGACACCGTCTCTGGCTGTTGTGATAACCCCGGCCCGATAGCCATCACCGATTTCGTCTTTTCAACAAATTTGAGGATAGGTTCGGCGGCGGACTCCGCCAAACTACCCGCCTCCGTTTCCGGCAGCGGCAATGTCATCACTTCAGACAACTTTACCTCCAAAATCGGGTTCAGGCTTTTCGGAATTGCGAGGGTGACGAGCCCCGCGCCGATGCGCAATGCCGCCTCACTCGCCAAAGCCGCCGCGCCTGTCATCCCCGTTGAACCTGCGACGACGAGGACGCGGCCATAACTACCTTTATGTGAAGCACGCGGCCTAGATGGCAGCCAGTCTGCCGCCTTGCGTGCCGTTGTCCAATTCACGTTAATATTTTGCGCGGCAACAACCTGTTTCGGAAAACCGATGTCGGCGACTTCCAATTTCCCGGCGAACTCGGCACCGGGATGCAACAACAGCCCGCGCTTCGGGAACCCGATTGTCACCGTTTTGTCTGCGCGGACACACGCGCCTAGCGGCTGACCGGTATCGGCATCCAATCCGGAGGGTAAATCAACGGCGATGACCGGCACGGGGAGGCGGTTAATCCCTTCAATCACATCGGCAATTTCACCGACAACCGGGCGGCGGAGCCCGGTGCCGAAAATCGCATCGACAAACAGTTCACATCGCGTTTGGGAGATTGCGGTTACTGCATCCGCCATCGGCAATCCTAAATTCTGTGCAATCTGGAGGTTCGTTGCTGCGTCGCCGGTAAAACTTTCCGCGGGAGAGACGAGGAAGATATGCACATCGCAGCCCGCGTGTGCCAACTGCCGCGCGATGACGAGCCCATCGCCGCCGTTATTTCCTTTGCCGACAAAAACGCCGATGCACTGGCAGTCAGGAGAGTCGCGTCGGATGGAACGGACGATGGCACTCCCGGCGGTTTCCATCAGGACGATGCCGGGAATGCCGATGCGTTCTATCGTCTCGCTGTCGAGCTGGCGCATTTCCGCCGCGGTGACAACCTTCATCAAACCGCTCCTTTTTCCTCACTCAACTTATCGGCGAATGCCAGCAGTTGCGCCTCCATCGCGCGTGATGCCTGTTCAAGGCGTTCCGCGTTGACTTGAACTGCCTGCACGCGTTCGTCTTGGTGTGTCTGGAGACAGAAACCGAGGTTGTTGCGAAGATCGAACAGGCTCTGCTGAATGTGTTCCCGGAACGAACCTTCGGGATACATCCACCGTCTGCCGCGTGTCTGTCGCAGATTGATATGGCAGTGTCCGTTATCGCCGCCGAAGCAGTCAAAGCGCATAATCTCGTCGTCATACACATACAGCGATGCCGCGGGACCGCGGCCGCCAGCATCGTCTCGCCAATAAGCCTCAAGCCGCACATTATCCTGGATGGCGTATGCAACCAGAGCGTGTTTTACGTTCGCCATTTTGCTGTTCCTCCTTTAGGGCTGGCACTTGCTGCCAGCTGTCTAGGATAGGAGTGATTTTCTAACCGCGATTCCTTCGTCCGCCTAACGCTTTGCACCAATCCGAAAAAATCGCGACAAAAAATTGCCTTGACATTTTAACGCAATTTGCGGTAAATTATATCAGAATTGGAAATTGGTGTCAATAGCAAAAAGCATCTTTCGAGGAGGGCTTTATGCCCACATACTACAGAGGCGCGGGGCTCGGCACACATTGGCATAAAAACGATTCCCGCCGGGTGGGTTTTACAGCGCGTTCGCCGGAAGCAACTCCGACGATGGAGGCACTCATAACGCACGTCGCTGCCGGAACGAAGGACAGCCCGTATATTTCGTTGACGTGCTCGTATGGAGTGGCGTGGGACTATGCAGTGAAAGGTGCCCTCCCTCCAACCTCAGACTCTCCTGCCTACGTTTACGAGATAGAAATTG
>PYJE01000028.1 GCA_003635305.1 Candidatus Poribacteria bacterium | reverse complement strand
CGGCGGATGTGAATGGAGACGGCGCGATTAACATTCTGGATTTGACGCGCATCGCGCAAAATTTTGGAAAATGAGGACTTCTGGGGAGGTGCAAACTTTTGCGCAATATCATCTTGATTTCATTAGACACGCTGCGTGCCGCTAGCATGAGTTGTTACGGACATAGCAATCTGACAACCCCGCATCTGGATGCGCTCGCGGAAAAATCGACGCTGTTTGAGAGTTGCATCAGCCCGCATATCCCGACGCATCCCGCGCATACGACGATGTTTACCGGGAAAGATGTGCTAACGCACCAGATTATCACACAGGGCGGCAGTCTCGATTTGGAGACGAACGTCAAAACGGTTGCGGAATTGCTGAGCGAGGCAGGCTATTTCACCGTCGCCGCGGATAACCTCGGACGTTGGTTTCAGCGCGGCTTCTCGGCGGCGCATTACCGCGGGTATCAGTGGGAGAACCGGTATCGCTGCGCGCGAAAGGCGGAGGCTGTCAATCAGACAGCGATGGAACTGCTAGACGTTGCGCAGGCGCAAGAAAAGCCGTGGTTCGCGTTCTTGCATTATTGGGACCCGCACACGCCGTATTTGCCGCCGCTGCCGTTTGAGCGAATGTTCTATAGCGGCGACGAGTGCACGCCGAACAATCGGAGCATGGATGCCGTTTACGCATGCGAACCGTTCACTGACTATTTCCGGCAGTGGATGTGCACGCCGGACCCCGCCGAGCCCGATAACCTGGCGAAAAAGCGGCTGTGGACGGACAGGCGGTATGTCAACGCGCAATACGATGCCTCCATCGCCTATATGGATGCGTGCCTCGCGCAACTCTTCCGATACCTGCAAGATGCCGGGGTGTTGGCGGAGACGCTCCTTGTGATTACCGCCGACCATGGTGAGGAATTGGACGAACATGAACTTTGGTATGACCATCACGGGCTCTATCAGACTAACTGTCACGTGCCGCTCATCGTCCACTGTCCTGATTTGATGACTGGTGGACAGCGGTTGGACGGCTTAGTCAGTCTGAAGGATATCGCGCCGACGCTATTGGATTACGCCGGGCAATCCGAGCTCGCGCAACGCGAAAAGATGGAAGGCGCGAGTTTGCGTCCTCTTATGGAGGATGGCAAGCACGATGGCACAGCGGATGCGATTTACCTCACCGAGTGCGGCTGGATGAAGAAGCGCGGGTGGCAAACCAAGCAGTGGAAACTGATAGTCGAAACCGGTGACACCCCTGCTGTCTACAATACCTCGGAGATAGAGCTCTACGATTTAGAGGATGACCCGGACGAAGTCTACAATCTCGCGGAGGAAGCGGATGATGTGGTGGCGCGGCTGCGCGGCGATATGAATGCGTTTCTGCAACGCCGCCTCGCGGAAACCGGCCTCCCTGATCCGACGGAGGCACAGGACATCACCATGCGGCGCATCGGCGACAAAACGAAGGCGGTGCCGCTGCCATCAGGCCGTTAAGATACCGTCAGGCGGGGGCCTGTCCCCGGCAGAACAGGTAAAAAAAGGAAACGATGAAAAACACAATCGCAGCTTTACTCTTTCTTATCGTGGTAGCGTCCCTTTTCGGGGGATGCACCGCATTGCAGGAAGCGCAACAGAAAAGAGCATCGCGTCTGCTTGAAGAACGCGATGCCAACACGCTGATGCTCGCGCCTTCGGATGCAAAAATTCAGATTGCCCCGGACGCGCTCTTCGGCGAGAGCAATCATTATACCCTCACTTTTGCCGAGGATTTGCGCGGCTTGGAGAAATTTGATCAGGCGGCGGAGCGGCACACCTTCGCGCTCAGTGCACTCGGATACATGGAGAGCCTCTACGATGCAATGAACGACTACTTCGGCTTTCAACCGAAGCACAAAATTCATGTGACGCTGCACGATGTCTATCGCGGCACCAGACACGCTGCAACCACCGGCACCAGATACCGCCAAGGCTATCAGGACGGTGCCTATCTGAAATTCATCACCGAAATCACGATGGATTTTCCCATCGCTATGTATGAACAGTCCGACGTGAGAGCTCACGAATTGACGCACGCCTTCACCAATATTTATTTCCTGCCGACATGGTTTTCGGAGGGACTCGCCGGGCTCATTCAGGCGGAGTATGCGAAAGGGGATTCCCATACCAAACTCAATCTGCGCGGCAATTTGAAACTCAACCTTGACGGTGTCAACGCACTTGAGGATTGGGCAGGGCACACCGGCGATAGCCCGCTGACAGGCAATCCGCTCACGCGCTGGCGGTATAACTATTCTTACTCCATCGTCTCAAAACTCCGTGAAGACTATGGAGACGATTTTTACGTCAGGGTTTTCCGGTTGATGGCAGCAGACCGGCTTCACCAAAGACTCCCCGGCACGATGAATAATAGTTTTCTCGTCTACTATTTCAGCCAAGCCGCTGGCGTGGATTTGGTGCCGTTCTTTCAAGAATTGCAGTTTAAATTGCGAAAATTAGAAAAAAGCGACATCCTTCAGGCGATTGACGAATTAAATCCGAGGAGAAATTGAACGTGAAATTGAAACGAAACGTGGGCATCGTCGGGCTGTTCGGGCTGATGCTTCTGTGCTATGGGTGCACCCTTGGACAGCAGTGGAGTGAAAACTACGCGCGCCTGCCCGGTGCCACAGCGAATGACCCGGTTATCATTGATGGGCAGTTGGAGACTGTGGGGCAATCACGACGCAAGAAGGGTTCTGGCGATTTGCGCACAGACCTCGGCGTGCCATCAGAAGCAATCGTCTTTTTGCCGACGGAAAAAGCACTCTATCGCATCGTGATTCACTCGCCGAATCTGGAGGAATTCACGCTGATGACGTTGAACTCGCAAGGCGAATGGGATAAAATCCATGAAGTGCGGGGCAACACGCAGAAAATCCTTGACATCCGACTCAGGAAGGTTGTCAAGACAACAGGCGTGAAATTGGTGGTGCGGCGCACGACAGAAGATGCCGCCATGAAACGCGAGAACGTCAAAGGCGGGAAAAACCGACGCGGGCAGGCTGTCACCTATTTGAGCGGTCCGATAACCGCACTCGCGAAAATCGCCGAACTTGAGTTGTATGGCTATGCCTCCGGCGAGTAGAACCGGATTGTGCTGGTGTGTAAGGGCGGATTTCGATAGCTGTTCCTACAAAGGGAGCGTAAGCCAAAGTCAAACACCGTTATGCGAACGCCTCGCGAACAACAAAAACATGCAATCCAATCGCCTTCAAAAACAGTTAGACCGGTATCTCGGCATCCCGCTGTGCTTTTTGCTAGGTGGGTTTCGCAGGCGTGCATCCCCCGTTCGGCTTGCGGAGCCCAACAAAATCCTGTTTATCCAGCTTTCCGCCTTGGGCGATACGATTTTAGCGGTGCCGATGCTGCGCGCAATCCGGCACCGCTTCCCGCATGCCCACCTCACGATACTCGCCTCACCGATAAATCTAGACTATTTGGCGTATTGCCCCTACATTGACGAGCGCGTCGCCTTTCGGGGCGGCGTTTCTTATGAACTTTTCGCTACGCTCCGCCGTGAACGTTACGATTGGGCAATCGATTTGGAGCATTGGCCGCGCCTGAGCGCGCTGCTTGCTTATGCCAGCGGCGCGCCGATGCGCCTCGGATTCAGTGCAGATGGACAGCATCGACACTTCCTCTTCACAGAAGTCGTGCCCCACACGCCAGGACGGCATGAAGTGCTGAATTTTTTAGACATGGGGCATCGGCTGGAGTGCCCACCGCAAGGCACACATCTGGAAGTTTGGGTGAGCAATGCGGAACGAAAGTGGGTGAGAAAGGAGGTAGGTG
>PYJE01000027.1 GCA_003635305.1 Candidatus Poribacteria bacterium | reverse complement strand
GTTTTCCGGCGGCAACATCCCATAAAAGTCCGCCAATCGCGAGCGTGGTGCCATCACCACTGAAGGCGACGCTTAAGGCTTCGTGCACGTGTTCTGTCAGAGTGTGGCGAAGTTCGCCCGTGGCTATATCCCAGATACGAACAGTCCTATCCTGCGCTCCTCCGGCACTCGCCAGCATTTTCCCATCTGCACTAAAGGAGATACTGTTAACCCAGCCCTTATCTCCTTTAATGCTGTGGAGGAGCTCGCCTGTGACGACATCCCACAGACGAATAGTGCCATTGGTACTCCCACTCGCGAGTGTTCTCCCATCCCCACTAAATAAGACTTCAGTGCTCTGGCCGATGTTTCTGAACGTTTTTCGGATTTCACCTGTCGCAACATCCCACAACCGAATAGTGGGCTCTGTGGTACTCCCACTGGCTAGTGTTAGGTTATCGCTACTGAAGGAGACGCTACCTACCCTAACCATATCCCCAGTGAGTGTTTTTCGGAGTTCACCCGTTGCAATATCCCACAACCGAATAGTGTCACCGCCACTCCCACTCGCCAGCATTCCATCCCCACTAAAGGAGATACTCGAAACAGTCGCCGTATTTCCATTCAGCAGGGCGATTTCTTGATAGGTTTGGGCATCGTATATCCAAATGCCGATAGAACCGGCTACCGCCAGCCGAGTCCCATCAGGCGAAAATTTTATCTGAGTTACCCAGCCTTTACCGAGGCGGGCCTTGGCACCTCCGGGTAAATGCCACTGCGAGGCATCTTGCGCGAAGGTGAATGGTAAACATAGCGTCAAAACGAGAAGCAGCGTCAAAAGAGCGATTTTCATGGCGTTAGGTATCCTTTTATCAAAGTTGCTGAGACTCCTGCAGTAAGAGATTCGTGCCAACCGATGTTAGCACCGTTTTTTAATAAAGTTTACCACAAAAACGCGTTTTTTTTGCCACGTAAAAAATAGCACAAGTCGGACGCATTTTTGCGAATTCAGTCGCTCCGCGATTGAAATAGAATGAATCGCAGTAAAACTCGCTCTTATGGAACAAAATAACGAAGCACCGCATCGTGCAAACGGCCATTCGTTGCAACTATAGACGCGGTATCCTTGGTAATCGCGCGCCCCTGCATGTCGCTTACCTTGCCGCCAGCCTCTTGCACGATGACGCTGAGGGCGGCGATATCCCAAATGCTAATCGCGGCTTCAACGACGACATCCGCCCTGGCAGAGGCGAGGAGGTGATGCATATAGAAATCGCCGAAGCCTCTGGAGCGCGCCGTTTCGTTGATAAGTTCGCACATACCGGGCAAAACTCCCTTCGGCGTGAACCATTTCAGTCCCCCGTGGCAGATCATCGCGTCTGAAAGACTGGCCACATCCGAGACGGTTATCGGTTCGTCGTTCAAAAATGCCCCACCGCCTTCCGCTGCATAGAGCAGTTCGTTCAATAACGGCGCGTTGGAGACACCGAGGATGAGCCGTTCCTCCTGCATTAACGCGAGCTGCGTCGCAAAAATGGGGATTTTGCGGATGTAATTTTTGGTGCCATCAATCGGATCGATAATCCACAAATAAGGCGAAGTGCCTTTTTGGGTGCCGTATTCTTCGCCTAAAAACCCGTGGTCTGGGAATGCCGCTTTGATGGTCTGGCGGATAACGCGTTCTGCTTCGGTATCCGCGCGGGTGACAGGCGTTTCGTCGGCCTTCAGCTGCACGTTCATCGCATCGCCGTTGTAGTAAGAAGTGATGACTTCTTCGGCGTTTTTCGCCGCTTCCAACGCGACAGTTAAAAACGGATTTTTTGTTGTTCGCGAGGCGTTCAATAAGGGTGTTTGGTTCATCAGCATCTCTCTGTTGTTGTTCGCGAGGCGTTCGATAAGGGTGTTTGGTTCATCAACATCTCTCTACGTCAACCTAAGGCTTCCAAAACCTGCGCGTTAACGCGGAGAAAAAGGCGCGATGCCGCGCAACGAAGCGATAAACTGTCTCCGTTGTCCCGGCGAAACCGGGGACATTGTTGTAGCACCAGAGAATTCCGCGGTTACCGAAGGTGTGGAACACTGCCGCCGCACCGCTCAACACGGTTCCTTCGGGTAGAATCAACTGGACAGAAGTCCGGAATGCTGACAGCGGGATTTGCGGAAACTGGGCCGCGATTTCTTGGTAAGGGGCGTAGCAAATTCTCTCTGCGGTGACATGCCGCCAGCGCGCGATGCAGTATCGGCAAAAATCGCATTCCCCATCGTAAACCAGGAGCGGTTTAGGCAGTCCATGCGCGTTGGATTTTGGTGATTGCCGTGACGATGTCATCCATATCCCTTTGGGAACCGAGAAAGAGGTTTTGAAAAAACCACACGCTCTGTTCGCAAACCTGCTCGGTATTCGGAGATGGTAGTGTTCGGATGAGGTGCGGATATTTTTCAGCGACGCGCGCCATGCCGGGTTCCGCCGAAAGCGGCGAACGGTATCCGATGGAGCAAGGCACCCCTTCCGCGGTGAGTGCGCTGACAAATTCGCTGCGCGGCTTACCGCCAAACCCTTCCGAATCATACTTGAGGCAGTAGAGATGATACCCGTGCTTAGTGACGCAGGGTGCAAGTTTCGGCGGCGTGATGCCAGAAATCGTCTCCAACGCGTTTGACAAATAGGCGGCGTTGCGGTTGCGCAAATCTGTCTGGGATTCCAGCAGTTCCAACCGTACCTGTAAGATGGCGGCGAGGTATTCGGAGGGACGGTAATTCCATCCGAGGCGCGGGTATTCCCATCTTGCACCGCCCGGCGCGCGGCCGACGTTCATAAAGGCGTAGACACGGGCGCGGATGTCTTTATCATCGGTAGTCACCATGCCACCTTCGCCGACGGTGAGGTTTTTAGAGGATTGGAAACTAAATGCGCCGACATCGCCGAGTGAACCGACTTTTTTGCCCTGATATTCTGCGCCGT
The DNA here is from genome assembly GCA_003635305.1 of Candidatus Poribacteria bacterium. Taxonomy (GTDB): domain Bacteria; phylum Poribacteria; class WGA-4E; order WGA-4E; family WGA-3G; genus AGPOR5. The sequence goes on along the minus strand of PYJE01000027.1, from coordinate 662 downwards.
GTGCCTGCGCGCAATCTTCGATGATTGCTAAATCGTGGCGTTGGGCAATTTCGCGTAACGCGCCCATATCCGCCGGGTGGCCGCCAAGGTGGACAGGCAAAATCGCGCGGGTATTCGGTTGAATTGCTGCCTCAACGGCACTCGGTGAGATGGTGAACGTGTCCGCGTCAATGTCAACAAAAGCGACGGTGCATCGGCGTTCCAAGACAGCACTCGCCGTTGCAACGAAGGTATAGTTCGGCACGATGATTTCCCCGCCATCGCTAAAGCCATCTAAATCCAGCGCACCGGCTAAGGCGGCACTGATTGCATCGGTGCCGTGCGGCATGAAAATGGCGTAGGTGGTGCCGGAGTAGCGCGCGTATTGCTCCCCGAACGCGTCAATCATCGTGCCGCCTGAACCTTCGTTCCCGCTGAGATAGACTTCTCGGAGCCGCGGCGCGATTTTTGCAGCCCACTCCTCGGCGGTGTTGAGGGGCCACGAAGACCACGGATGGGTTTCTGTGTTTCGGACAGGTGTGCCGCCCGATATAGCTAACGGCCTGGACATGAAATTCTCCTCCTTTTTAGGTGCTGCTTTCGGATGGGCGTTCTTGGACAACCGGAATGACATAACTGCGAATCTGCAAACCGTTTAACGTCTCTGTCTCCACGCGCGGCTC
>PYJE01000026.1:19444-34332 GCA_003635305.1 Candidatus Poribacteria bacterium | reverse complement strand
CATCGCACCGCCGGTGGTTTAATTTCGGGTTGCGTCTAAAACTTTCCGGAAGTCGTCGGGGGAATCTGCCAAGACCGCGGCACGGAGCAGCTTGCTGAGGTGCTGCAAATCTTCGATGCTTTCCAAATTCGGTTTGAACCGTTGTGCAACTTCAGGCTGCAGCCGAATCTCAAGCACTTGCAGGATGTCTTCCAAAGCGCGTTTGCGCTCGGCTTGCTCACCCCAGTGTTGGTAAAGATCAGATTCATGCATGGTATGCCTCCTAAGCATTTCCAAAATTTGCTCTTTTTCATAAACTAGGTTGCCCAACATCGCCATGCCACCGAGGTACGCTGGCTTGTCCGGCACATCAACGCTGTCCGCAGTCTGGATGCACCGCCGTAACCAATCAGCCTCGTCCACATCAGCGGGCCGCTTCATCAGCGGCGTGAAGGGAATTAACCCAGCAACTTTCGCGTCCAGAACTTGCTGGCCGTCCATGTCTGCCAGCCGAACAACTTCGTATTCAACCATAACCTGATTCCCAGGAATATTCTGTTCAAATTTGCCCGGGTCGTTTCGCCCCGCATCGGGACGAAGATAGACAACGGTCGAGTAAACGTCCATTTTGTAAGTTTCGATTAACAGAATAATATAGACTGCCATGCGGAGTGCCATCGGCGGATCGAAACTATCGGTGGTTTGAAACTCAAAATGCACCAAGACATATTTGCCTCGGAATTTCACCTTGATGAGGACATCCGCCTGATGCATGTCAACATCTGGTAACTCAGGCGAGATGAGTTCGACAGAGGTTAAATCCTCCACAGTGATATTCCGCAACCCGAAGCAGAGTTTCACGAAATCTCCCGGGTTCTCTTGCACCTGCTTTTTAGAGGTGCTATCAAAAACTGCCATCTTTCCTCCTTGCTGACAACGCGATTTCCGGGACGCGCCGCATCTGTTTCTAATATAATTATACCCTATGTTCGCGAATGGTGTCAACAATTTTTTACAATCACGAAAATCGCTTGACAATACACCGAATATCTGTATAATAAGCACATATTACCTACAGAAAATGGAGGAAATGAAATGGGATACACACTCGATGCGAACGCGATGTATCGGATGCCCACGCATTTTGGGCCAAGAACCGGTCCTAGATTCGGGCCCGAGGGCAGAAAATTTGAGTGTAAGGATAACCCGAAGTCCACATCGATTTCGGTGAGTTTCCTGACAAACCGCGAACAACTAGAGGCATTCTTACCCCCTGGTTTCGCGCTCAACGGCGAACCCGTTGTGTCGGTATCAGGCGGCTATATGAAGGAAATCGAGTGGCTGGCAGGACGCGGCTATAACACCCTCGGTGTCAGTTTTCCAGTGGCTTTCAACGGCGAGTTCGACCGCGCTACCGGTTCCTTCCTGACGGTGCTTTGGGAGAACCTCACCGATCCGATTTTGACCGGACGCGAGGAGTTGGGCTTCTCGAAGATTTACTGTGAACTCCCGGAACCTCTCACGTTCAACGGCGAGACGCACTGCACCGCCAGCTGGCTCGGTTTCAAGTTTATGGACATGCACGTGCGCGCGACAGAACAGGTGCAAATCCAGAACTCGCCGCCCCCGCTGAAGCAGGATACCGGCGAACAACCGCTCACCGGCACCCTGCACTATAAATACATGCCGCGGACCGGGGAATGGGGCACTGCCGATGTCGCGTATGCGGTATTAACGCCAGCAAGCACGCCGAATCGCGTCGTTAAAGAACATTGGCGCGGCGAAGGCACGGTGCAATTCCACAAGGCGCGCTGGGAAGACCTGCCGACGCAGTATAACATTGTCAACGCGTTCCACGCGCTTGAAGTTCTAGAGTGGCGCGGCGCGTCTATTGTGAAAACAGTCGGCGGCAAAGACCTGGGCGATCAGCGGATTCTCCGATGATGAACCGCGAACACCTTTCAATCCATCATCCAACCGCCCGCGACGGTGACAGATAACCCTGTCAGATAGGCGGCTTCTTCGGAGGCGAGGAATGCGGCCATGTTCGCCACGTCCGCGCCTTCGGCGAGCCGTCCTAACGGCACCGATGCCGTCGCGCGCCTTGCAAACTCAACGCGCTGTTCGTCAACGGAGAGTTCTGCCGGCATTAAGGCGGAGGCCAGATGCCCCACGCGCTCTGTATCCACAAGGCTTGGACAGATGGCGTTGACATTCACGCCGTGCGGCGCGAGTTCATACGCAAGCGACTGCGTCAATCCGATGACGGCGAATTTTGAGGCACTATAAGCCGCATAGCGCGCCGAACCGCGTTTTCCAGTGACAGACGAAAGATTGATAATCTTGCCCCCGGTTCCTTGCGAAATGAGAAGGCGTGCTACTGCTTGGCAGCAGAGGAACACGCCTTTCACGTTAACGCGCTGCACTCTATCCCACTCTTCTTCGGCGAGTTCAACGATAGGCACCCGGTCCTTCCCGGCGATTGTCCCAGCGTTGTTGACAAGGATGTCGATTTTCCCGAAATGCGCCGCAGTCTTGTCTACCATCTCGGCCACCTGCGTCGCATCTGAAACATCCGCGACGACGCTGAGGGCGCGTTGCCCCATCGCTTCAATTTCTTGGACGACATCCGGCAAGCCTTGCCATTCTGTTTCGTTCGCGGCGTAAGGATGCGCGATGATGTCGTTGACAGCTACGTCCGCGCCTTCCTTCGCCAAGCGGGTTGCGATGGCGCGCCCGATGCCGTTTTTGCCGCCCGCACCTGTTACCAAAGCCACTTTTCCGTTTAGGTTATACATACGGGGTTCCCTTTCCATTCGGCAGCTCGCGAGGGACAGGCCCTCGCACTACGGTATGAGGGAAGGCCTTCCCGGTTCCGAAGCTCGCGAGGGACAGGCCCTCGCGCTACGGTATGAGGGAAGGCCCTTTCCATTCGGCGACTCGCGAGGGACAGGCCCTCGCGCTACGGTAGGAGGGAAGGCTGTTCGCGATCAGGCGATCGCGAACTACAGAGGCCCAGGTCCTCGCGCTACGGTATGAGGGAAGGCCTTCCCGGTTCTGATCTGAATTGCATTGTGATGAATTGTGCAAAGTCTAGCACATTCTCAAAGAAATGTCAAATTGGATACTACGGAGACCAGAGCACATACGTCGGAATCCCGAACAACGTGCCGAGTAGTGCCCACAGCCCAACGAACACATAATCGCCCATCACCAAGCCTAAAAAGAACGGAATCGCGCGCCGGTGTGCCCGCAAACCGAAGATGGTAATAATGACGAACTTCACTAGCCAGCCGAGGAAGACAGAGAACCAGAAATCCGCAAGTCCACCCCATGTCGCCGCTGTCATCACATACCCGATCGGGTGGAAGGGCCACCACATAAATTTATGCCGGAGGAAATAGAGGAGCCCCGTCATCGCAGCACCGATGCCCATGGACTGCGTGCCGCCCCAGTCGGGTCCGGTAGGATTGTTTATCCACCGTTCTAAGCGTCTGCCGAAGACTTCGTCACCGATACCGACGATATATCCATGCACCGCCAGCGCGCCAGTCTCATAAAGCAGGTAAAGAAACGCCCAAAACGAGGCCAGCGTGCCGATGACGATGGCGAACATCATCACCCACACCAGTTTCCGGCTGTTTATCCCTGCGCGTTCGGCGAGTTTGAAACCTTCCAACTGATTCGGCATCGGGTGCGAGACATTCAACCGATTCAGCCAATAATAGAAAGAGATTATCGTCAGGTTGCCGGTGCCGACAAAGCGCGGCCCGAAAGTAACTGCCATTAACCGGGCCGGGTCCAACGCAAGAATCTCGTGCGATGGCGGACCGAATTCGGCGCGCACGCGTGTCACACCGAGTGCCATCAGCGTGAAGATGACGATAAAGCCGAGAACGCCGCCTAATGACATTCCAGCCTGTATCGAAAACAGCGTTAGCCCGATGCATCCTAGCACGAGCCCGAAAACAGCCGTGCGATACGGCATCGGTTCGTCTGAATCGTCAAGCGTTTGATTGGTGGTGAAACAGTTACGGACAACATCCCACAGGTGACGACGGGTTCCCCACAACGCGAGAATGCCGACAGCGAGCCATGCACCGCCGGCGCGCTCCGCAAAATAGAGTTCCCCTTCGCCGAGCATGCCGACGCGGATAACCCGCTCCGCCTTCCCGAATAGGAAAAAAAACCACGCCGACATCGAAATATCCAACGGCACGAAGAACGTTAATCCAATGATAAACGGATAGGCAGACAGCGATATCCACCCGACAGCGTTCCACGGTTTGTCGGTGAAGAGATGCGAGATGGAGTAGTAGTTGAGCTGGATAGATGGCACTTGTGGAAAGAGGTAACTCAGCCCGGAGAGCAGTTCAATAAACCCCGCGACAGAGAAACCTATCCACATCGTGCCGTTTTTGTAAAAACTTTTGCGTCCCTCTGCCATTTGGAGCGGCAATTGGATGATGGGATACGCCAGTTTTTCGCGCTCTGTCCACTGCACGCGAATAATCGTGTTGAGACAGATGAGCGTGAACCACAGCACGGCGACAAAGCCGGTCCAGACGAAAATCGGGATAGCCCACCCGCGCAAATGCTTGGCAAGATGGAACGTGGAATCTCCCTCAAAATAGGCATCTAAGGCACTGTTATCCGGCACAAACCACGTCGGAATGTAACGCCAGAAGAGAGCTGCCCATTCGTTTTCCGGTGTGGCAAATCGGAAAGGATGCGCCAGTGTGCCGATGAGGAACGTCATCATGGAATGGCCGCCGATGGTAGATACCATGACAACCATGATATAGATGACGAGCAGTTCCTGCGGTGTCAACGCATTGCGCGGCGCGAGTCGCATCCACAGCATGTTGACAGCGATGACAGCGAACAACGTGAAAACTGCATTGAAGAAGAGCGAGACGAAGTTGAGCAGGAACTGCGGTTGAATCATCTCCGCGGCGTAAGCAAGCCAATAGGCGTTCCCTATGACGAGCAACGTCCCGACAAGTACCGCGCGGAGAGTGATGCCAGAAGTGAGGGCAGCTTGGCGTTTTCGCATTATTGCTTGAGGGCACCCCACGTCAAAGCCAGTTTGCCGGATGCCTCCACGGCGAGGATTTCATCGTCAAAAACGAGGTCTCCGTAGGAGAGCCCGTCCCACGCGCCGCCAGGAATCCAGCCGATCTGGTGCTCGCGCCCACCGTTCTCACAATCGTTCATGTGGAAACTGAGCCCGATTGTCAATCCATCTTTCGCCTTAAAATCCGTTCCCTTCGCTGGATTAGCGAACTGCGGATTGCCGCGCGGCTTCGTCGGATCGATGGCGACTTCGTATATATAGTCGTTGCCGTTTTTGATAAGCACCCACTCGGTGTTTTCCTCCGATGCGGCGGCGGATAAATCCTTACCGTTCGCACCGAGCGTCCACTGAACAAGGCTTTCCCGCACCATACCGTTGTCGAAATCAAACATAAACTCCACGCTATCATCTTCCCACCACTTGGCATCAGGCGGATGAATGTCTTGGAGTTTATCATCGGTAATTTCCACGGCGAAGTAGATGCGGGTTGGGTCCTGCGCACTCCACGCGACGCGCCCCTGTCCAGTAAAGTCACTCGCCTTCGGAATGCCAGCACCGACATCTTTCAGTTCATCAAAAGCGACGACCTCGGCGCGCTTCCACTCATTGAGGTTCCCGTCTACCTTCAGATTGGTAATCTGCTTGGCGATATACTGTTTATCGCGCTTGGCGGCATCCGATAGACTGCCGATGCAAAATAGCAGCGCGAATGCTGTTGCAATCATGATAAATTTTTTCATCGTAAAATTCCTTCGCTTTTCAGCCGTTTAATCAATTGTTCTTGCGTGCCGCTGCCCTTCATTGAATTGCAAGCACCGCACAACAATTGCAGGTTATCAAAATAGTCTGTGCCACCTCTAGATTTCGCGAGAAGATGGTCTACCGTCATATTCCGAAACGGAAACAACACTTGACAGCCGTTGCATTTGCCTTCTTGTAGCCCAAACAAGGTGTGCTTATGCGTCCGATACTGCCTCGTCTCAACCTGAGTCCGGCCTGCCTCAGAAAAATCGGAACGTTTGGGGATATCCGTTCGGTGGATAACTTCTCCGAGTATACCTCCCTGCTCAGAGAGCCCTTCTGTTTGAAGACGCAGTTTTACCAGTTCGACGGCTTTGGGGCTGATATCGATGCCTATCCAGCCGCGTTGTAGCCGCTCAGCAGCGATGCATGTCGTAGCGCAGCCACAGAACGGGTCCAGAACCATGTCACCGGGGCGCGTGCTTGCAGCAATGAGGCGTTCAAGCAAAGCAAGCGGTTTCTGTGTTGGATATCCCACACGTTCCTTACTTTTGGGTGTTAAATTGGAAATATCCACCCAGACGTTATTCAGCATCCTGCCTTTTTGCTCGTCAAGGTATCGCTTATACCGAGGAATATTTCCGGGCCGGGTTTGAACAATACGCCCGGTTTCAATCTCCGCCTGCATCCGTTCTTTTGTCCACCGCCACGTTCTGACAACACCCATCAACTCATAGGTGCGGTTAGACAGGGGTTCCTGTATGGGTGCCGTTATCTCGGAATAGCGAAAAAGCCTCCCTGTTTCAGGTTCGACATAACGATACTGCTTTTTCGTTTTCTCGTCCAAATTCTCCAAATCGTAGGGAATAGTGACTGCTTCAGGATTCCATACAAAGTTGGAGCTCTTTGTATAACGCAGGATGATGTCGCAATCCCGCGCAAGTCCCTTTGTGAGGTTTCCCTTTCGGGTTACCGTCCGTTGCCAGATAATCTCGTTCCGAAAATTGTCCTTACCGAAGATGCTATCCATCATCACTTTGAGGTAGTGGACAGCGGTATCGTCGCAGTGGACATAAATGGTGCCGGTAGGTTTCAAAATGCGATGCATCTCCAACATCCGAACACCCATCATGATGAGATACGCCTTCATGGGTTTCCCGTGCGTGAACTCGGCCGCGCTGAGAGCGTGATACAGTGCGGGTTCCCTCTCCGCGAGCTCGCCATGCCAAGCGTTATCTAAATCGCTTAATGCCCAGGAATCTTTGAACGCCGCTCCTGCCGCATCACTCCCTATCGGTGCCTCATACGTCCGATTGGAATTGAAGGGCGGATCTTGATAAATCGCGTCAATAGATGCTGTATCAATTCCGCGGAGAATGAGCAGATTATCGTTCTCAAAGATAGTTCGATTTTTGACGTTCATTTTTCCTTGCGTCTGATAGGCGCGGTTGCAAACCGCGCCTATTCAAAAAATCGGGCCACTTGACAAGAAAACCCTTCAACGACATTCTCACCGGTGAGAGTGTCGTCACACTGAAAGAGTTGGAACGCTTTATCCGGACGATACACCGCCACGGTTTGCAGGACCGGGTCAAGCACCCAGACCATCCGAGTGCCTGCATCCAGATAAGCCTGAACTTTATCCGAAACGTCCCACTGTGAATCTGTCGGAGAAACAACCTCAACTGCGAGGTCTGGGGGAACAGGCGAGCCTTTCGTCTCATCTTCAGGCACGCGCGCTGTTGAAACGAACGCAACGTCCGGCTTCAACAAACGTTCGCCTACTCGAAACGACGTTTCCGCCGTATATACGTATCCCAACTGATGCTGATAAACGTGAAGATCCAAGTGGCGGATAACGCTGACACTAATTTTCCCATGGAGGATGGCTGCAGGCGGCATCGGCACAAATTCTCCTTTAACGTATTCGTATCCCTCAACGTCGTTCTTAAGGAATTCCTCCACCGACATTTTCCCGGGTTCAAGACTAGGGATTTCTGGGGCAAAACTTCCTGGTGGATTCATCTGCTCGTTCCTCCTCCGCAAAGCGTTTCATGCTTGGGTAGGCGCGCTTTTGAACCGCGCCTACCGAGAACCACGGAAGCAGGACTACCGCGAATTTTTAAGAGCGCCCCACGTCAAAGCGAGTTTGCCGTTAGGTTCAACCGCGAGCCCTTTGTCGGACTTGAAGTTCTGATTGACTTCCGCTTCGTCCAGTGCCCGCTCATAGATGCTGAATTCGTCAATGATGCCTTCAAACACGCCGAACTCGCCATCGGCTCTGCCATCTAACCCGATGAAAACGTGACTTTCAAAGTCTTCTTCCGGGAATTGCGCGAGGTTCAACACGCCTTCCTTGGTGGCTTCGCCATCAACGAAGAATTGGACTTTGCTCTCCCCCGGCATGCCCGCCACGGCGATATAGTGCCACTTATTGTCGTCGATGGTGTTCCCGAGGTCTTCGGCGTTACCTACCCAGCCGGTGTCAAGGTTAAGGACACCGTTGCGCACCCACAAGGTTTTCGGTCCTTTGTCATCGGTGCCAGGGCCGCCGGTTTTCGCGAAAATTACGCCGGGCCCCGAGCTGCCCGTTTTTATCCATGTCGCCCAGGTGAAATCGGCGTTGAAGTCAAAACCCACCGGATCTTCGATTTCAACGAAGTTGGCTTCGTTCGCGTCAAATTCAAGGGCATCGCCGATTTTTCCTGCAACCTTTTTCAGCGTGCCGTTGATGGTGCCATCGCGATTGCCAGTCCCGTCTATCACAGTCTTGTTCTGAATGTTGTTCGCATCAAAACTCCAATAACCGATGAGTCCATCCTCAACGATCTGCGCCGAGAGGCTTGCTGCGAATGTGAAACTGATGGTGACAAGCACCGTTAACAATAAAGCACTTTTAAGCATAGTGAATCTCCTTTAGTGATAGTGTTTATGCCAACAGGACTTACGCAAGCGAACCCCGTAAACACGGTTTGCAACCGCGCCTACCGATAGGGGATTCTGGCATTTGCGTCTGTCCCGCCAAATTAAATGAATTGGGTATTAATAGCGCGTTTTGAGTTCTCCCCAGACTGCCGGTAACTTGCCCGCCGGTTGGACCGGCAGGATTACCTCTGGCACGCAATCGTCCGGTGTATCGCAAATCGCCCAGTTATCAAAGGAAACGATGGTGAGCGCGGGCGCGCCTCGGCTTGAGCCGCCGTTCAATCCAACTTGCCCGCTCTCGGGCCTGACGTTTCCGAAGTCCAGTTTGCTCTCCAAAAGCCACGCTTTGGGTTCAGGTTCCCCCTCTTCCCAGATTTTACCGGCGAAGCCTTTGTCCGAAATCTCCGCTTTCATCCAATACCACTCGCCGATTTCTATGGAACCGAAAGGCGGTTCGGTATCGTTCTGCTTCCATGCAAGATGGTCATTCAGGAATTCCATGTTGTTCAGGAAGTGATGAATGAGGAACGCGTAACCGGAGGCATCGCCCGGGTCGAGCCGAAAGCCGAGCCCGCAGCGCGCCAGATCTCCATCACCCCAATCATCAACACGAATCATGACAAGGCCGGTGTGCGGTTCTTCAAAACCACCGTCAAGCACGAGATAGGTGTGGTCCCCGGGAGTCTCATGGGTTTGGGCGATAACGCCGCCCTTTTCTACCCAATCGCCTTCGTGGTTCTTGAATTCATACTTCGCGTCAATTTTCCCATCTTCAAAATCATCAAGATATAACACCTCGGCGTGAGTGCTGACACTCCAAGCGAAAAGGGTGACGCACGCCAGTATGAGGTTACGAATTTTCACGGTAATCATTGGGAAATCTCCTTCATATTCCGGTAGGCGCGCTTGGAAAGCGCGCCTACGGGGGTTAGGCCCTTGCCGAGCTGCGCGGTTGGAAACCGCGCCTACGGACATCGGGGGCATGCTTATCTGCGCGGTTGGAAACCGCGCCTACGGGAATTTGGGGGCCCACCGGTAGGCGCGCTTTCTAAGCGCGCTTACGAGGGATGCCAGCGTTACTGGGAACTTTTGAGTTTGCCCCAGGTCGTCGCCATTTTCCCGGCGGCATCAACGTCTAATGCTCCTTCAATGCCATCGCCGAGTTTTTGGACTTCATCATCGGAGAGTGCCACGTTGAAGACGACGACTTCGTCAATGATACCTTCCCATTGGCACCGCATGCCGCAGCCCGGGTCGGCACCGATGTAGACCTCTTCGGGGGATTCCCACGGCGGTCCATCGGCATCTTCGCTGTTTTGGAGTTTGCCGTTCACGTAAACGTGAAGCTGCGCACCATCCCAGACTCCGACGAGATGCACCCACTCCTTCGCGGGGACTTCATCGCCGAGGACTTCCAATTTGGCGGCACCGTTCGCGGCGCGGATGTGAAACGCGGCTCGCGTGTTATTTTCGCCATTTTCATGTGCACCCGTGCCAAGCAAAAACTGGGACCAGGTTGAGCATCCGCGCCCTTTCCAGATGACGCACTTGCCAGTCGGGTCTTCGGCTGCGTAAACCCAGGCGTGGATAGAGAACCCCTCGGAATCCTTGAAATCTAGGGCGGCGAGCGTCTTCTCTTCGCCTTTCGTGCCGAGTTTAACCCATGTATCTTGGCCGTTAAACTCTAAGCCGCCGCCGAATTTGCCCTTCGCCCACTTCAAGTCGCCGACGAATTCACCATCGGTTTCGTTTCCGGAAAGGTCTGTGACAACTTTGCCCTTTCCTTCCTCAAACGTCCACATCCCAGCGATGGTTTTCTCGTCTAGGTTGGCATTGCCCGCCGTTGCTATCCCCAAACAGAGAGTGATGACAGCAATGGCGGCGAGCGCGCGATTCATATCGCCTTTGAAAAACATGTTTCCTCCTCTCGCGCACGCCACGGGTAAGCGCGCGGTTGAAGACGCGCAACCCGCGTGCGTTTTAGGACTATCTTATTTTTTTTAGACTTCCCCAGGTGACAGCGAGTTTCTGTTTCGCGTCCACGGCGAGGGTAGCCTCAAACCCATCGTTCATTACAGTTTGGATGTCGTCGCCATCCAAGAAGGTGTTGAAAATAACGAACTCGTCGATGAGTCCCTCCCATTGCCGCTGGTTATCCCAGGCACCAATAAAAGCCGAATCAAGGATACCGGGGTTCCCGCCCCAGTCGTTTTCTATGTCAAGTTCGCCGTTAATGAAAAAGCGGATTTTCTGTTCCTTCGCGCTGTAAGCGGTGGCGATATGCACCCACTTATCCATCTCACCGCCGGCCACCATAAAATTCGCGAACGTATCGTTCCCACCGGGGTTACCGTTAATGGAGAACTCCACTTTATTGTTGGGATGGAGCTGGTAGTGGATGTCACCTGCCTTCCAGCCGGCATTGTTGAAGAAAACGCGCCAGTCGCTCTCTCTGCCGGTGGATTTCACCCAGTGCGCGAACGTAATCTCCTCAAACTCGCCGATCGGCGTTGCAATGGTAACCCACTCGTCTTTGCCGTTGAGTTCGATTGCCTGGCCGATTTTGCCATCGACAAATTTTCCGCCTTCTAATTCGCCATCGAACCCGTTGCCGGAGATATCGTCGGCGTTGCCGTCAAACGTCCACGCTGCGGCAACCATATCTGCGGTAATCTCGGCGAAACTCGGCAGGCTAAAAGCCGCCATGAGCAGTAAACCGAGTCCTATGATGATAACTTTTGATTTCAACGCATTAGCCTCCAGTCAAATCTTAAATAGTCGTATTAGAAATTGTATCATAAAACGTGAAAAAATTCAACAAAAATGTCCCTATTTCCGGTAGGCGCGGTTTGCAACCGCGCAGGCACAGTCGCGCGTCTCTAACGCGCGCCTACCGCAGACGCTGCAGCGTCCATCCGCTGCGTTAAAACGAGCTGTCGCGCGTCGTTAACGGACACCAGCGCGTTGTCTCTAGATAACGGAGTAACACCGATCTCGCCGCCGGTGTGCCAATGCGGTGGAGCGCGTGCACTGCATCCCCGCGGACATAACGGTTCGCATCGAAAAGCACGTTTTGCAAACCTTCAACCGCATCAGCGGCATGCTCACCGATGCGCGCAAGCGCGAAGACTGCGTTGCGCCTCACACCCATGTGATTGTCCGACAATGCATCGATTAACCGCGGCACGGCCACCGAACTCCGTTGACTCGTCGTGCCTAACGCCTCTATCGCGTGCGCTCGGACAGAAGCAGAATCGTCCGCGAGGATATCAACTAATGCTGGGACAGCGGATTCCGCCTTCGTTCCTAAATCGCCGAGTGCCTCCGCGGCGTTATCCCGGACGTGCTCGCGGGAATCTGTCAGCGCATCGCGCAACGCATCTACCGCCGGCGTTCCGACAGCGTTGAGCGCGTAACAGGCATTGCGGCGCATCAGTTCCGAACCGTTGTGCAAGCACCCTATCAACGCAGGCAGTGCCTTTTCGCCCCAGTTGCCGAACGCATATGCAGCTTGCAACCCAACCGATTCGGAACCGCTGTCCAACGCCGCAATCAACGTTGAAAGAGAAGCAGAAGGACGCGTCTGTGGATTCCCGTTCTCCTCTCCGAGATGCCACTGCCAGAGATGCTGAAACATCTCCTGATGTTCGGGAGCTCCAACTGCTGTCCCGTTCGCCCATTTTGTATCCTGATTTGCCCACGTGGGCCCCTGCGGTTCGGACATCCGGGCATAGAGGAATTTCATCATATACCGCCGCTTGTCGCTCTGATTCGGCATCGCGCGATGCCACAAATCATAGTTGGCGAACGCCACCGTCCCCGCTTTCCCACAGATAGGCTGCTCTGGAGAAATCTGCGCGCCTTCGCGGGTGCTGTAATAGTGGCTCATCGGCACAACGCCTGTCGGACCGAGGGATACCGGCGTATCCTGCGGATAATAGAAGACAAGCAGCCTGCGCGTATGGTGGGACCACCGCTTGCCGCCATCCTGGTGCATTCCCTGTCCCTTGCTACCGGGCGGATTGTAGTGCGGATGCCGATGCGGCTGCATGTAGTAATCGGGCCCAAGCAAACTCGTCAGCGCGCCTTTGACATTCGCATCCTCCAGCACTTGCTGAATCTCTGGTATCCGCGGCACGAGATTGTTGCCGGGATTACCCTCTTCATCGAAGACTACCGCGGTCTTTTCATAGATAGCATCGTGAAATTCCGCCGGCAGTGCAGTGGCGACGGTGACGTAACCGTTCACAATAAACTCCCGCATCTGCGCGTCTGTTAAAAGGTGAGTTGCCATTTTTCATCTCCTCCGGGTAAATAATTCCCAATTACGACTATTATGACATAATATTGCACAATTTGCAAGTTGTGCCTTCTGATTTTGATGGCATCCATGAAAATCCACACCGGGCCTCCCACCTCCTTCCTATAGGGCAAATTCGCCTGCTCTTGAACTAGAGGACGCACTGAATGGCGGCGAGACAAAGGAACGTAATTTGGTATAAAATACAGAATTGTGGTATAGTGACATGAAACTGATTGGAGGACATGAGGATGGCACGAAGTTTTGAAAAATCATTTGCATGGCGGGAACGCGCCGAAGCCGCTTTAGTCGGCGGCGGGCAGCCGCATAAACAGAGCCAACCGCCGCAACCGATTATGATTGCAGGCGGCAAGGGCGCGCACTTCTGGGATGCCGATGGCAACGATTATATTGACTACCTGATGGGATACGGCCCGATGATACTCGGACACGCCTACCCCGCCGTGAGAGAGGCTGTCGCGAAGTACCTGGCACGCGGCAACGTCTATAACTTCGGACACACGCTGGAGGTGGAACTAGCCGAAAAATTGGTGCAGATTATTCCTTCGGCGGATAGAGTCGCTTACTTCGTCGGCGGCTCCGATGCAACGACCGGGGCGATTAAGTTCGCGCGCGCTTACACCGGCAGAGAGAAGGTCATTCGGTGCGGTTATCACGGCTGGCACGACTGGTGTAGCCACGCCCGCGGACATCTGTCAAGTGCGGCTGCCGCAACGCTCAGCGTGGACTTCAATAACCTGGAGGCACTCGCAGCTCTTTTTAAAGCACATCCGGGGGAAATCGCATGCCTAATCTTGGAACCTTCCGGGCACGCGCTGCCAGAAGAGGGATACCTGGCGGAAGCGAAGGCACTTGTCAATGCCAACGGCGCGCTTATCATCTTTGACGAAGTCAAGACCGGATTCAGGTATGCTCTCGGCGGCGCGCAGGAATATTTCGGCACCACCCCCGATATGTCAGTCTTCGGGAAGGCACTCGCCAACGGATTCGCTACCGCCGTTGTCGTCGGCAAGAAGGAGATTATGGACGAAGTCTCCGATGTCTGGGTAGCCGCAACGTTCCACGGCGAAGTCTCCCTCGTCGGGGCAGCAATCGCCACGATTCAGGAATTGGAGGCAACCGACGGTGTGGCTTTAATGTGGAAACAGGGACAAAAATTGCTTGACGGCTATCGGGAGATGACAGAACGTCTCGGCATCGATGGCGCGCGCATCGGCGGCATCGGGCCCATGCCGTTCTTCGGGCTGAACTCGGAGTGCAGTGAGAAGTTCCGCAAAACCTTCTATGAAGCGACGTTAGATGGCGGACTTTATTTACCAGAGGGACATATCTGGTTCATGTCTGTCTCACATACCGATGAAGACGTGGCGAAGACGTTGAACGTTTCCGAGGATGCGCTCAAGCGCGCGAAAGCAGCATAAAAATTATTTTATGGGGTTTGTAATCCCACACACCCGGTAGGCGAGGGCTCAAATCGCGCAGAGCGAAAATGGGAAAAGCACGGTTTTATACCCGTAAGCGTGGTTTGTAATCCCACACATCCGGTAGGCGCGGTTTCAAACCGCCACATCCGGTAGGCGCGGTTTGAAACCGCCACCCCCGGTAGGCGCGGTTTCAAACCGCGCTGGAAAAAGGAGAAGACGCTCATGGCAATGGAAATGCATCACGCCGCACCTTTTATTATTGACAAAAACTTAGGTTCGGCACTTGACATAGAGAAGACTGAATTGACGGCGACGACTTCCGATGGCTCATCGGTTGTCCCGCCGACGCAGGAGCAGAAATACCTGTTTGATATGCGTGGATGGCTTCTGGTACCGGGAGTGCTGTCCGGCGACGAACTCG
>PYJE01000026.1:2101-19424 GCA_003635305.1 Candidatus Poribacteria bacterium | reverse complement strand
TTTTATGGGGTTTGTAATCCCACACACCTGGTAGACGAGGGCTCAAATCGCGCAGACCGAAAATGGGAAAAGCACGATTTTATACTCGTAAGCGTGGTTTGTAATCCCACACCCCCGGTAGGCGCGGTTTACAACCGCCACACCCGGTAGACGCGGTTTACAACCGCCACACCCCGGTAGACGCGGTTTACAACCGCGCTGGAAAAAGGAGAAGACGCTCATGGCAATGGAAATGCATCACGCCGCACCTTTTATTATTGACAAAAACTTAGGTTCGGCACTTGACGTAGAGAACACTGAATTGACGGCGACGACTTCCGATGGCTCACCGGTTGTCCCGCCGACGCAGGAACAGAAATATCTGTTTGATATGCGCGGATGGCTTCTGGTACCAGGAGTGCTGTCCGGCGACGAACTCGCGGCAATGCAAGAGTTCGGTTACCGCCTCCATCATGAACCAGAGTCTATCCCGGAACACGAACGTTCACCTCTCGGTGGACCGATGCAAAAACTGTCAGACCATCCGCATGTTGTCGGTTTTCTCAACGAGTTCCTCGCGCACCCTGCGCTCTCTAGCCAAGAATGTTACGGGTTCCGGATGGAATCGTGTCACATGTTTTACCGGACAGTAGGCGATGGACATTTCGGGCCGCACAACGGCAACGGCATGTTGCGCTTTCCCGGCGACTCGCATCTCTATCGGTGTATTCCGGGCAAGGGATACAGCGGGTTAACGCGCGTCGTGTGGGAACTCAACCCAGTCAAATATCGGCAAGGCGGGACGCTGTTCGTCACGGGAAGTCACAAGGCAGTCTATACCGCACCGGATTCACTCCAGACTCCGGATTCGCCGATTTGGGATACTTATGAATGTCCGGCGGGTTCACTGCTCTTCTTCACGGAGGCGTTGACGCATAGCACGCATCAGTGGACAAACGCGGACAACGAACGGCTTGCGATTTTCAGCTGCTATAACACGGTGAATAGCAAGTGGCACGACTGGCATCCGCATCCCAAGTTGTTTGCGGAGATGCCCGCGAAACGACAGACGCTTTTTCGGCCGGTCCGCGCTGCTAATAACCTGGTCGGGGAATCGTATCGGCATTAAATCCACAGAATCCACTGGGTAGGCGCGCTTTCAAAGCACGCCTACCGGCCGAAAGAACCCACTGGGTAGGCGCGCTTACAAAGCGCGCCTACCGGCCGAAAGGTTAAACCTTCGCGAACCGTTCCGGATGATTTGACGTAATCCCCTGCACACCCCACGCTTTCAGCTCGCGCATGCGGACAATGTCATCAACGGTCCAACACCACAGCGCGATGCCCCGCCGCCGCACTTCATAAGCGAATGCTGCCGTTACCAACAGGTGATTCACGTTCAGGAAATTAAACCCCAATTCGCCTAATTGCTGGCACAAGGCTATCGGCGATGCACCGCTCGTGTGTCCCCCGATGAGCCACCCTGTCGGGATGCGCGGCTCCAGCGCGCGAACCGCCTGTAACGCTGAGATATGAAAAGAGATGATGACGACGTTATCCAGCGCGTGCGCCTCACGGATTTTGGCGACGACGCGTTCGCTAATCCTCGGGTCTTTGATTTCGGCGACTGCCATTGCGTTTGGCGTGATACATTCAAGTGCTTCCTCCAGCGTCGGCACGCGTTCGCCCTTCGCGTCGGGAGGAAACCAGAAGATTTCGCGCCCCGCGGCATCGTTCCTCGCAACCCACTCCCCTTTAAAATCGGGATGAAACCATCCGCCTGCATCCGCTGTCTTAATCGTCTCCAGGCTCCTTTGGCTGACGAGTCCGCCGAGGCCCGTGGTTCGGTTCAACGTTGCGTCATGTATCACGACGACTTCGCCATCGGCGGTTCCGTGCAGGTCGAACTCAACGGCATCTACGCCGATTTTAAGGGCTTTGTTGAACGCGATGAGCGTATTTTCTGGTGCGGTGCCTGATGCGCCGCGATGGGCGATGCGAATCCAAGCAGTCATGAGATATCTCCAAACGGCACGGCGAAGGACAGGTTTCCCACGCCAGAGAACCTAACCGGTAGGCGCGGTTGAAAACCGCGCCTACCGGGTTCGTGCTGCATCTATCTTAAGCGGTTATTCTTCAATATGCTGTCTAATTTTCTTGAGCAGCGTCGTCCGGCTCATGCCGAGGAGTTCCGCCGTTTTGCTATGATTGCCGGAAAATTCGTCTAACACGAGCCCAACAAGCACCTTATCCACCATCGCGATGACATCATCGTAAAGTCCCTTTTTTTCGTCGGCGATTGCCTGCTGAATGACGCGATGTAAGGTGGCTTCGAGGGATGCCTCCAACAGCGAGGCATTGGCAGGGGTTGGCCGACTGCCGGTCTGCACTTCTATCGGCAGATCTGCGGGCATGATGACATCTGCGCGGGCAAGCGTCGCCGCGCTTCTGATACAATTCTCTAACTCCCGAATGTTGCCGGGCCATTCATAGCGGTGGAGCAGCTTCATTCCCTCTTCGGAGATGCCGCGAATCGGCTTCCCCAATTCGTCTTGCGCGAGTTGTAGAAAATGCGTGATGAGCAGCGGCACATCCTCGCTACGTTCGCGCAACGGCGGAAGATGGAGCGCGATGCGCTTGAAGCGGTAGTAGAGATCATCGCGGAACTGTCCGAGTTGAACCATTTGTCCGAGTTCCTGATTCGTGGCGGCGATGACGCGCACATCCACTTTCAGGATGCTGGTGCCGCCGAGTCGTTCAATTTCCTGTGTCTGCAGCGCGCGTAAGAGTTTCACCTGCAACGCCGATGTCATGTTTCCGACTTCATCAAGGAAGAGTGTGCCGCCGTTTGCGAGTTCAAACCGTCCCGGCTTCCCTTCAGCCTTCGCGCCGGTGAACGCGCCTTCTTCATAGCCGAACAACTCACTCTCCAACAACTCATCGGGAATAGCCCCGCAGTTCACCGGCACGAACGGCATATCTTTTCGTTCACTGCCAGCGTGGATTGCCCTTGCAACCAGGTCCTTCCCAGTCCCCGTTTCGCCTTCGATTAGCACTGTCATCGTGTTGCTTGCCATGATGCCGATGAGTTTGTAGATTTCGCGCATCTGATCGCTTTTCCCGACGAGCCGCGGGCCCCGTTGCCCCTTCGGTGGTTTGCCTGCGGGTTTCACGGGCAGTGTGCTGCGCACAGATTGCGCTTGGAACGCGCGCTCCAACGTGCTTTTCACAACATCCAGATCGATCGGCTTTGGAACAAAATCAAACGCCTGTAGGCGCATCGCCTCCACAGTCGTCTCCACATCGTCATACGCCGTGATGATAATCACGATGACCCGGGGATACCGCGCTTTGATTCGCGCCAACGCCTCCAACCCGCTCATCCCCGGCAACTTCACATCCAGCAGGACTACGTCCGGTTTACCAGACGCGATACGGCGTAGGCCCTCCTCAGCATTATTCGCGATGCTCGGAGAGTAGCCTTCCTCTTCAAGGAACTGCTCAAATGCCCAACAGATTTTTTCATCGTCGTCAATTACAAGGACGTTTTTCATGATTTTTCCCTCCGCCACTCGCGAGCAAGACAGATTACGCTTCACGGCGTTTACCGCCCTCTATCAAAAGCAGAAACTCCGACGGTAGGCGCGCTTACAAACCGCGCCTACCAAGTGGGTTCTTTCGGCCGGTAGGCATGCTTTACGAGCAGGATCAGGTGCTCCTGCGCTACAGAGGTTTACCGCCCTCTATTGAAAGCAGAAACTTCTTTCCATCCTCGCTCATCTCATCGGGTTTGCTGGCTGCTGCTGTTTGTGCCTCTTGCTTTTTGCGGAGGACCGGATAGGCATCGACAACCGGCACATCGCTGAGGGATGTCAAAGCAGGTTTGCGCGATTCCGCCCGCGCAATTGCCCCCGCTAGCCGCGCTTCTTTCTCCGCAACCTGCGCTGCGTCTCGCGCCTTGAAGTCAGGTAAAACGCGTTCGGCGAACAACCCCAACGACTCACAGATGTCTTCATGCCGATTCGCGCCCGCCTGTTGAATGAAAACCACCTGATCTACGCCAGCGTTCTCCATTACTGCTAAATGTTCACGCACCTGGTCTGGCGTGCCAATGCCGGCGCGCCCTTCACCCGGTTCTTGCGGAGTCTCACGATATAGCTGCCAGATATCCGTTTCACCCGGCACCTGCGAACCGTTATGATAGTAGTGCGCAAGCGCAAATCGGAAAAAGCGCAGCCCGTCTAAACCGCGGGCGATGGCAGTCGCCTCATCGGGGTGACACGAGAAGCCGGATACCATAGCGATGTTCGGGTTCACCCTTTGCGCGAGCGGTTCGCACTCCCTCTCAAAAATTTCATAATACTCTTCCACCCAGAATTTCGCTTCTTCGGCATTGATGAAGGCAAAGGTGAGCGCGCCGAGGCCGTATCGTGCGGCGTATCGGAGGCTATCGCGGCTGGAGCATGCCACCCACGGCGGTGGATGCGGCGTTTGCAACGGCTTCGGCACCACGTTGCGCGCCGGCATCGAGAAATGCTCGCCTTCATAACCGGCGTAAGGCGACTGCACCATCATCTTCGCTGTCTCGCGCGTGCATTCCGCCCACATCTCCCGTTTCAATTTCGGTTCGACGTTAAAACCACCGAGTTCAATATGCGAGGCAGATTCGCCTGTGCCCCATTCCACACGCCCGTTTGACACCAGATCCAACGTTGCAATCCGTTCAGCGACACGCGCCGGATGGTTATATGCCGGGGGCATCAGCACTATCCCGTGCCCCAACCGAATCTGTTCTGTCCGTTGACTACACGCCGCGAGGAACACCTCCGGCGCAGAAGAGTGCGAATACTCCTCAAGGAAGTGGTGCTCTACCTCCCAGATATAGTCAAACCCCAGTTTGTCCGCCAATTCTACCTGCGCGAGCGCGTCTTGGAAGAGTTTATGTTCCGCGCCTTCGGGCCACGGACGGGGAATCTGATGTTCGTAAAATAGCCCAAATTTCATGCGTTTTTAGTTTGTATACTTTTTCAGTTTCGGTGCGTGGCGAGGGACAGGTTTCCACTGCCCTACGCCTAAGGGATACGCTAGAGCGAAGGACAGGTTTCCTATCCTCCTATGATGCTAGTGCTTCGGTATCTGCGTAGGTTAATAGCCATCCAAACACATCTAGATTTTCGCGCAGATGTGGCACTGAACTGGATTTCGGAATGGCGACAATCCTGTCCTGAATCAGCCATCGGAGTGCTACCTGCGCCGCTGTCTTCCCGTGCCTATCACCAATCTGCTGTAACACCCTGTCCCTGACGAGCTCGCCGCGGCCTAGGGGCCGATGCGCCGTGATGACGACACCGTAGTCGTGGCAATAGCGGCGCAACTCGTGCCGGTTGCGGCGGACATGATATTCCACCTGATTCGTGCAAATCGGTAACTCGGAGACTGCGTATGCTTCCTCCACCTGCGCGATGCTGAAATTGCTGACACCGATGCTCTTCACTTTGCCAGCGTCGTGAAGTTTTTGGAACGCCGCAAACGTCTCCGAAAACTCAACCTCTTCGCTGGGCCAATGAATGAGCAGCAGATCTACGTAGTCCATCTGCAAGTCGCCCAAACATTCATCAAATTGCGAGAGGACATCAACGTAGCGCAGATGGGTATTCCAAATTTTGGTGGTGATAAAGAGTTTTTCGCGTTCAACGCGGCTATTGCGGAGCGCGTTCCCGATGGCGCGCTGGTTTTGATACATCCACGCCGTGTCAATATGCGTATACCCTAGCGCGAGTGCCTCTTTGACAATCTGCTCGCACTGCCTACCTCTCAATTGCCAAGTGCCTAAGCCGAGCATCGGCATTTCGTGCCCGGATGCAAGTCCAACATTCTCCATAAATTGTGCTCCTTTTTTGAGGAGTAGGATACAGGCAATCGCGAAAAAAGTCAAGAAAAAGAAATTTTTGTTTGACTTTTTAAGAAATTAATGACATAATGCATCAAAATTGCATCAAATACCACCTTTTTCGCGTTAAAAATCGATTTTTTTCAATAAAAATTTGACAAACGCAAAAAAATAGGGTATAATATATACTATCAGGTCGAGTGGTGGAATCGGTAGACACAATGGACTTAAAATCCATCGCCCATAAAAAGGCGTGAGGGTTCAAGTCCCTCCTCGACCACTCTGATCTTGCCGCAGGGTAGAGCAGTCTGGTAGCTCGTCGGGCTCATAACCCGGAGGACGCGGGTTCAAATCCCGCCCCTGCAATCTTAGGAACCTCCATGTAAAGGCGGAATCCTCCATCCGTCTTTACATCGGGGGGGGGAAACTCCTCCTGAATTCCTCCGCTACTTATGTCTTCTTCCCTGCGTGTTGCGCCACTGTGTTGATTTGAGCAAAAACGCGTTCTTTTCTCAAGTTTTTCCAAATGATTTCTTGAAAAAAAAGTGAATGGTGATAGAATTGATGTCCGTACAGTGTGTGCTTGTATAGAATGGCACTTGAAATTTCGGAGCCATGATAGAGCTCTTTGTTAATCTCTGGTTTCATGACACGCGGGCATGAGGGACATCTTCATCCCGATTTAACCGGTTGAGAGCACGCGCCGCCATGTGTGCTCTCAACCGCGCTCACCTACGAGGTTTTTTCAAATGAAACATTCTCTCTTTATTCTTCTCTGCGGCATCGTGCTGTTCGCGCTTGGATGCGCTGAAAACGAACAGGCCAACGTTGTTTCTCCCAGTGTGCCACACGATGAACTAGTGCCACCCGAAAGGCAAATTCGGGGGACGTTTCACGAAGACGGGATAGCAGGCATGACGCTAGAGGAGCGGGGCAGGCGGTATTTTGAGCATCTCAAAGCGTATATGCAACTGAAGGATCAGAATCCAAACGATGCCTTTGACGAACTCAAAAAAGCCGCCATTATTGTTTGGTCTGCGCATCCCCGTTCTGTGGAGTGGGCACTGTTGGTGTTTCGTCTGGAGGGCGCGGGGAACGCCTCTATCTCGGATATGATACATCGGAATGAGATTGAGATTGAGATGGCAAGAGATGTGGCTGAGTCCGAGCGGTTCGTGTTTCGTCTGGATGAAACTGAGAAGGAAAACGTTCGCAATGCCTATAAAGACATGGCGGAACACCATGAAGCCCGATTGGAGTTCTGGCAAGGGGAGAAGGAAGCCGCAGAAGCGGCAGGACAAAATCCCGCGCATGTGTTCATAAAATGGACCGTTGAACTTGAGGAGGAGGAAGAGGAGGAGGATTAAATGCGACACAAACGTGTTTTCATTTTCAGTGGCTGCCTCCCGAGCCGCTGTAGGACAAGAGCACCGGATCTTGACCGTTTATCGGGTGGTGGGCGAGCCCGAACCATGTTGCGCTCAGGCGAGCGCAACCTACAGTGGAGTTTACCGTAGGCGCGCTTTGGAAGCGCGCACGTTGCTCAAGGCGCGGTTGTAAACCGCGCCTACCGAAAGATTCGCATTCTGGTAGGCGCGCTTTGGAAGCGCGCACGTTGCTCAAGGCGCGGTTTCAAACCGCGCCTACCGAAAGATTCGCCATCAGTTTCTTCATGAGTTCCCTGATGCCATCCGCGGCCGAAGCACCTCCAATTCCTTAATCACTACTTCACTCGGCGTAGATGCGCGCTTGGAAAGCGCGCCTACGGACGAACTCATTTCTTCCGCAACCTCTCCGTTTATTTCCACCGTAAACCCTGCATCCCGAATCATCTGCAGCGTGCGCGATGCCGCGGTGCCTGTCGCATTCAGATACCCCTCCAGAAATAGCGAATTCGCCGGATAAAGTGCCATCGCCTCCAAACTGCGCAGGTGATGCTCCCTTCCTGCCGCAATGCGAATCTCGGCGCGCGGGTTCAGGAACCGATAGAGACACAGCACGCGCAAACAGTAATCGGGTGTCAACACAGAAGGTTCCGCAATCTGTGTACCAGAAATCGGCAGGAAAAAGTTGACCGGAATTGATTCCACCTCCAACCGCCGCAGCGTTTTCGCCACCTGAATTAAATCCGCGTTCTCCTCCCCCATCCCGACGATGACTCCCGAACAACAGGCTAGTCCCGCCGTTTGTGCCGCACGCAACGTCTCCATCCTATCCTGATAGGTATGTGTGCTACAGATGTTCGGATAGTGCGCTTCGGAAGTGTTCAGGTTGTGGTTGAGTCTGTCTAAACCCGCTGCTTTCAAGGCGCGCGCAGCCTCGGTATCAAGCAACCCGACAGAGAGGCACACTTCAATCGGATATTCGATTTTTACGGCGTGAATCAGCTGCGCCAAATGCCGCACCCGTTTTGGCGTAGGGCCGCGGCCGCTCATCACGATGCAGTAGCGATACGCGCCTGATTCATACGCGGCGCGCGCTTCAGCCAAAATCTCGGCATCCGGTTTCAACGAATAGGTGTCAATCTCCGCCGTTGCCGTGCGCGCCTGCGCGCAATAGTGGCAATCCTCCGGACAGTGCCCATTCTGCGCGTTATTGAGGATGTGCAGTTGCACCTCGTTTTGGAAATAGTTCTTGCGCACCTGATACGCTGCGTCTAACAGCGGCAACAGTTCAACCTCCACCGCGCTCAAGAGTTGCTGGCAGACAGCGTCCGAGAGGAGTTCGTCTTGTAGACTGGTTTGTGTTAATTTCTGATAAAAAGTTTGTTCCATTATTTTCGCTTTCTCAATAGGGCCTCCGTAGGCGCGGTTTACAACCGCGCCAGCCCATTCGTAATAAACCCCCCGTAGGCGCGGTTTACAACCGCGCTAACCGACACATACGCGCTTTTTCACCGCGACTACCGGTGGGGATTCTGGCACATGCGTCTATCCTGCTCAATGCCAATCACAATTCCCACACAATATCGCTTGGATTAAAAACAGGGCCCTCGGTGCAAACGCGCTGGTATTCAATGCGTTCCGCATCAACCCGAACAGGACAGACGCACCCGAGGCACACTCCCATCGCGCAGCCCATCCGATTCTCCATTGCGACTTGAGCCGGCACCTCAAAATCGGCGGCGAGTTTTGCAACAGCGGCGAGCATCCCGTGCGGGCCGCAGGCGTAAATCTGTGGACATTGCCAATCAGTTTTGCCTAATAGTTCGCGGAGGATATCGGTGACAAACCCGTGATGTCCAACGCTTCCATCATCTGTGGCGATATGCACTGCAATGCCGATGGCTTCTAAATCCGCCACGCTCAACAGCCGCGCGCGATGTTGCGCGCCGACTAAGCCGAGTGTCAGTATCCCGCGTTCGCGTAATGCCACCGCCAACAACATCAGCGAGGCAATACCGGCACCCCCACCGACGAGAATTGCAGGTGCAGAACTTGACGCAATGTCAAACGGCTTTCCGAGCGGACCGAGGATTTGCAGGGACGCGCCTATCGGCATCTCCGACAACCGCTTTGTCCCCTCACCGATAATCTGATAGAGCATCGTTATTCGCGCCCCTTCCACCGTGTAAATAGTAAACGGACGGCGGAGCAGCAACCCGGTGCCGGTTGAAACCATCACGTGGATAAACTGCCCGGGCTTCGCGTGCTGCGCGATTTCGGGGCATTCGCACCGAAGAAGATAGTGGGCCTCCGCAACCTCTTCGTTTGAGAGAACCGAAGTCTGGGTATCGTAAGTGTTCGGGGAACAGGTTTTTTGCATCGTGTTAACGTTCTCATTCATCATTGTAGATATATTTTACCATAAAAATTTGTGGCATGCAAGGCCATTTTTTTGCTTACTTTTTTTCGGAATTATGGTATAGTGATATGGAAAGGAGATAAAGCATGGAAAAAACATTGCGGTTTCGAGAAAATGGAAAATTCACAATCGTGCAGTTTACCGACATCCATTGGCATAACGGTGAAGCGGCAGACCGGCGGACAGCGGCGTTGATGGAGCAGATTACAACAGCGGTGCAACCAGACCTGGTTGTGTTGACAGGCGACATCTTGTCAGGCGGTGGATGTCAGGACGCGTCTGCATCCATGCGGCAGGTTGTCCGAATTGTGGAACAGTGGCGAGTTCCGTGGGCCGCGGTTTTCGGTAACCACGATGACGAAGGCAACGCCTCGCGGCGCGAGTTGATGGCAGTGATGCAGGAAGGCGCGCACTCGCTAGCACAAGCGGGCCCCGAAGAAATTCCCGGTGTCGGCAACTACGTTTTAACTCTCCGCAAGGCTGGCGGAAGTGCTCCGATATCACTGCTCTATTTTATCGATTCAGGGAGTTATGCGCCACCGGAAATCGGCGGTTACGGATGGATAAAACCGGCGCAGGTGGCTTGGTATTTGCGCGAGTCGGCAAGATTTACGGCCGCCGCAGGGCATCCGCTACCTGCACTCGCATTTTTTCACATTCCACTCCCGGAATACGACGAGGTTTGGGATTACCACACCTGCTACGGTGAGAAGCACGAAGACGTTTGCGCGCCGAGACTGAATAGCGGATTTTTCGCCGCAATGCACGAAGCAGGCGATGTGATAGGCACTTTTGTTGGGCACGACCACGTGAACGACTTTTGTGGTGATTTGCACGGGATTTGTCTCTGCTACGGCCGGGCGAGCGGCTATAACACCTACGGCAGGGACGGGTTTCCGCGCGGCGCACGGGTAATCCAACTCCGCGAAGGCGAACGGCAAGTTGAGACATGGCTGCATCTCGAAGATGGAAACATTGTCCGAGAACAGCCCGAACATCGTCCATCCCAGTAAATTTTGGCCCAGTGAATTTTGGATCGAAGAATGCGGCGTGCAATCGCAACTAACGCATTAGATGTTAACAATTGAGGGGAATCCCCATAGAGGAGGGAAAAGTGAGAGCCAATTCGCAAATCTCTATCCGGCACGAAGGCGACATCGCGATATTTGACATCACGGGTTACCTGACAGACGCGTCTGAATCAACGCTGACAGAGGCGTATGCTGAGGACGCAGTCCAAGGTGCTGGCAAACTGCTGCTCAATTTTGAGCGGCGCAGCTTCATCACCAGCAGTGGGTTTGGTGAGATAATCAAATTGCTCTGGAGGATACGGGATAGGGGACAGGTTTTGCGCGTTGCGCATCCGTCAAATCAGGTTCGGAACATTTTCAACACCATCGGGTTGTCGCAGAGCATCGGCGTTTTTGCCTCCGAAGCAGCAGCACTTGAGGACTTTTGAGGGCTCTTGGACAGAATAAACGTCCCCCGGTAGGCGCGGTTTCAAACCGTGCCTACGGCATCCATTCTGTCGCCCCGATAGGCGCAGCTGCAAACCGCGATGCGCATTCTCACGGGAAAAGCGTATACATATTCATGTTCAGCACTACGCCGAGCAGACTCCACAGACTTCCCGCGAGGAATTGTCCGAAGATGAACCCGAGGAACAGCGGTAACGCCTTACGATACGCGCGCACGCCACCGCCGGTGAAAAGCAGCTGCTTGAAAAGCCAGCCTAAGAAGATGGAGAACCACATCCATCCGATTGCCCACCCGTTGCCCACAGCGTATCCCACTGGATAGAATGGCCACCACAGAAACTGTCGTTTGAGAAACGTCAGCACGACGGTAAAGGCGAAACCGAATGCGATGTGTTGGACAGCGGGGAGGTTGGGCGCGCGCGGCGCGGTAATCCAACTTTGCAGGCGGTGAAACTCGCCGACTCCCCACCGTGCAAACCGATATTCGTAATAGAGCGCGACGTGGCCGACAACGGAGATAACCGCGCCGACAATCGAGGCGACAATTAAGGCGATGACCAGGCGGTTCTCGCGCAAGTTGAAGTGCCTACCGATTTTGAACGCCTCTAGTTGGTGCGGCATCGGGTGGCACCGATAGCCATACGCGAGCCACGACAGCAGTGTCGTATGTGTCAAATTTTGCGCGCCTAACGGGCGGCTGCCAGCGAATAGGAGCATGATTCTGTCCGGATGCATCCCGTGCAGCTCATGTGTCGGCGGACCGAGTTCAGCGCGCATGCGCGTCATCCCAATGCACAGCACCAGATAGATGCCAAAGTAGCCGAACGCAACCGACGGTGACAGTCCGGCGAAATACCAAAATGTCAGCACGAGTGCAAGCCCGATGAGAAGCCCAAAAACGGCGAGGGAGTCTAACCCATCTTTGGATTTGAAGGAGAATACGCCGCGAAGCACGTCTAAAATCTGTCGGCGGCTTGTGACGAGCGCGAGGAGCCCAATGCCGAGCCACGCGCCGCCGCGCTGCTCCGTTTGGAAACCGATGGCGGTTGTCCAGCCTATCGCGCTGAAAAAGATGCGCTGCACACCCCAGAAGAGATAGAAACACCAAAAGGAGAGCGATAATTCCAGCGGCATCAGATAGCCAAGCCCAATCGCGAACGGATAAACGTAGACAGGTAACCGGCCCATCGCGTTCCACGGCCGCTCTGAAAAGAAGAGTTGATACTTGATTTTGAGCGACGGAAGCACCGGAAAGAGATAGTTCAAACCGGCGATGATTTCCAACCCGAACGCAACCCCGAAACCGAGCCAGATTAACTTGTTTCGGAATAGGGAGGACGTGTTGCCGAGGAGTTCAACAGGCAGTGTTGTTAACGGGTAACTCAACTTCTCGTGGTCGATCCACTGTTTTCGGATGATGATATTGACGCATAGCATCATAAACAGAAGCACGATAACCAGCGCGCTCCATGCGATGATAGGCCACATCCACGCTGCCATATAGCGCGCCTGCCAGAAGGAGTCATCGCCTTCAAAATAGCCTTGCAGAATCCGCCTATCGGTAATCGTCAGCCACGTCGGCATGAATCGGAAGAACAAATCTGCCCACTCGTTCTCGGGGCTTGCGAACCAGCCAGCGTTCGCAATCATCGGCACGAGCTGCCGCACGATGTCGTGCCCGGCAAGCGCAGTTGCAACGGATACCATCACATACGTCATCGCGAGTTCGCTTGAGGTAGGCGCGAAGTTTTTGAAGACCCGGGTGAACAACGGCGAAAGCACGGCCAGCAGGAAAAACGTGAACAGCACGGTAGGGAAAATGGAGAAATCTGTCAACTCCCACACCACACGGTTTTCCGCGGAGATGATCCAATAACAGGTCAGGATGATGAGAATGGAACCGAAGACGAGGGTTCCAAAGATAAAGCGGCGTGCTGAAGTTTCAGGCGCGCGCGGTTCTTTTTCGTGCATACGTTGATGATACCACATCCGGGGGACTAACGCAAGGGAAAAACGAAAACCGTCAGCGTTGCTCCCCTCCTAGGTGAAGTGCGTCTGGCGTTATGGCACCGACACCGAGCGATTCTTAACCTGTTTGCGCGCCGAAGATTGCAAGTTACATCGCAAATTACAGTGCTGGATAACAGAATGAATTTGCATGTTAACTGATGCGCTGCTATGATTGAAGGAGGAACAGCATGCAATTGACGCTGGCCGGTATCCAGAAGATACTCATCATCCGAACCGATGGCATTGGCGATTTGCTGAATTCAACGCCTGCAATCGCACTGCTCCGCCAAAACTATCCGGATGCAGAGATGACGGTATTGGCGCGGCCGCTCAATGCACCCGTGCTACACGGCAACCCCGATGTCGACAGGATTCTCATCTTCGACCGGGGAGGTGCGCATCGGCGTTTGCGCAAGCGGTTGCAGTTTTATCAGAAACTCCGCCGGGAACAATTCCAACTCGTCGTTGCGATGCAGACGGCGACGTGGCCGCACTTTGTCGCGTTGCTCACCGGCGCGCCGTATCGTTTGGGACGTTATCAGAAGCGGTTTAAATCCACGCTGACGCACGCGTGGCGCGGTTCCTACCGAAAAGGCAAAACGCACGAAGTAGATAGAAACTTGGAACTAGCGCGTCTCATTTGCAACGGCGATGCGGTGCGGCGGCTCGTTTTTCATCTCAATCCCGAGGAAATTGTCAACGCCGAAGCACTGCTAAAAACATGGGATATCGGCACGGAGAGGTTTCTCGTCGGCATTCACCCCGGTGGGAGCTCGTTTGATAAACGGTGGCCGGAGAAGCACTACGCCGAACTCGCCGATAGACTGGCGCGCCGTGACAACGCCATGATTCTGATTTTGCATGGGCCTGATGAAGCAGCGTTAGCGCGCACTATTCAAGAAGCGATGCAAACGCGCGCGCTCGTTTACGCGCCGCCTTCCATTCGCGAATTGGCGGCACTGTTAAGCCGTTGCAACCTCTTTGTCTGCAACGATTCTGGCCCGATGCATATCGCAGCGGCGTTAGCCGTGCCGACGGTAGCCATCTTCGGTCCGACAGACCACGGCGTGTGGCATCCGTTGAGTGAGAAAGCGTCTATTGTGCGGCGGGATATGCCTTGCTGGCCCTGCAGCGCGCATCAATGCAAGACCGGCTGGGAATGCACTAAAAAACTTACTGTCGAGAAAGTATGGCGCAAAATTAACTCGTAGGGTGAACTTGGCGGTATCACAAATAAACAGCAGCCGCCAAACCGCTGAGAGAGCCCCTCCCAACTCGTAAGGCGAGGCCCTGTCCCTCGCCCCGAGAGCGTAAAGGAACGTTTATGAAAATCGTCGTAGCGGCTTGGGGCACAACCGGTGATGTCTATCCCCTATTGGCAGTGGTAGAACGCTTGCTGAGGCGCGGGCATGAGGTGCGCGTCTGTGCTCCTGCGCTTTACAAGGAACGCATTCAACACATCGGCGCGGACTATCGCGAAGTCGGCATCGCTTTTGAATTGAAGCAGTTTCACAAAGCGATGGACGACATCATACCGATGCGCGATCCGCTCAGACCGCTCCTCGTCATCGTAAAAGAGGGAATTTTGAGAGGCGGCGAAAAGTGGTACCACGACTGCCTCTCGGCGATGAAAGGCTATGAACTGGCACTCTGTCACTCCGGCGATATTCCGGGGCAGGAGGCCGCTATCCGCCTCGGTTTACCGTGGTTCACGCACAGTTATTGCCCGGGATTCGTGCCGACACGATTTAGCGCGCCCTATATGTTCCCAAATTGCGGCACGTTCCTCAACGCAAGTTTGTGGAAATTAGTTGAGTTCCGCCTGACTCGCGCCGTAGATGCCTATTTTAACAACTTTATCACCGCCATCGGTGGGGAGCCGCGGCGAAACTTCGCGCTTGATGGAATATACTCGCCGAAACTGAACCTCATCGCTGCCTCGCCGACACTCTGTCCGCCGCCCGACGATTTCCCTGAAAAACACGAATTCACAGGTGTCTGGTTTTTAGATGAACCAGCATACACGCCGCCATCGGCACTGCTTGATTTTTTGGCCAACGGCCCGCCACCTATCATCGTCTCGTTCGGTTCGATGGGCGGCACGAACGCTGAAGAGACAACTGAGTTGCTGATTGCCGCTATCAAAAAGACGGGACAACGCGCCATCATCCAATCAGGATGGGGACAACTCGGATTAGACGCTGAGGTGCAGGACATCTTTTTCTCCGACTATGTGCCGCATCGGTGGCTGTTTCCGCAGGCGAGCTGCATCGTCCACCACGGCGGCGCAGGAACTACAGCATCGGCATGTCGCGCAAAACTGCCATCGGTAGTCGTGCCACATCACGCAGACCAGTTTTATTGGGCGAAGCGACTCGTTAAACTCGGCATCGCACCGAAATGCCTCCCACGCCGAAGCATGACACCCTCTCGTTTGGCGAAGCGGATTGAATCAGTCCTCGCCGATACCTTGATGACAGAACGCGCACAGACTCTCGGCGAAAAACTCAACGCTGAAGATGGATTGACGACAGCGGTAGAGTTGATTGAGGCTTCTGTTGTTTGAAGGACAGACGCAAGCGGAATTTGGCATTAAATGAAAATCCTCATCTTCAGTTTCACTTTCATTGGCGATGCCGTGCTCTCCACTGCTGTCATCCAACCGCTCCGGCGACGCTTCCCAGATGCCCACATCACCTTCCTCGTCGGGCCGCGCGCGGCCGCACTCTTCACCACCGAACCGCAAATCAATGCCGTTCATATTTACGACAACCGAGGCGAACATGCCGGTTGGAAAGGCAGATTGCGACTCATTAAAACCTTGCGCCGAGAAAAATTTGACATCGTTGTCAACCTTCGCGACAGCCTTGTCGCGAGATTCATCGGCGCGGAACATTGGGGAATGGGACGCAGCGGTGGAAACCGCCACGCTGTCACGCGCTATCTGGAGGTGCTGCAACGGCATGGCGTTGATACAACCGATGCGCATCCTCACCTCCAACTCACCGAAAAAGAATTAGCAGAAGCGCGCCGATTCCTAGTAGGAGAGCCCTCCCGGTCTCGAAGTTTCTCTTCAGTAGGAGAGCCCTCCCGTTCTCAACTCCGCATCGGTATTCATCCGGGTGGAAATTGGATATACAAATTGTGGGACGCGCAAAAATACGCGCAACTTGCGACTATCCTCTCTAAAAAACTCGGTGCATCGCTTTTCCTCTTCGCGGGCCCGGATGAACGCGAACTCCAAACGCAACTCGGAGGAACGATGCATCCTTCACCTATCCTCGTCAAAACAAAAAATCTACGACATCTCGCCGCCTTCATCGCGGCGTGCGATGTTTACATCGGGAATGACACCGGTCCGATGCACATCGCTGCTGCTGTGGATACGCCTGTCGTCGCGCTATTCGGTTCAACGAACCACCATCGAAGCGGTCCTTACGGAGAGAAGCACACCGTTGTGCAGAGTGGGCTGCAGTTAGGATGCAATCCGTGTCATCCGGGGCGAAATCCGGGGGGATGTGGTGCCGGTCGCTGCGCTGTGATTGATGGGATTACGGTTGCACAGGTGGTGGAGGCGGTGGAAGGTTATTTGACTTGATAGGCTAGACTTCCTCTACTTCAATTCCCGACTCAAGGAAATCCTCCTTAAGTTTTTCATAGTCCGCCTCGGAGATTTCGCCATCGCTAGTTGTCAATTCAATCCGAATGTTCTTGAATTGAGACTGCAACGCGTTGACGTGTTGCGACATGTGGCTCACCTTCCCACTCGGCACGGTGAACCGAAGTTGAACCGATTTTCGCGACTGCGGCACAAAAATATCCTCATGTGCTTCTGGCTGAACGGCTTTAGGCTGCGGCGGTTTAGGTTCCGGGACAATCTGTTTGCAAAGCGATGGATGGATAATCACTTCGTTATCGCCAAGCGTCACCGTTCCCGGGTCTTGCTTGAAAGCGCGTTGGATGAGTTCATCCCCCATTTTCTCGCCGATGCCGAAGAGTCCCTGTTGCACGCCCTGGCGGATACCTTTTATCCACGCCTCGCGTAGCACACGAGGCTCGCCGGGAGTGCGGAGGCTGGAATGGAAAAGCCGCGCTGTCTCCAATGTATCCTGTTCACGCAAGTAATGCCGCAGGATAATGCGTTCACCGATTGTCTCAAGAA
>PYJE01000026.1:0-2081 GCA_003635305.1 Candidatus Poribacteria bacterium | reverse complement strand
GTCAAACGGCGTGTTCATGCCGTGTGCAGGCAACCCGAGGTCTTCCGCACGTAAGCCATCTCTGGCAGGAATTAAAAGGGTGCGGTAATCGTTGCGAACCGCCTCCTCTAGCGTGGTGCCAGTTTGCCGTAATTTGTCCGAGACCTCTTTCGTTTGGGATGTGGACAAATTCAGTCCGCGGTCCTTCTGAATATCCTCGTAAGCGATGACGCTTTTCACTTCAGCGTGGAGTTGTTTCGTTCCCTCCTCAGGCGGGGTGAGAAAGAAAAGCGTGTTGCGATAGACGCGCGGCGTTTCGCCGCGCGCTTCCAGCAAGGACTGGCAAAAGGCATCGTCCCGTTGCCGCAGGATAATCAATTTCAACTCCGGGGTATCCGGAATGTCCATCCCATTTTTCGGGGCGATGAACGTCTTCATACGCGTCCCTGTTCCAGACGTAAAACTCCTCTTGAGTTGTGCATCGGCACGCGAAGCGACTCTCTCCGCCTCAATATTCTGCATCCGAATTTGCACAATCCGCGTTAAGTTGGGTTGCGTGTCAAAATAGGACTTGCCGTTTTCTGTGCGCAGATAAAAGAGGTGCGCGTTCAGTTGGTTTATCGCCGAATCGATGATAGCAGATGGATTGTCGGGATGCACCGCGCTCCGTTTCACCTGGTCGATCAGCGCGCCGCGCTCTTGTCCACCCGTGAAAGAATAGAGGAAAATGGCAGTCGCCGTGCGCGTCCCTAATGCAAGGTTTTTGTAGGTATCGCCGATGCCAGCATCCACCGATTTCGCGCCAGCATCCGAACCCGTAATATCGTTCGCGATGATGCTGTTAAACACATCCCCGGCATGCTTGAGGAGTTCGCCCCGGATGTCCGCATCGCGCAAATCGAAATCGGCGAGAGTGATGTAGGGCAGATTCTTGCGAAGGGAACGATGCACAACGCTTGAGAGGAGCCGCAACACGCCGCGCGTCCGCTGAAACGTCGGAAAACCACCCCACCGTTGATACAGGACATCGATGACTTCGGGTTGAAACGGATAACTCTCCATAAACCGTTCCTGATATTCAGATTTCTGAACGCCGGACGGCAGAATTTTCTCTGCCGCGGCATAATTAACAAACGCGCGCACCACTTTTCTGACCTCGGCCTTATTGAAATCCTCTTCGACAAAAAGCCGTTTCCGAATGACTTTGGCGATTTCGGTATCGGTGACAGGCGTGCGCACCTGCTCAACTCTGCCGATAACCTTCTCGAAGCGGGCGGCGAGTGCTTCTGTCTTCTCCCCGTAGCGTTCTCCTTCAGATTGTAGCGTCGCGATAAACGCGACGTTTTTCGCTGATGCCGCCGATTCTGTCAACGATTGCACGAACGTTAACGTCTGCTCGGCGAGGGTGCTTTTGCCCGCAGATACTGCATTCGCCCGCGCAAGGTAGTGGACAATCTCGTCCATGAGGAGCAACACAGGCGCATCGCTTTGACGGAACAAGGCGGAGATTTCCTCGCCTCCCGGCGCGACGCGTCCTTTAAAACGCTGCACCTCACCTGTCAACTGCGCTTCGATTTCAGCCCAAAGCGGCCGCTTTGCGTCCATTCCAGAACCTGCGATGACGACAGGTTTCGCCTTCCACTCACGCGCTTTATGATATAAAGCTATCAGCGTGTGGGTTTTCCCACCGCCGAAGGGGGTTTGCAGTTGGATAACCGCATCGCCGCCGCGCCCTTTCAATCGGCGTTCCACGCCGTGAAGCAAAGCCTCTAACCCCTCGGTCCTGTAGGTTTTCCCGAAAAACTGATTCGCGTTTCGATATTCAATAGGGCCCTGTCCCTTCACTACGTCACCGAGGTTTGCGGCGTAGGTTTCTAACGTGAAATTGCCCTTGAGAATGTCGTTGTGCGGTTTGGCGATTTTTTCAAAAGATGCCATAGTTACGTTCTCCTTATCGTTCTGTTCCTCCCAGTAGCAGAGCCCTCCCGCGTCTCGATGCAGTATATCGGGACAGGGATGTCCCGCCTACCCGTTCGAGATCGGGCGATCTCGAACTACGGTCTTTTAGTATATCGGAACAAGGATGTCCCGCCTACTGGGCG
>PYJE01000025.1:2159-10929 GCA_003635305.1 Candidatus Poribacteria bacterium | reverse complement strand
AGTGAGTGTGTCACCAAATATTTTACACTGAGGACAAAATATGTCAAGTAAAATGTAGAAAACGACAACAAGCAGGATTTTCACGATGAACACGATTTTCAGGATAAGCGGGTTCCGTTCACGAACAGGTGTTGCTTAATCCTGTTAATCCTGTCTTCTCTTGTAAATCCTGCTTGTTTTTTCCGCCGTTTTCGCCAACCGAAACCCGACAAACGAAGTCTTCAACCGCGGATAGAGATAAAACCGAAACGTCGTGCTACACCGGGGCAGCGCGTCTATATACGAACCGCCGCGAATAACACGCCAACTGCCGACATCCGGTCCCGGCGGATTCCGCTTCGCGCTCCGACTTGCATTATTATTCGCTTGCAAGCTGCGCCAATAGTAGACATCGCTATACCAATCCGCTGTCCACTCCCAGACGTTGCCCGCCATATCCAGCGCGCCGTAATAACTTTTCCCTTTCGGAAAACTGCCGACAGGGGCAAGTTGATTTTCATAGCCGTCCTCGGCGGCACTCGTGTTGGCGTAAGGTTCCATTGCATTGCCCCAGGGCCAGGTTCTATCGGTGTAGCCGCGCGCCGCCTTCTCCCACTCCGCTTCTGTCGGAAGCCGCATCCCTCGCCATTCTGCATAAGCCTTCGCGTCGTGCCACGAGACACCGACGATGGGGTGATTCGGAAACTGCTTGGCACGGGCGGGCCACTCACCGATATGCGGCAAATGCGCGAAGTTTTCCGGTGTCTGTCGGCGTGAAGCATCGGATACCCAAAACGCGTAATACTCGGCGTTCGTTACCTCATATTTGCCGATGTAGTAGGCATCAAGGTAGACTTTATGCATCGGCTTTTCGTCAGCGGCGCGTCTCTCGCTTCCCATCGTAAAGGTGCCGGCGGGAATCAAAATGAGGTTTTCTTCGTCGGTAGACGCGCGCGAATCCGCCGTTACAGCAGGCCCGCTATCCGCTATAGCATACCCGCTGTCCGCTGCAGCATCCCCGGTAGGCGCGCTTTTCAAGCGCGCTCTGCGCGTTATGTCAGCATCCCCGGTAGGCGCGCTTTTCAAGCGCGCTCTGCGCGTTATGTCAGCGGATGCATCGCGGGGGACAGGCCCCCGCGCTACGGTGGCCCTAGGATTGCGGGGGACAGGCCCCCGCGCTACGATATACCCGGTAGGCGCGCTTTTCAAGCGCGCTTTGTGCGCTATGTCAGCGGATGCATCGCGGGAGACAGGCCCCCGCGCTACGGTAGAGAGGAAGTATAAGGTGATACCTACAACGAGCAGAATAACGAAAAATTTCTTACTCTTGCTGTTCAGCCATTTTTTTGTAGTGTTCATAAGCGCGATAATGCTCCTGCGCGAGTTCATGCCTGCCGAGACTCTCGTATAACTTCGCGAGGTTCAAGTGAAAATAGGGCTGCTCGTCGTTGAGTTCAATCGCCTTCCGATAAGCACCGACAGCGTTTTGCGCGTCACCCTGCATCGCGTAAGCACTGCCGAGGGTATTGTAAAGCACCGCCAATCGAGCCCGCGAGGACTCGCTGACAGGTTTAAGCAGTTGGATTGCCTTCTGCGCCGCTTCTGCCGCCGGTTTCGGATAGTTGAGATTAACGAACGCTTGGCTGAGCCCATGATAAAAATTCGCCTCGTTCGGCGCGAGTTCAATGCACTTTTGCAACACCCGCACCGCTTCCGCGTAGTTTTTTTGATAGATAAGCAGACTCGCCAGACTTGCCCATCCTTCCAGATTCTTCGGTTCTGTGCGCGTCAACCGAGAGAGGCGTTCGTATTCGGCATACTCTTTTTGGA
The DNA here is from genome assembly GCA_003635305.1 of Candidatus Poribacteria bacterium. Taxonomy (GTDB): domain Bacteria; phylum Poribacteria; class WGA-4E; order WGA-4E; family WGA-3G; genus AGPOR5. The sequence continues at coordinate 9,120 of PYJE01000025.1, read as the reverse complement.
GCTGCTGATAGATGCGCATCTCTTCTCGGCTTTTCTCTCGGTATCCAGCCCGGGAAGGCGCTCCTACCGTGGTGCTGAGGCGAAGATACGCCGTGCCGAGTCCATAGTGCGGCTCCGCATAACGCACCGGCCCGAATTGTAGAGCGAGTTTAAAATTTTCTATCGCTTCAGGATATGCCTTCAAATTGAGATAAGCAGTGCCGAGCTCCTGATAAGTGCCGGCGGCGTTCGGTTTCAGCGCGAGTGCTTTCGTTAAGGTGTCGACTGCGTCCGCATATTTGCGAAGTTTCACCTGTGCCTTGCCAAGCACCTCATACCCGCGCGCGTGCTGCGGCGACAGCGCGACAACCTGTTGCAGCGGTGCCACTGCCGCCTCCCATGCGTCCATCCTAAAATGCGCAACGCCGAGGGAATAGAGGGCCTCAATGTTATCCGGCATCAACGCCAACGAACGTTGGTAGGCATCGACTGCCTTTTTCCAGAACTGCTCTTGTGCGTATGCCATGCCGAGGTAGTGGTGGATTTCGTAGTGTTCCGATTCACTGGCGAGTGCGGCTTCAAACGCAGCAATTGCACCTTGATTGTCTCCCTGAAAGAGGCTTGCAAATCCGTGTTCAACGTGCTGCACATAAATGCGGTGCGCGTCTGCACCGTGTCCAGCGAGCGGCCAGCAGAGGCAGAGCAGGAGTGTAATTGTAAGATATTTTGGCATTGGATTATCCTAACGGTGTTGGAGATTTGATTAAATGTTAACCTTAGTAAAAAAAAAAAGCAATAAAAATATCACACTATAATGTGTCTATCTTTCATTATCAACCTGATAAACTGTGCGTCCATCCGCCTCACTATATGCGGAGGACAGGCCCCCGCGCTACGTTAGAAAGGTCTTACGCGGGGGACAGGCCCCCGCGCTACGTGCCGCGAGACGGTTTTTCGGAAAACAGGAATGATTCCGTCCAAAGATTAAAATTGACTTGACGCAAAATACAGAATGTGATAAACTTGTCTATCATTTCAGAAATTGTAAGGGCGGCTGTCTCTGGTCTCCGCCCATCGGAAAATGCGAAACATCAAACTGGTGCTGGAATATGACGGCACGAACTACCACGGCTGGCAAATCCAACCCAACCTCCCGACAATACAGGGAACGGTTGAGGATGCACTGACGAGATTGACAAACTCGCCTGTCCAGATTATCGGCGCGGGGCGGACGGATAGCGGTGTCCACGCCGAAGGACAAGTCGCGAATTTCCACACCGATGTGCAGATGCCGATTGCCGCTTTTCAGAAGGGACTCAACGCTATGCTGCCGCGGGATATCGTCGTCTGTGAGGCGGTGGAGGTGCCTGCCGATTTTCACGCGCGGTTTAGTGCCACTAGCCGGCGGTATCGGTACACGATTCTGAATCGCGCCTATCCCACCGCGCTGTCGCGGCATAGAAGTTATTTTTATCCGGCGGCGATTGACGTTTCGCAAATGGACGCGCTGTGTCAAAGGCTGGTTGGAAGACGCGATTTCGCCTCTTTCCAGAAAACGGGGAGTGATAGGTTGGATGCGGTGTGCGAGGTTTATGAGGCGCGTTGTTGGAAGACAAATGAACACGTCTATGTTGAGATTGAGGCGGATGCATTTCTGCGGGGGATGGTGCGCGCTATCGTCGGGACAGTTCTGAAATATCAGCAGTGTGACGATGCGGCGGCGCAACTTCGTCGCATCGTAGAAGCGAAAGACCGGGGAACCGCGGGACCTGCCGTGCCTGCCCATGGCCTGTCGCTTATCCATGTCACATACCCGAGTTCGTAGTGCGAGGGCCTGTCCCTCGCGACTGCTGCGGGCGGGGGACAGGCCCCGCCCTACGGCTCCGGAGAAACTTTCGTAGTGTGAGTGCCTGTCCCTCGCGACTGCTGCGTGCGGGGGACAGGCCCCCGCCCTACGGCTCTAGAGAAACTTTCGTAGTGCGAGGGCCTGTCCCTCGCGACTGCTGCGTGCGGGGGACAGGCCCCCGCCCTACGGCTCCGGAGAAACTTTCGTAGTGTGAGGGCCTGTCCCTCGCGAACATAACTACGGATGAAGGGGCGTTACAATAACGACGGAGGCAATTTATGGATTATGCGCAAGTCTTGAATGAACTTGAAACGCTCGTCACCGAAACGTTTGGGCTCTGGGAGCACAATCGCGTCGGCTTCCAGTGGCGGCACTATACGTGGAATCACACGTTACGTGTGCGCGCGATGAGCATGGAACTCGGCAAACGCGAAGGCGGCGACGTGAAACTGCTCGAAGTCGCCGGCACCCTGCACGACATCACCAAGCGTTACGACGGGGTTATTTTAACTGACGATAACGGGCGCAGAATTCTGGATGCCAACGGCTTTTGGCTCAACGAAACCCTCACGCCGAGTGGACAGAACGTCGTCACCGAACTTTACGATAAGCACAATCTCCGTGGAAAGGTGCATCACGAATCGGGGGCAGTCATCACGCAGCACATTTTGGCGAGGTATGACTTTGAGCCGGCGTTTGTTGAAGCCGCCACCGCCATCGTCTTAGCGCATCTGAAGCCGACGAATCTGACAGCGGAAAACTTCAACCTGCTGTATCGGAACATTGAGAATCAGGTTTTATACGATGCCGACACCATGGATCCGAATGTAGGGTATACCGCTTTCTTCCGGAACATCCATATTCATGCGCACTTCGCGCTCCAGCGCGGCGACTTTGAATTGGAGGACTACGTGCGCAACCTGCCGCGCTGGATTAATTCCAAGCAGGCATTTGTGGATAAACTGCTGACTGCCTCCTCGCGCGAGGTGGCACAGGCCCGGCAGGACCGGAATCAGCAGCTCTTTTCACAGATGGTAGCGGAACTGGAGGACATTGAGATAAATCGGAAATACGGGTTACTCGGCCTGATCGAGTATTTCGTCGGTGAAACGGCAGACCCGCATTTTCTGAACCAACTCACCTATCTGCAAACTGAGTGGCTGCCGCAACGGCGGCAGTGGTTGGCAGAGGAGGAGAAAAGCGGTTCAGCCCGCGACCGGGCACAAGCGGCGATTGAGCGTGTTGCCGATTTCTTAACGCTGCTCGCCCGCGAAAGCCGCGGAGAGATTTAAGCAGCACGAACCGCGCAGTCGCGGTTTTCAACCGCACGAGCACCGTAGGCGCGGTTTTCAACCGCGCCTACCGATCTGGACTCGGCATGAGCCCCGTAGTCGCGGTTTGTAACCGCACGAGCCCCGTAGGCGCGGTTTTCAACCGCACGAGCACCGTAGGCGCGGTTTGTAACCGCGCTTCCCAGTCTGGAGGTTCTAATGAACAACTTATCACCAACCGCACTTGAAGCCCCGGCAATTCCCTATCCGCCGGAGCTCTATCGTTTTGACACGGTAGCGAAAGGCATCACCGGTGGCTTTCCCGCGGTAAGCGACGCGGAGATTGCGTTCTTTCATCAGCACGGCTACCTCGTCATCGACGATGCGTTTAGTGCATCGGAAATTCAGGATGCAGTGGCAGGGATGGTTCACCTCATGGATGGCGGAAACCCCGATTTCCGGGCAATCCAATTTGAACCGTCGCTTGTCAAACGCAAGAATGAAATGGGACGTGACGAACGCCGCGATGCTATCCGGAAGATTTTCCGCTTTGTGGACGACGAACCGCGCCTGAACGCCATCGCGGAACACGCGGGGTTACTCGGCTTGCTTGAGTTGATGATGGGCGAAGCACCTGCACTTTTTCAGGATATGGCTTTGGTGAAGCCGCCGATTTTCGGTTCCGAAAAGCCGTGGCATCAAGATTGCGCCTATTTCAATCTACCGCTGGGGACGACAGTTATCGGTGTGTGGATTGCGTTGGACGAGGCTACACCGGAAAACGGGTGCATGCACATTATTCCCGGTTCGCATAACGAAGGACCGATGGTTCACTTCAAGCGGCGCGATTGGCAGATTTGCGATACGCATGTCCCTGTCGCCCGCGATACGATGGTGCCGCTGCAACCGGGTGGATGTCTCTTCTGGCACGGGTTGCTTCATCACGGCAGTCCTGTGAACCAGTCTGCACAGCGTCGGCGCGCGCTCCAATTTCACTATAAGCCTGCGAGTTGTCCGGAAATCACGACACAGGAACGAATGGAGCTCTACGGCAGCGAAGGGAAGGATGTGGACTGCTAAACCGAATACCTAAGGCGCGGGCATGCCTCGCGCGAATGGCATCCACCCAACGTTCTCAAGTGTCTCATCACCGCTGGCAAACAGTAGTAGCGACGTAATCCTGCAAATCTTGAAAATCGAAGCAGGATTCACAGGATTTACACGATGAACAGGATAAGAGGGTAGTGTTCATGAACGCTATCTTCTTAATCCTGAAAATCTTGCACATCTTGAAAATCCTGCTTATATCTTGCACATCTTGAAAATCCAAGCAGGATTCTCACGATTAAACACGATTAGCAAGATTAGGGTTATGTCATCGAGAACCGCTTCCCTAATCCTGACAATCTTGCACATCTTGAAAATCCTGCTCATATCTTGCACATCTTGAAAATCCTGCTCATATCTTGCACATCTTGAAAATCCTGCTTGCAATCAGCCTCATTTTGAGTGTCTGGAGTTATCCTGTTGTCGCGGCACTCACCGAAGCCGCCCAACAGGTGCTAACTACCATTGAATGGGTGGATATCCCGGAAGGCACATTCCTCATGGGTTCAACCCCAGAAGAGGCAGAAGCCGCCTACGAAGACGCGAAGTTGCGGAGTTCCTTACTTGAACGGCACACCTTTGATGCGGAAGTGCCGCAACATCGCGTCTACCTCGCAGCCTATCAGATGTCGCGGTATGAAATCACGAATGCGCAATACCGTGCCTTTGTTGAAGCAACCGGCCGCCCTACCCCGCGCGGACATAACGGCGAGGACACCTGGGCGGAGGAGACGCTCAACGCTGATAACCAACCTGTCGTCGGAGTAACGTGGTTTGACGCGCAAGCGTTCGCGGAGTGGATTGGCGGCAGCCTCCCCACCGAAGCGCAGTGGGAACGCGCATCGCGCGGCACAGAGGGACATATCTATCCCTGGGGAAACGAACCGCCAAAGGCGCGCCACCACGCCAATTTCGCGCGCCGCTACAATCGGCCCATGCCGGTAGGCACGTTTGCCAAAGGCACATCACCCGAAGGCATCGCTGACTTGGGAGGAAACGTCTGGGAGTGGTGCCTTGATGAATACAGCCCGACGTTTTATCAAAACGGACTCCGAAGGGAGAACCCGATGAACCTCCGCTATCGCGATGTGCTGCGCGCCCGCGTCATCCGAGGCGGCGCGTGGGATGTCGGCAGCGCGTTCCTCCGTTCCGCCTTGCGGTTCAAATTCTATCCGCTTGATTCAACGCATACGATTGGATTCCGCGTCATCCGCCCGCGTCCGAAAATCAGAATAGGATTAAAGGATTAGATGGCGCGGGACAGGCCCTCGCCCTACGAATGATGGAACGTTAATGGCGCGAGACAGGCCCTCGCCCTACGAATGATGGAACGTTAATGGCGCGAGACAGGCCCTCGCCCTACGAATGATGGAACGTTATCTGCTCATCCTTCTCATTTTCATCTGTCCCTGCCTCAGCATCGCAGAACCTTTCTTTCGGGATGTCACCGAAGAGATGGGAGTTGACTTCCGGCATGTCAACGGATTTTCCGCTGAACGCCGCCTCGTCGAGACGGTGGGTAGCGGCGGTGCCCTCTTTGACTACGATAACGATGGCACTCCAGATCTTTATCTCGTCCAAGGCAATTCCCTTGAAAATGTAAGGATGGATGTTTCTATCCACCCGCTATCTGCGTCAACCGAACCCTCTACGCCAACAAATCGCCTCTATCGCAACGACAACGGCATCTTCACCGACGTAACAGAAACCGCCAACGTCGGCGATACCGGGTATGGCCTCGGTGCTATCACTGCAGATTACGACGGTGATGGCTACCGCGACATTTACGTGACGAACTTGGGCGCGAACGTGCTTTATCGTAACAACGGCGATGGCACGTTCACCGATGTGACAGTGCAAGCGAATGTCGGTTGTCCGCTGCTGAGTGCTAGTGCTGCCTTTGCCGATATAGATAGAGATGGCGACTTGGATCTTTATGTTTGCAACTATGTTGAATACGCGCTGGAGACAGACATTCCCTGCTACTACCAAAACAGATTCCGTATTTACTGTGGGCCGAACGAATATCACGGCATCGCCGATGTGCTGTATCGCAACAATGGGGATGGCACGTTCACGGATATTACCGAGGCGGCGGGTGTCTATGAACCGACGACGCGCGGGCTCGGAGTCGTCTTTACCGATGTCAACGGCGATGGCTGGCTGGACATCTATGTCGCCAACGACATGAGCCCCAATACCCTGTTTATGAATCAGGGAGATGGCACTTTTCGGGAGGAAGGCGTGCTGCGCGGTGTCGCCTACAACGGCGATGGTATCGCAAACGGCTCCATGGGCATTGACGCTGGCGATTACGATAACGACGGTGATATTGACTTGTGGGTGACGAACTTCTCCCTAGAGGCAAACTGCCTCATGCAAAACGATGGCGACGGCTATTTTGACGACGTGACGTTTGACACCGGGCTCGCCGATGCTTCTTTCTATTCCCTCGGCTTCGGCACGCGGTTCATCGATTTTGATAACGATGGCTGGCTCGATTTGCTCGTCGGAAACGGGCACATCTGGGATAACGTCAAGCAGATTGACGCGAAAATGCGTTACGCGCAACCCGTGCAGCTGTTCCACAATCAGCGCGGCACCTTCACCGAGATTACCACAGAAGCCGGGTTAAATGAGACGCACTACGTCGTGCGCGGGATGCTCTTCGGCGACATTGATAATGATGGGGATACGGACGTTGTCCTCTGTCAATCCAACCGCCCAGCCGTTATCCTCCGCAATGATATAGGCAATA
>PYJE01000025.1:2049-2139 GCA_003635305.1 Candidatus Poribacteria bacterium | reverse complement strand
TTGGATAAGACGCACTATGTCGTGCGCGGGATGCTCTTCGGCGACATTGATAATGATGGCGATACGGACGTTGTCCTCTGTCAATCCAAC
>PYJE01000025.1:0-2029 GCA_003635305.1 Candidatus Poribacteria bacterium | reverse complement strand
AAACCTAACGCTGCTTCGCGAAGTTATCTGTGGGGCAAGCTATCTTTCGGGCAATGATACGCGCATCTCTTTCGGGTTAGGCGATACCTCGCGCATAGAACGGCTTCAAATCCGCTGGCCTGATGGAACTATCCAACACTTTGACGAAATCCCAATCCGCCAGCCTATCACGTTGGCACGCTGAACTGCGTTCAAGGCGCAAGCATCCGAGCAGGATTTTCAAGATTCACAAGATATGAGCAGGATTTTCAAGATATGAGCAGGATTTTCAAGATGTTCAAGATTGTCAGGATGAGAGGTTAACGTGCCACAACAGTTGTCTCTTCATCTTGCTAATCTTGTGAATCGTGGCCATCCTGCTTCGATTTTCAGGATGAGAGTCAGAAAATAAAAAAATTCTTGACAACAATTATCATTCATGTTATTATCGAACCATGAGAATCGTTGAAGAAAGAGAAGCATGGATTTACACGCACTTCATCGTGGATAGTTTTTTCATCACGGAATCGGAACGCAGGCAGATTTCTACCCGCGTTGAACCGGAGTTAATCCAAATTTCTATTGTTCGCAAGGCGTTCGGCGTAGGTGGTTGGTGCTTGAACATCTCTCTTCGTAGGGCCGAAAACGACGTTGTCGTTTTCTTGATTTCTGTTGTTCGCAAGGCGTTCGGCTACTCTCGCGCCGTCAAAACACCGCGCCATCATCGTTTTGGAGTGCATTCGGTTTGACACGGTAAAAGCCGCAGTGATGCAACTGATTAACGATGCCATCGCGGATTTCCCGGTTCGGCATAATGTAGAAAACGACAACGTCGTTTTCGGGTTACGTAGAGAGATGTCATCATCACAGAACACTTCCGACGAACGCCTTGCGAACAACAAAAACGTTGTCACCAACATCACCGTCGCCGAACCAGAACGTGTCAATGTCCCAGACCTGGGGCAGTAAGCACGTGCGTTCCGACGGTGCCATCGGTAATGTTAAAAATCGATGGGAATCTGTCGCGCCAGCCATCGTTTGCGCTTGGGCAGAATTGGCGCGCATTTCCCTCAATCGCGGTGACACCAGGGATGCGAGCCGCGAGTCCTGCAGAATGCAAGAAAGACGCGCCGGGACATGTCAAGTCTTGCACGGCGAGGAACATGCCGTATTCCGCCGCGGCGGCACCCATCAGCAACGCTTGCGATTGCCCTTTACACGCCTTGAGGGCAACGCCTGAATAGCCTTGCTCGCGTGCCAACAGGAATGTCTCGAAATCGGTGAGCGATTCGTCAATCACGACAGGTTTTATCTCGGCGGCTTGATGCATCCGATTTTCGGGGTGCGCCTTCAAATTCCGGGCGGTGGGTTGTTCAATGTAGGCGAGGCGATGGAAGGCTTCCTCTTCCTCCTCTCGGATACGGTTGAGAAACTCAAGGAGGTATGCGACATCTTTGCACGTTTCGTTGAAATCGGCGGAATAGTGCCACGTGCGAACGCCGCGTTTCGCCTGTGTTTCCGCGGTGATTTTATCAATCGCCAACACACGCGCTACGTCCCATGCCAAGTCATCGCCGTTCAATTTAATCTTGAGATGCGTTAGGCCATCTGCTATAATCCATTCAGGGAGTGTTTCTGGTAACCCATCGTTGAGCCGTTGCGGGATATCGGCATCGGTTAAGGCATCGAGCGCACCGATGAGATGGTAGAGCGGCATAGTAGCCTTCGGCATCCGCGACGTATATCTATCTAAGTATTTGCCGGTGAACCTGTCATTCAGGAAATGTGACACATCCGCACTGACGAATTCCTCGCCGAGTCCGTTGTAACTGTTGATACCGTTCGCCTTGCCGAAGGCATCGTGAATGGCGGCATCAATAGGGCTCGTGGTAACGACAGCGCAAAGTTTCGGCATCGGCGAATTGAGTTGCATCTCACGAGAGAGTTCATCGGCGATGCGCAGAAATTCCGGTTCGAGCACTTCGGAGAGTTCAAGCGGATGCGCGCAGATAGTGCAATCGCGCGTCGCCGCTACCGCCAATTCGGCGAG
>PYJE01000024.1:2243-22765 GCA_003635305.1 Candidatus Poribacteria bacterium | reverse complement strand
GTAACCGCTGTCGAGGATAGAGAATTCATCGAAATCGCGATGGCCACAACTCTTGCCGAGGTTTACGAGGGTATTGAGAACATTTTTGAACGCATCGCCCGCGAAGTAGATATGGACTTACCTAGTGGCGCGGAATGGCACAAAAAACTTCTCGCACAAATGACAGAACGGCGCGCTGGGCGGCCGCCTGTCCTCTCGCAGGAAACGGCGGTGTTGCTTGGGGAACTCTTGGACTTCCGTCACAAGGTTCGCAACATCTATGCTGAGGAACTGATTTACGAACTCATCGAGGCACATGCAAAGACAATCCACGCGCTCTTCGCACGCGTATGCGCAGACCTGGATGCGTTCGCCGCAGCCCTCGCACAGCAGGATGAGAACGCTTAAAGGAACCGGTAGGCGCGGTTTGAAACCGCGCCTACCCGCTCGCACAGCAGGAAAAGGACGCTTAACATGCCCAAGACAACAGCACCCGCGCATCCACCGCAGGCGATGTCGCCGGCGGAACTCGCCGCCTGCCGCCGGCACTTGGAACAGCAGTGGGCAACACAGCCCATCGATACCGCCTTGCTGCACCGCGCCTGGGAGACAGCTCATCAGATTGCGGCGATGCTCTATCAAGACTTCGGCGCGACGCGCGTCGCCGTGTTCGGCTCCCTCGCCGAAAAGCACTGGTTTACACCGCAGTCGGATATTGATATTGTCGCCTGGGGCATGCCTAAGGACAACTATTGGGATGCTTATGGGAAAGTGGTTTACTTTGATGCGGCGTTTCACATTGACTTCGTCTCCTTTGAGAAGACACAAGGACTTTTCCGAGAACGCGTGCGAAGTCAAGCCGTTTTTATTCAAAAACCCACCGAGCCGCCACCGAGGCAGACTGCGGCGTGCCGCCTACCTATTTCAGCGGAACAGGGAGAACGTTACGAAATAAACCGACGGCACCTCCTCCAACGCATCAACGATGAACGCGCAAAAATCGAGAGAACTCTTGGAAGTATCGCAGTGGCGTTGGAAGACATTAAAGGGGTTGTCCCGAATCATAGGAAATATATAGAGGAGTCGATTGCCATCAAACTCACTGAAGTTTACGAGGGTGTAGAAACGATTTTTGAGAGAATCGCGCGCCGAGTAGACAGGCACGTGCCAGATAGTGAGAAATGGCATAACGAACTGCTGCAACAGATGGCGGCATGTCGCGCGGAGAGGCCACCCGTTATCTCCGAGGAAACGGCGGCGCGATTAAAAGATTTGCTAGACTTCCGCCACAAAGTTCGTAACATCTACAGCGAAGAACTGATTTACGAACTCACCGAGGCACATGCAGAGACAATCCACGCGCTCTTCGCACGCGTATGCGCAGACCTGGATGCGTTCGCCGCTTCGCTTGAAAAGGAGGAACCCTCGGAATGAAAATATGTCGACAGATTTTCACATTTACCTTGCTCGTTTTGCTCGCTGGATGCGCGGGAAACCCGGTTGAAGATACCTCCAGTTTCCCAGACGGATTGGAGGCGAAAGAGGCACCGATGCTCGCGAAACGGGTTGCCGATGAGAAACTACCGCCGCTCGCCGAACGGTTGCCGGAGAACCCGCTCGTCGCCAAGACTGATTTTGATGGCTACGAGAAACCCGGCATCTACGGCGGCATTTGGCACCGATTCCATACGCACCCAGAGCTCGGGACTTGGAAGATGACAGCAGGTTACGCGCCGCTCCTCCGTTGGAAATTCGATGCCTCCGGTTTGGAACCAGGGCTCGCCGAATCTTGGGAATTCAACGAAGATGGCAGCGTGCTGACGCTGCATCTCCGGAAAGGTGTCCGCTGGTCTGACGGGCACCCGTATACCTCCGAATCGTTCGCTTTCTGGTATGAACTCTGCCTTGACGAGCGGTATAAACATAACCCCCCAGTCTGGTGCAAAGTGAACGGCATCCCGATGGAGGTAGAAACTCCCGATGACTACACTATCGTCATGAAATTCGCCGGACCGAATTGGCTCGTCCCGTTGTGGCTGGCGACAGGGTTTTGGTGGTGCAATCAATACAACATCCCGAAGCACCACATGATGCAGTTTCACCCCGATGGTAGTTCGGCGCATGAAGATTTTATCCAATTTGAGAAGGAGAATCTGCCGCACCAAAACCCCGAACGTCCGACGCTGTGGCCGTGGCGTATCACAAAATATGAGAAGGGCGGCTTTCGGGTTGAATTGGAACGCAATCCGTATTATTATGTTGTGGACACCGAAGGAAGGCAGCTGCCTTACATTGACAGGGTGAAAACCAGTTTGGTGCCTGAACCGCAGGTGCGCGTCCTTAAAATCCTCGCAGGCGAAATCGATTGCCAATACCGCGGTATGGAATTGCGAGATCTGGCACTCTATCTGAAAGGACAGGAGAAGGGCGGCTACACCGTGCGGCGGTGGAAAAGCACGGCAGGAGCGCAACCGGCCATCCTGATTAACTGGACTGCGCCAGACCCGGTGTTACGGCAAATCATCCGAGAACAGCGGTTTCGGAAGGCACTCGCCTACGGAATCGATAGGGTCAAATGCAACGAGATTGCGTGGCGCGGGCTGCTTGAACCGCAAGCCGCCACGGTGAGCCAAGAGGGATGGCACTTCGCCGATGAAGATGGACAGACGCTGTTTGAAGAATGGAAGCGCGCCGATGCCGATTTTGACATCGCCGCGGGAAATCGGCTCTTAGACGAAATGGGATTAACCACGCGCGATAAGGACGGCTATCGCCTACGTCCCGATGGCAAACGGATTGAGATGCTGATGGACGTTCCCAGTTCTAATTTGAACAGCCAAGAGAACGACATCGGGTTGATTATTCAGGAGGGGTGGGAAGCACTCGGCTTAAAAACGATGCTCTACACGCCGCCGGGCGCGGAGTTGAGTTTGCGCCGCACCCTCGGCAAATTCACGATTAGCATGCACGGGGAGGCAGAGATGGATCTGTTTACCTATCCCGACTGGGTATTCCCGACGCTGCCCAAGTATTGGCATCCGAAGGTGGGAAAATGGTATGAGACTGGCGGCGAAAAAGGCGAACCTGCCACCGGACCGCTCAAGAAACTGCTCGATTTATACGACGCGATTAAGCGAGAACCCGATGAGAAACAGCGGCACCAATACGTCCGTGATGCCGTGCGGATTCACATTGACGAAGGGCCGTTTCATCTCGGTTCGGCGGCGCGTTCGCCTTCGCTGCTCGTCGTCGCAAACCATTTTCACAATGTGCCAAATGATGGGATTTTGGGGCCCTGGGCTATCGTCACCCCGGCAACTAGTTATCCCGAACAGTGCTGGATAGACAACAACGGACGTTGAACACCCTTTGTAGGCGCGCTTGGAAAGCACGCCTACCGAAAACGCTGTTCCACCTGGTAGGCGCGGTTTGAAACCGCGCCCCTGGGACATGTGCGCGCTTGGAAAGCACGCCTACCAGAAATATTGTCCGGCCCGGTAGGCGCGGTTTGAAACCGCGCCCCTGGGACATGTGCGCGCTTGGAACGCGCGCCTACCAGAAATGCTGTCCCGCCGGGTAGGCGCGCTTGGAACGCGCGCCTACCAGAAAGGCTGTCCGGCCGGATAGGCGCGCTTGGACCGCGCGCCTACCAGAAATGTTGTCCCGCCCGGAAATGCTGTCTGAGAGAGGAGGCAAAACCATAGGCACTTACATCCTGCGCCGCTGTCTGCTCGCATTGCCGACACTGCTGGCGATTTCTATCATCTCTTTTATTATCATACAACTCCCGCAAGGCGACTACCTTGACAGGGAAATTCAGCGGCTCGAAGAAGAATTCGGCGATAGCAGCTCCCTCACGCAAGTCGAAGAACTGCGAGAACGCTACGGCTTGAACGCGCCGATGTGGAAACGCTATTTCATCTGGATAAGCGGCTTCGTGCTCGGCGATTTCGGCGAATCGTTTGAGTATAAACGCGAGGTGCATGAACTGATATGGGATAGACTTGCGTTCACGTTGATTATCTCTGTCGGTTCGCTGATTTTCACGTATGTCGTCGCCATTCCACTTGGGATTTACTCGGCGACGCACCAGTATAAATGGTCAGACCATTTTCTCACCTTCTTAAGTTTTGTAGGGATGTCGCTGCCGGCGTTTCTGGTGGCATTGTCGCTGATGGTGTTCGCGTTTGACATTTTCGGCGTTCCGCTGTTCGGACTTTTCTCTGCCTACTATGAAGGCGCGCCGTGGACGTGGGGGAAACTGGGAGACCTGATTAAACATCTCTGGATTCCCGTGATTGTCGTCGGTGTGAACGGCACGGCGAGTTTAATGCGCATCATGCGCGGCAATCTGCTTGACGTGCTAGGACAACCGTTCGTCCAGACTGCCCGCGCGAAGGGATTGAAAGAGGTTGTCGTTGTCGGGAAGCACGCCGTGCGCATCGCCATCAATCCGCTCATCAGCATTTTAGGGATGAGCCTGCCGGGCATCCTCTCCGGCTCCGCCATCGTCTCCATCGTGCTCGGTTTGCCGACAGTCGGCCCGATTCTCCTACGCAGCCTGCTCAACGAAGACATATACCTCGCTGGCACGCTGTTGATGATGCTGAGTCTGCTTTTGGTTATCGGAAACCTATTAGCCGACATCGCGTTGGCATGGGTAGACCCGAGGATTCGCTATGAATAACGAGAATTCACATGTTCATGAGACAGCAACCCGCGCTGATACCGTAGGGGGGGGTGAGGGTTTGTCCCTCGCTTCATCAGAAGATGTCGAGAGCTCCTCAGCATTGGGACATCTGAGTTACCGTCAACTTATCTGGCGGCGATTTCGCAAGAATCGGATGGGGCTCATCGCCGGTGGGGTGCTGCTTATCTTTTACATCGTCGCGCTCGGTGCGGATTTCTTCGCGCCGTATCACTACAACGAGATTAACATGCGGCTTCGGCACGTGCCGCCGCAACGCCTTCATTTTTCACCGAGCGATGGCGTGTATGTTTACGGGCTCAAGTCTGTCCGCAATCCGGAAAGCCTTGAACTTGAATTCACGCGGGATTTGGAGCAACGGCATCCTGTCACACTGTTTTTCAAGGATGCGAAAGGGCAGCGGCATCTGTTTAGTTCCGAGGGTCCGATGTTCCTGTTTGGCACGGACCGGATGGGGCGCGACCTGCTTTCTCGGATGATCTACGGTGGGCGCGTCTCCATGACACTCGGCTTAGTCGGCGTATTTCTGAGTATCGTCCTCGGCTCCATTCTCGGCACCATTTCCGGCTATTGGGGAGGTTGGGTAGATAACCTCATCCAGCGCGTCATTGAAATCCTCTCGGCGTTTCCGAATATTCCGCTGTGGATGGCACTCGGTGCAGCCTTACCGCCCGGCTGGAGCAGCATCCAGATTTACTTCGGTATCACGATTATTTTGTCGATTATCAGTTGGGGTGGATTGGCGCGGCAGGTGCGCGGCAAGGTGCTTGCGTATCGGGAGAGCGATTTTGTGATGGCGGCACGCGCCGCCGGTGCCGGACATTGGCATATCATCACGAAACATCTACTGCCGGGGTGTTACAGTCATATCATCGTCATCGCTACCCTCGCTATTCCCGGCATGATTCTGGGAGAGACTTCGCTCAGCTTCCTCGGACTAGGCATCCGGCCCCCGATGACCAGCTGGGGCGTGCTATTAGAAGAGGCACAGCGCGTTACTGTCCTGCTCCACTATCCGTGGCTGATTTTCCCGGCGGTGCCGGTGCTTGTTGTGGTTATCGCGTTTAATTTTTTAGGGGATGCCCTGCGCGATGCCGCCGACCCGTACTCAGATTAAAAAAGAGGCATTCGTAGCGCGGGGGCTGTCCCCTGCAATCCGACGACAGAGGACGCTTTCAATGACAACTAATCCTGTTTCGCGTAAGAGTCGCGCCGCTGCTGCGACGCTTTCAGGTGTCAGTTTCTCTTCGGTTCGCTCCGCCGGTGAAATTTCAAGTTTCGGGATGTTGACAGTTTTTCCTGTAGTTTCCATGCGGCTATACCTCCTTTTGGAAAGTATAGCATGGGAGGGGAATAAATATCAAGCCTGGAGCAGGATTTTCAAGATGTTCAAGATTGTCAGGATTAGCCGAGAAACGCCGCTTGTAACGGCGCGCGGGGGCCTGTCCCCCGCGGATTTATTTGTCTGGAGCAGGATTTGCAGGATTTTTCACGATTGTCAGGATTAGCCGAGAAACGCCGCTTGTAACGGCGCGCGGGGGCCTGTCCCCCGCGGATTTATTTGTCTGGAGCAGGATTTGCAGGATGTTCAAGATTGTCAGGATTAGACGAAAAACGCCGCTTGTAACGTAGTGCGGGGGCCTGTCCCCCGCGATGCTTTTTCTCAATCGCGGCTTTTCCAGATGAGCAGGTTTCGCTGCACTTCTTGAAATCTCGGTGTGCGCTTTAGGTCCGTTAGGACCTATATGTCTATAGAAGAACGTGCCTGCCGCAGTTTTCAAGGACCGTTAAGTCCTTAATATGAGATAGTCCTGTCACGTTCGACAGATTAAGTTCCTACGGACCTTAGAGTTCTTTGTGTTGCGGGCTACTATAGACATTCAGGTCTTACAGACCTGAAGAAGTGTTCTGTCGCGAGAAAGACTTCTGTCTTCTTGCTAATCCTCTCAGTTTGTAAATCCGTGCCCTGAGGCGATTTTCTAAAAACGAAAAACGTCCGAGGCCCAAGGGACCAAGGACGTTTTCTGTAACGACCGATGCATGGCGAGGGACAGGCCCTCGCTCTACGGTAACTACCAATCGGTAGGCGCGCTTTCAAAGCGCGCCTACGGTAAGTCCCCGGTAGGCGCGGTTTGAAACCGCGCCACGGTAAATCCCCGGAGACAGCCTCCTACTTCCGAATGACCATCTTTCGCGTTGCGGAGAAATCTCCCGCGGTTAACGTATAGAAATAGATGCCGCTTGCAACAGGTTCTCCCTGTGCATTTCGGCCATCCCAATAGGCTGCGCGGGTCCGCGTCTGATATATGCCCGCGGGCAGCTGGCCTAATGCCAACGTGCGGACGAGTTTCCCATCCGAAGAATGGATAGTGACGGTGACCTCCGCGGCCTCCGACAACTGATATGGTATCCATGTCTCTGGGTTAAACGGGTTTGGGTAGTTTGCAAGCAGGACTGTTTTCTCCGGCGGTGCTTCAGCGCGCGTTAAAGCCGCCAACAGCTGCTCCAACGCCGCAATCCCGGCAGGATCTGCATCCGCCGCCTTTGCATCGCGGATCCACCGATGCACATCCGCCGCTTGTAGACTCCCAGGCTTGATGTCTTCCTGTGTCAACGCCGGCGCACCCGCAGCATCCACCGCCTCTATCACCGCGAGGATATCATCAACATCAACCTTCCCATCGTTATTAACATCTGCCTTCCGGTTCGCACCGGCACCGACAGTCTTCCCATAGTTTTTGGCCACCTCCACCAGATCATTGACGTTGACTTTACCATTCCCCGTCACATCCACCGTGAGCAACCGAAACAAAAGGATATCTTCTTCACCAGACCCGATACCGGTGAGAATCTGCCCATTCGGCGAAAATGCTAAGTTGCCGTAGGCCTTGAGCGTGGCTTTGTGAGCACCGGTGTTCGGGTTCCACAAGCGGATAGTCCAATCATTAGTACCCCCACTCGCCAGCGTCTGCCCGTTCGGATGGAACGCTACCGCACGAATAGGGCTGGTATGTCCCCGCAGCACGCGCAGGGTGCCGTTCGTATCCGGATTCCAGAGGCGCACGGTGCGGTCATGACTCCCACTCGCCAGTATCCGGCCATCCGGACTCCACGCAACCGATCTGACTACCTCCGTATGCCCCCGCAGCACGGCGAAGTTGATGCCATTGTCTGGATTCCACAACCGCACCGTGCCATCACCACTCGCACTCGCCAGCACCCTACCATCCGGACTCCACGCAACCGAACCGATCCAAGACGTATGCCCGCGCAGCGTGCGCACATGCCGCAGGTTGTCTCTGTCCTCCACATCCCAGATGCGGACGGTATTATCAACACTCCCACTCGCCAGCAGATAACTGTTCGGCTTGAAGGCGAGGCTATAGACATTGTTTGTATGCCCTGACACCTCGCCGCGCCAGTCGCCATCGTTGCTATAGCGCATCCGAATGTTATTACTACCATCCCCACCACCATAGGCGATGAAGTGAGGGTTATGCGAAGGGAGCGCAACGGCCGCGACAACACTGCCGACATTCTGTTGCCAGCGTTGATGGCCGGTGGTGACATTCCAGGCGCGAAGGGTGTGGTCTGCACTCCCACTGATGAGCGTCCCGTTATCCTTGAAGGCCATTTTACCGAGCCAGTTCGTGTGTCCAGTCAACGTATCGGTGTGGACGTATTGTTGCGCGTTGGCAGTCGTCACTGCCAACGCCGCCATCAACACCAGCGTTAAAGTTAAAACCATTCCTGTTTTCATTTGGATTTCTCCTTGTTGTGTATCGGGACCAGGAGGTCCCTCCTACTGAAGCGGGCGGAAACCATAGACATCCGCCCATAACCGAAATACAAGTTGCTTAATAAAAACGATATTTGAACGTGAGGGTCCCGCCCGAGAGCAATGCCTCAGCACCCTGTATGAAACCAGACCGGAGTGTCGTTTCAATAGCAAGGGATGGCACGAGTTCATAACCGATCCCCCCAAACAGTTGAAAGATGCGTTGATCTGTGGATCCTGAAGGCGGCATTGTAACAGCCGCATCTATGAAAAAGTATAAAGAACTCCCCCGGGGGTACCGCTGCATTACGCCAAACCCGATTGCCGGATCAAACCAGCCGCGATCCATTCGCTATTGCCCCAAGACCAGAAATTATGGAAAAAACCATAGAATACAAGTTGGTTTGAGACCCCGTATCCGAGTCTGACATCAACAGGGAGAGTAGCAAAGATTGGTGTCTCCTCTGTTCTTTCCATTACCCCAGGTTCGGTGCCTACGAGCGTAGGAACAGATGAGTAGGCAACACCCAGTCCGCCACCGATCCCAAGAAACGGACCTTCCCAACTTTCGTAAAAGTCAGCCGGAGCTGTTAAACCACACAAGCTGAATAAGACGATGCCTAAAATGAGTGGTTTTCTCATAAGTCTCCTCTGTAAGTTAATGTAGGGCAAGGCGGCGGGTTTCCACATCGTGCGGAAACCCGTTCGTGTCCGCCGTTCTGTTAGAGGGGCGATTTGGAAGCGCGCTCCCTCATTCTGTTCAGCCGCTCATCCTGCACATCCGCGATTCGGACAACAAATAGTGCCTAATCCCGAATTGTGTATGGACTCCAGTGAGCGTTTGCCGAAACTGACTGACTTACGCTCAACTGAAACTTAGTAAGTCCACACTCTCGGACGCCGCTCGCCTAATTCCGCGATGTCCAAGTGAATGAACCGGGTTGCGTATTCCCCTTTTTGGCTGATGCCAATCCCGTGGAAGCCTAACGCTAGCGCATGCTTCAACAGCGTGAACGCTCGATCTCCAGAGACTTTCACGTCAACGGCTTTGCCTTGCGTGTGAGCCCCTGTCCGACCTGTCTCCGACACTTTAGCGTTGTGCTCCGGGCACCGATACGCGGATGTCAGCACCATGGGGAAGTCTACTTTAACTCGGAGTTCTTCTAACTTCTTCATGAAGCCTGTATCCATCAGGTTTTGCCCGCATCCACAGCGGCACCGGAGTTCGTAGTCCTTAAAATGTTTCGTTTCCATTTTCGGCCTCTTAAGTGATGCGCGCCCCGCGGTCGCGCGGTTGTGGGCGAACCGTGTGTCCGCCCATTATTGGGTTGTGGGCGCGGGGATAACGACTCAAAGTCGCTCCCACAAGACTGTCGCACTGCTGCGGAACACCGGTGTCCGATCCGCAGTGCATAACGGGTGTTGCGACGAGAAATTGCCGAGACGTTTCGACATCTTTCCCGCTGCCGCAGATCCGAAGCATTCCAAACGTCCTGCGATTGCCGTGAACGACAACCGCAGGTGAGATGGGGCCCTCGGTTCGCCTAAAGAAACCCCCGTAAGACCTTGAATATCACTGGACCTAAAGTCTTCACGTGGGTTTCAAGATGAGTCAGTTGTTCATCCATCTCTGTCTCATCTTTCACCATTTCTATTAACTCAAGGAATTGCTTCTTGTCCCGCTTTTCCGGCAGCAATCTTTCCACTTTTCTCTGAGGAAGAGAGGAAAGAGCAGCAATCTTGCCCGCTAGTGCCTTGTCTGTTTCCTTACTAGCCTGTTTCGCTGGCTCAGTAAATGGGTTCATAAGAACCTCCTTTGATTTTCGAGGGTTAAAGGTTATTAGGAGCACTCAGTCGTCGTGGAAATCCCAAAGGGCTACATAAATCTTCTCTCACCGGTAGAGAGATTCCGGATTCCGCTCTATCAGGAAGTCGCCCTTCCAGGGTCTACGGTAAGACTGAATGCGCCTAAAGTTTATTCACTTTCTCCGCTTGATAAGGGGCGGCAATGCCTCCTCCTTATTCACGGGTTCATTTCTTTCTTTTTCTTATGAATAACATCAGTTACAGTGCTACTGACTTTTGTGAGTGCTTGACGGATCGGCTCCGTGGCTGCCACTGCCCCCAAAGTCTGTAAAATACTGTCCTGAAGTGCCTTCCTTTCGGCTGCGGCTTCAAGCCGGGCTGTTACCACGCCATTCGCTTTCAGGATGTCAGCATAGGCTTGTGCCAGTTCTGCGGTAGCAATTCTTTCAGCTTCCATCACCGGCTGAAGCATTTCCTTCCGTCGAAGTGCGATTTCAGTCTGGGCTGCGGTAACCCACTGAATTGACAGCTTTGCAGGATCCTCCGCATCCCTCAGTTTCTCTATGAATGCAGTGGAACCCAAGTATTCGTTGAGAAAGTAAGGTATCCATTCTTCCTGCAAGAACGTTTCGATCCGTGCACGTTCCAGCCGGAAATGACTTTCTAAGGCAAGTTGGTGAACTCCCTGCATCTCCGAGATTCTATCGCCAACTTCCGCTGACAATTTCGCTGGAGCTGGTCCTATCGTCGCTCCACAACCTCCATTAAAAACGGCGATTGCACAAAGAACGACAAAGACCACAGAGAATCTTTGCGCTAACATAAAATCCTCCAGGCGTGCCACATTGTGTCCTTCTAGCATAGGTTCCTAGTAAGACGACACGGTATGGGATTAAAAACACTGCCTGACATAACAGTCGCTACCCCGTTGCTCCCCTTAACCCTCGGTTTGCCCATGCCACCCAAAAGCAGCGACAGAAAGCCGCACCGCCAAAGGCAGCCAAAACTCCATTTGAACAAACAAGGGGAAGAACAACGGAAACGGGTGCAACCAGAAATGTGGCAGGGAAAACTTGCACCGAGACAATCCCAATGCAACAAAAATAGCCCGCCACGCAAAGAATGCGTGCGGGATTAATGGCAAAACGACGACAAACGCCGATGCTGCCGTGCTTTAGAAAACCCTTAACGGAAAATAAGTGGGGGGGGTCGATTCCCTATCAATTCCCCTCAGGGTTCCGTCAAGGCGAACGGGAACACGTGACGACGCGAAGAACGGGCCGGACGCACACCGACTGTGCTGCGTCCCGCGGAGCCCGGGCAGATCTACGAAGACCTGGTTAGGAATGGAATTGCGAATGCGCGCTTTCATTTCTGTCGTTCCTCGTTCAATCATGGTTTGCGGTGGCGCGTTTTTTTTCGCGCTCACCACCCTATTGACATTAATTATACACGGAAATATGAAAAATGTCAAATTTTTTTTGCGAGAAAATCGCTAAAAACGTTGAAACTGGTTCTATTTTATCGAATTTCAGTTTTTTTGTCAAGTTTTTTGCGAGAAAAATGCGAAAAATGTCAAATTCCCGCGAAAAATTGACAAAAACTTCAAAACTGGTGTGATTTTAGCACATTTTGATTTTTTTGTCAAGGTTATTTCGCCCAAAAAAACGCTGCTGCTACCGTAGCGCGGGGGCCTGTCCCCCGCGAACGTTCAATCCAAACGAAAAACGCCTGTAGCACAGAGGCCATGGACGTTTTTTGAGACGATCGATGCGTGGCGAGGGACAGGCCCTCGCCCTACGGTTCGCGACGCGATTTCTTCTGCGCTACCGTAGCGCGGGGGCCTGTCCCCCGCAATCTCTCTTTTGTCTGAAGCAGGATCTGCAGGATGAGGAGGTTGTCGCGTCAAGGCATTCCGTGAAATCCAGGAGACTTCTTCAGGTCCGTTAGGACCTGCATGTCTATAGAAAAACAGACCTCCCACCGGTTTCAAGGTCCGTTAGGACCTTAATCGGAGACATACCCTGTCACGGCCTGCAGATTAAGGTCTTCCAGACCTTAGGGGGCTATGCGTTGCAGGATGCTATAGACATTAAGGTCTTACAGACCTTAGGCATGGCGAGGGACAGGCCCTCGCCCTACGGTAGGCGCGGTTTCAAACCGCGCCTACCGGGAATGAGATGCTGCTCCTACCTACATAGAGCAAGAGCACCTCATCTTGCCCTATTTGAGCGCGCCTGATCGCAAACAGGAACCCTCTTCAGGTCCGTTAGGACCTATATGTCTATAGAAAAACAGACCTGCCACCGGTTTCAAGGTCCGTTCTGAAGCAGGAGCTGCGAAAACGTTCCCTCTTCTGTAGTTTGCGATCGCCTGATCTCAAACGGGTCAAGATTAGGCGATCTTGACCTACAGACGCTGAAACAGGATGAGGGGGTTGTCGCGTCAAGGCATTCCGTGAAATCTTGGAAATCCTGAAAATCCTGCTTCAGACACTTGGCGAGGGACAGGCCCTCGCCCTACGGTAACAGAGTTGATGGGATTAGCTCTGTAGGTAAGGATTGCCTGATCTTGACCCATTCGGAATCGGGCGATTCCGAACTACGACTCGGGGAGAACTGAATCGCTCTGGTGGGATGATTAAAAAATGCTTGCTTTCTTTTCCAAATTCGTGATAGAATAATTTGACATGTTCGGGCTCAGGCGAGCCCGAACTATAGGGGTTAATTTGATATAACATCAAGTTCAGAACCGAAAAGGAGCAATCCGAATGACACCTGAAGTCGCCTTAGCGAAACGGAAGCAGATGCTTCACGATGGCTATTGCGTTATTGACGATATTTTAATCGAGGAATTCTTGCAGGAACTCCGCGACGAATCCGAACGCCTCATCGCAGGACACGTGCAACCCGACGATGTGATTTATCAGGGACAGCATGTCAATGTCCGCGGTGAGGAGAACCCGCACATCCAGAAATTGCTGCAGTGGCAACCGTCGCGCGATGCGCTGGAACAAATCGGGTTCGGGGATTTCACAACGTCCGGCGGAATTATTATCTTGACGAAAGACCCGGGCGCGCCTGCACTCTATTGGCACCAAGATTGGATGCGCTGGAATGACCCGCTCAGCTGCGCGCCCTGGCCGCAGACTATCTTTTTGAACTATTATCTCACTGATACGACACCGGAGAACGGCTGTCTTAAGGTGATTCCGGGCACGCATCGCAAGCGTGTCCCGCTCCACGACATTTTGGTGCCGGCGCATGAACAGGGGGCGCGGTTTATTGAAGAAAACCATCCCGTGATGTTCAGCGATTATCCAGATCAGGTGGATGTCTGTGTGAAGGCAGGTTCTCTCGTGCTGGCGGACGCGCGTATCTTGCACTCCGCTTACAAAAATTATACCGATGTGCGCCGGACCTTGATCCTCGCATGGCACAGCCGCCCGAATACCGTCCCAGACTATTGGGAAGACGAGATTCCTGAACCGGTCGTGAAGCGGGATGCCGATGCAAATTATCCGATGTCGCGGATACCGGGTGAATATTTGCCGTAGGCGGGACATCCCTATCCTGATACCGATGCTGGTAGGCGGGACATCCTTGTCCCGATAGGTTGAAAATCGAGACCGGGAGGGCTCTCCTCCTGGGGGCATCGAGACCGGGAGGTCTCTCCTACTTCATGAGGCGCGATCGAGAGAGGAAACGATGCATCGACATACAATTCATTATGAAGTCCTGAACTCCCACAATCCGAACGGCGAGACGGGGCGGCACTGGGACATAGAGGTGCATGCTACGGAAGCAGAGTTGCAGGCGTTCGCCGAGAACGGGTATCTCATTCGCGAGGAGCTCTTCCAAGGCGAGGCACTCCAAAAATTGCGCGACGCGCTGGAACGCTTGGAGGCGCGCGAATGGGAGAAACGGGATAACGCCATCTCCAGCAAACGGGGATGGGGATTCATTCCGCGCCACTTAATGGACAAGGACCCGGCGTTTCTGGGATTGTTGAAATTTCAGCCGACGTTGTCCATTGCGCGGGCGATGATGGGACCGCTGGTGCGCTTACGCGGTTTGAGCGCGCGCATCACTTACCCCGGCGAGGATAGGCAGCAGCAGACTCCGTGGCATCAACATCTGCGGGTGATTTCACATCCGCTACCGCCGTGGTTTTCACAGCCGCACTGCATTGACTGCCTTATCTACCTCGATGATCTGGACGCAGACACCGGCACGGTGGCAGTCGTACCCGGGTCGCACAATTGGCTAGATAAAGCCGTGCCGGATACTTACGAACCGATTGCAGGTGAGGTGGAGGTTTCAGTCAAGGCAGGCGGCGCAGTCTTGATTCACGGCAATTTGTGGCATCGTGGGATGCCGACGTTGAAAGCCAAGCGTAGAATGTTAATTTTGAGTTATACGCCGACGTGGCTGCGCCGTTCGCCGCACGGCGGCAACCCGCCTGAAGATGGATTAACGCACGCCTTCCTTGAAACGGCAGACCTGGAGGAACGGATTCTGTTAGGGGTCGGCGGGTATTCCTAAAATCGGTTGAAGGCCTTAAATAGGAGGTTTTTTGTGAAATCTAATGTATGTTTGACAATGATGTTGTCGCTCTTCGCGATATGCGCGTTAAGTTCTGCGCAGCACCCCGATGCTGTCGGCATCTGGCTCTTCGATGAGGGACAAGGCGATGAAGCGGCGGATAGTTCGGGAAACGGACATACCGCGACAGTCGTCGGCGGAAAATTGGAGTGGGATGATGGCAAGATAGGAAAAGCAGTCGGTTTTAAGCCCGGCACCTATCTAGAGGTGGCGCATACCGATGTGCTAAACCTCAAGACTTTCACCGTAGCGGCGTGGGTAAAATTCCTCAGCGATACGGGCGGCGGCGAACAGAACATCGCCTACAAGCAAGTCGGCGATAACCGCGGTACCCGCAACTACACGGTGAAAATGTGGGGAGGGAAAATCTACGGCATTTTTGCCAGCGGCGGAAATACTGATGCTGTCGAATTGGAGAGCGCAACCGATGTCATTGACGGAAAGTGGCATCACGTCGCACTGACTTACGATAAAACGGCGTTGAAACTCTATCTTAATGGCAAGGAAGAGGGTTCAGGCAATTTTACGAAGAACCCTGAGACCAACGACGCGCCGCTTCGCATTGGAAACGGCATCGATGGCTTCATCGATGAACTTCAGATTCTGAGCGTCGCACTTCCTGCCGATGAGATTCAACGCGACATGAAAGACGGCATACAACTGCCTGTCGAACCTACAGGCAAAGTCACAACAACGTGGGGACGGCTTAAAACGAGATGGATGCCTTAATCAGAAATGCGACACCGGACGACGCGAAGGCGGTTGCCACCGTGATGAATGCTGTTATCTTGGAGGGGAGATGGACTGCGCTAACGAATCCGTTCACGGAAGCGGAGGAGCACGCGTTCATCTGCGGATTGGGCGCGCGAAGTGCCATGTTCGTCGCGGAGGTTGAAGCGAAGCTCATCGGTGTCCAAGTCATTGAGCCCGATGGGTTAGCTGCTTATACCGATTCGATGCGGCATGTTGGGACGGTGGGCACGTGGATTCACGTAGACTTTCGCGGTTATCAAATCGGGGAGCGTCTAGCGGCGGCATCCTTTGCGTTTGCACGGGATAATGGCTATGAGAAGCTCTCCATCCAGGTCTTGGCGCATAACGAGCGTGCCCTGCGGTTTTATGGCAAACTCGGTTTTGAGGAGATTGGCGTTGCCAGAAAACACGTCAAACTTGACGGGTGCTTTTATGACGCAGTCTATCTCGAAAAATTTCTATTGGGGTAAAATTAACATCAGATTAGGGTTTCTGCCTCGGAAAAGGGACTTTTAGTCCGCTATAGGCACATATTGTAAATAAAAGAGGAGATAAAACTGCATGCAAGTTCCGAAAGTTACACGCGTTTTCCTTTGCGCACTCATTTGGTGTGCGACGGTGCTAGTCATGCCGCCGCACACAACAGCACAAGTTGTGAACATCCCCGACGCGAACCTCCGCGCTGCTATTGAGGGGCACCTCGGCAAGGAGGAAGGCGCGCAAATCACACGCGAGGACATGGCGAAGCTGCACAGATTTCACGCCGATGGTAGGAAAATTCGCTCTCTGACTGGTTTGGAGTTCGCTGTCAATCTGGAACGGCTGGAGCTGCGCAACAACGCGATAGCCAACCTCGCGCCGCTGACTGGACTCGTCGCGCTGGATAACATCAAACTGCGGGACAACCAAATATCCGACATCACGCCGCTCGCGCAACTTGTCAACGTTGAATGGCTCGGACTTGAGGAAAACCAGATTACCGACTTAACACCCATCGCTAGCATCGGCAAGTTGGATGCGGTTGGGGTAAGCGGCAATCCGGTGTCCGACTTGGCACCGATTTCAGGGATGAACCACCTGCGACGGTTAGTCCTCAACAACTGCGCGATATCAGATATCTCACCGCTCGCCGAGTTGAGTGGATTGGAAGAACTGCAGCTTGATGACAATACGATATCGGACATCACCCCGCTCGCTGGATTAACCGGATTGGGACACTTAGACTTACGTGAGAATTCGATAGCCGACCTCGCGCCGCTCGCCGGTTTAACGCAGTTGTGGCACATAGGATTGGAGGGAAATGTGATATCCGACATCACCCCGCTCGCGAATTTAACCAACTTGCACGGGCTCGGGCTCAGCAATAACGTCATCTCCGACATCTCTCCCCTCGCCACGCTGAAAGAACTGAGAGGCGTGTGGATAAGCGAAAACGTGGGATTTGACTCGGCACCATTGGCTGGATTAACCCGCTTGGAAACCTTTCACTCGTGGGGCACGCCGATTTACAGCCTCACCGGTTTCACCGACTTACCCCGAATAAGAGTGATAGATATCTGTGGCGGCGGAATATCAGACCTCGGCCCTTTGGCGGGGCTCACCGGTTTGAAGGAGCTCTATCTTGTTGACAACGACATCAGGGATATTTCGCCGTTGGCGAGTTTAACAGGATTAACGCACCTGAGCCTGAAGCATAACGAGGTATCGGATGTCTCACCGCTTGCATCCTTAACCAATTTGCAGTCGGTCGATCTGGGGGACAACGAGATAACGGACTTTTCGCCGTTGTCTGCGTTCCCGCGGCACGTCACTATCATTCGGCACGACAACCCTGGTGCCACGCGCGCCACGCCGAAGGATATCGCAGGACCATGGCTGTGGGTTGTCGCTCCGACAGGCAGCATGTTAGCCCCAGCTGCCGCTTCTTCCGGCATCGATTTTCTCTCTCAAATGAGTGATGGCGCGGTAACCGAATCGCAAATTGCAGCCGAGGGAGCGATAGTGGGAGAGCCCGTGGGGGATAAAGTCTGGACAGCCGGAAAACTCGCTTCCAGAGGTGGCAACAACATCAATGACGTGGTGAACGCCGCCGGGCTCGGAAAAGACAACGTCGATTTTCATGTGGCTTACGGTTCAGTAACCTTAGATGCACCGCGCACGCAGCAGACACGGCTGTTTGTGGGAAGCGATGGGGCCGTCAAGGTCTGGCTCAACGGACAGTTGGTTCACAACAATCCTGTAGAACGGCTGGCGGAAGGGTATCAGGAAGAGTTCGCGGTGACGTTGCGCCAGGGAACAAACGTCTTGTTGGTTGCGGTTTATGAGGATAGGGGATGGTGGAGCGGCTTTTTTGGGTTTGAGGGCGGCACGGATTGGACGGTGCTTCCCCCACCGAGTAAACCTATTATTGTCCAAGACCCGCCGCTTTTGGCAGATGTGAATTCAGATGGACAGGTGAGCATTCTGGATCTGATTCTGGTAGCACGCGAATTAGGCAACAAAAAACTCGTTAACCCGCGCACGGATGTCAATGGCGATGGGAAGGTGAGCGAATCAGACCTGGGCCTTGTCGCAGAAAGTATTGACGCGCTAGCCGGTGCTGCCGCACCGTCGGGTGTTACACTTGCCGGGCTTGAAGCATGGATTGCACAAGCACAGGTTGCACACGATGGCTCCCTTGTGTTCCACCAAGGCATCGTCAATCTCCAACGGCTGCTGGCCCGGCTGCGTCCAGCACAGACAGCCTTGCTACTGAACTACCCGAATCCGTTTAACCCGGAGACGTGGATACCGTATCACCTTTCGGAACCTGCGCAAGTGACGTTGCAGCTCTATACTGTTGATGGCACTTTGGTTCGGACGTTAACGTTAGGGCATCGGGCCGCCGGGCGGTATGAAGCGCGGCATCGTGCGGCGTATTGGGATGGGAAAAACGAACACGGTGAACCTGTTGCGAGCGGCATCTATTTCTATACGCTGACCGCGGGTGATTTCACGGCGACGCGGAAGATGCTCATTCGGAAGTAGACTCACCGGTTTTGACTTTCGACAAGGAGAAAGAAAACTGCCCTTGGCTCGTAGGCGGGGGCCTGTCCCCTGCTAGATATAAAAGGAGATTGATTTTGAAATATTTCAAACACTTTACACTAATTCTCTTAACCTTTATCGTGCTAGGCGTTGTCAGTGTCAGTGCGGACGCGCAATCGCCGCTGGCGCTGCATACGCGCGCCATCTTTGAGCAACACTGTATTGACTGCCACGGCGCAAATCGCCCGTTCTCGGACGTGCTGACTGTGGAACCTCATGACATCTTGATGGCTTCTGGGACAGTCGTCCCCGGTGATCCGGATGCATCGGAGTTTTACAAGCGGCTCCTCGGCGGAACCGCCGACGGGGCACGAATGCCGTTAAACAAACCGCCGCTCACCGATGTGGAACTTGGCATCGTGCGCCGCTGGATTGAAGCAGGAGCACCGAATTGGGTAGGCGATCCCCCGCCACCCAAGTTCATCACGCCGGATGCAATGCTCACCGCCATGCAGCAGCACGTGAATTCGCTCGCGCCGTTTGACCGGCCCTTCGCGCGCTATTTTACAATGACGCATCTCTACAACGCCGGCGAAACAGCGGACGCACTCGCTGCCTATCGCCGCGCACTTTCCAAACTCATTAATAGTCTCTCCTGGGGTTACGATGTTACCCAGCCGCAGCCGATTGACGCGGCGGAGACGCTCTTCTACATCGATCTTCGGCACTACGAGTGGGATGTCAACGACGCGTGGACACAGATAGAAAATGTCTATCCCTACGCGTTTGATTACGGAAACCCCGCGCTCTACGAGACGCTGCAGCAAGAGATGGCATGCGAGGTGCCGTTTGTGCAAGTGGACTGGTTCCTGGCGACTGCCTCGCTGCCGCCGCTTTACCACGGCATCCTCGATTTGCCCGAGACAGTCCGGGAGTTGGAAACGCGACTAGAGGTGAACGTGGCGCGCAATCTCCAGGATGCCCCCGGAGTGCGCGTCTGGCGTGCTGGATTCAATGAATCACGCGTCTCGCAGAATAACCGCGTCGTCGAACGTCACCGCTCGCGGTACGGCGCGTATTGGAAATCTTACGACTTTGCAGGGAACGTCGACAATCAGAACGTCTTCACGCACCCGCTTTCGTTCAAGCATGATGGCGGCGAGATTATCTTCAACTTGCCGAACGGCTTACAGGCCTATTTCCTCGTCACGACGGCTGGAACACGGCTGGATGAAGCACCGGTGGACATTGTATCGAACCCGGCAGCCCGCGATCCGGTGGTTCGCAACGGGTTGTCCTGTATCGGCTGTCACACCGAAGGGATGAAGAAATTTGAAGACGGTGTTCGTGAGGTAATCCTGCAACAGGTGAATCCACCCTACGATAAAGAGCAGGCACTGCGGCTCTATGTCGAACAAGCGGATATGGAGAAACTTGTGGCAGAGGATACGCAACGGTTCCGAACGGCATTGGAAGCCGCCGGGGGTATCTTTGGGGGCATTGAGCCGGTGGAACGGTTCCATCAGCGGTTTGAAGAACCGCTGGATGTCGCACACGCCGCAGCCTCCGTGGGATTGACACCGTCTGCGTTCCAAGAAGAGATTCGGAACGGCAAGTTGCAAGGATGCGGTCTGGAGTCCCTTCTGCTTGCTAACGGGCGCGTGCAGCGAGATACGTGGACATCGCAATTTGCCAACGTCGTCACTCGGTGCACTCCTCTTCCGCCGCGTTTCTGGCATATCCCAGACCTGCAGTTGCGCGCAGTCATTCACAAGACGCTCGGCAAACCGCAAAATGCCCAACTCACGCTGGAGGAGGCACCGCGATTAAGGGAACTCCGCGCAGATCGCAAGGGCATTCGTGATTT
>PYJE01000024.1:0-2223 GCA_003635305.1 Candidatus Poribacteria bacterium | reverse complement strand
CCTCACCCGTCTCGGAAACATCAAGTTGCGAGATAATCTGATTGTCGACGTGTCCCCACTTGCAAATTTAATCAACGTGGGATGGCTAGGATTAGAGGAGAATCGGATTACCGACTTATCCCCTCTCTCCGGTTTGGTGAAGTTAGATGGGTTAGGGATTAATGGTAACCCCGTATCCGACATCTCCGCAGTTTCTGGGATGCTCAGCCTGAGCAACCTGCAAGCGTGGGACACCCGCATCACGGACCTCTCGCCGTTGGCAAGTTCGCGAAAGTTGGAAACGCTGGCAATTAGCGGCGGGACCATATCGGATGTCACGCCACTGGCAGGATTACCGGCGTTGGGAGAACTAGCCTTTGAGCATTGCGGCATATCGGACCTTACGTCCTTCGCTAAATTAACAGGCGTGAGACATTTGAACCTTCGGCACAACGCCATCACGGACGTATCCCCACTTGCTGGGTTACGCAACTTGGAACACTTGGACCTTCATGACAACGAGATAACCGACTTCTCGGAATTAGCAGGGTTACGCGAAAAGACGAACGTGATTCTCACCGAAAACCCTGGGTTCCGGTCGGGCGGCCCGAAAATCACGGGGCCGTGGTTATGGGTGCTCGTTCCCGGAACAAGACTGAATAGCCGCACCGATTTTCTGGCACAAGCCAGCGGCGGTGACGTAACGGAACTAAAGGTGGCTACCAACGGTGCAACGGAAGGAACAGCTGTGGGAAAAAGCAAATGGAGAGCCCACAGACTCTCCGCTACTGGTGCGGACAATATCAACAACATGACAGCATCCCTCGGATGGGGACGAGGTGAGGATATCTATGAGCATATCATTTATGGTTCTATTCTCTTGGATGCGCCGATAGAACAGCAGACGACGATGTTCGTTGGAAGCGATGATGCTGTCAAAGTCTGGCTCAACGGTGAATTAGTTCACCAGGCACTCGTTATCCGTTGGGCTAACGATTACCAAGACTTTTTCCCTGTCACGTTGAAGCAAGGGAAAAATGTCTTGTTAGTCGCCGTTGACAACCATGGCCATGGCGGGTTTAGCGGCTTCTTTGGGTTTGCACCTGACGCGAAATACGCCTTGTTCCGCCCGAGCCGCAACTTCTCCTTTTCCACCGATGCAACGGAGTTAGAGGTGGGAGATACGTTCACTCTCCAGTTGGATGCCGCAAACGTCACCGATTTGACGGGGTGGCAAGCAGATTTGGTGTTCAATCCCGCTGTGTTAAAAGTCACTCAGGTGCTTGAAGGCGATTTTCTGAAGCAGAACGATGGCGAGACATTCTTTCAAGAAGGCACTATTCAGAATGGCACCGGCAAGATCATCGGGTTAAAGTCTGTCCAACTCTCCCGAGGCAAGGGGTTCCCAAATGGCACGCTGCTCTCAGTGGATTTCACTGTCATCGGCAAAGGAAAAAGTCTGGTGACGCTAGAGAACTTTCAGGCAGGGACACGTTGGGGTGAGATACTCCATGTTACGCCGCCGGAGCTGAGCATCGTTGTTGGCTCTCAAGATGTCAACGGCGATGGGAGTGTGAACATTCTAGATCTGACGCTCATCGCCGCCCGTTTTGGGGAGCGGGGTGCTGGGAATCCTGCGGATGTCAACGGTGATGGCCTTGTCAACGTCGCCGATTTGGTTTTGGTGGCGGGCGCGCTAGGGGATGGCGCAGCTGGTGGCGCGCCTGCCGTGGAGGTGCAGGTGTCTCACACGCCGACAGCGGCCACGGTGCAGCAGTGGCTCGCGCAGGCGCAGGCGATGCAACCGAACGGCACCGATGCGAAATATCAGCGCGGGATTGTCTTTCTCCAACGCCTTTTGGCGGCATTAACGCCGAAGCAGACGGCACTTTTGCCGAATTATCCGAATCCGTTTAACCCGGAGACGTGGATACCGTATCAATTGTCCGTGCCCGCTGAAGTCAGCGTCTCTATTTATGCTGCAAATGGGAAGTTGGTTCGGATGCTAGATTTCGGGCATCAGCCGGCGGGCATCTATCACGTCCGCAGCCGTGCGGCGTATTGGGATGGACAGAATAGCCTTGGCGAACGCGTTGCCAGCGGTGTGTATTTCTACACGTTCACGGCTGGTGATTTCACGGCGACGCGGAAGATGTTGGTGGTGAAGTAATCGCCAATGACTTTCAACAGGTAGGGCTTGCCAGAGCCCTACCTGTCGTTTCTGGCGAGTTCAAACGACAGAAA
>PYJE01000023.1 GCA_003635305.1 Candidatus Poribacteria bacterium | reverse complement strand
CGAGCCACCACGCCAAACTCGTCTCCCCGGCCACCGTAGCGCGAGGGCCTGTCCCTCGCGAGGCACCACGCCAAACTCGTCTCCCCGTCCTTTCCCGTAGCGCGAGGGCCTGTCCCTCGCGAGACACCACGCCAAACTCGTCTCCCCATCCTTCACCGTAGCGCGAGGGCCTGTCCCTCGCGAGGCCCCGCGCATCACAGAAAACGTTTGCCCGATAGCAAAAAGAAGACTCGCATCAACAAGAACTCCCTCATCCTAAAAATCTGCGATTCAGAGAAAAAAATTCCCCGCGCGAAAAAAATCTCAAAAAAATCTTGACATTTTTTTGCACATTTGGTATTATATGAAAAATAATGAATGGAATGCCGTGATAATTCCACAAACGCCAGTTTCAATACGCTGGCACGAAAACCCTAAGGAGGATAACAATGAACCGGTTAACCCCTATGTTCCTCGTCTTCGCCTTGCTCGCCGCGACGATACTCGTCGGCTGTGGGCCAGGCGGCGTGAGCATCATCCCACTCGGCGCGAAACTTCAGAACGCCGATAACGCTTTTAACGAAGCGGAACTGATGACGGTGAGCGACGAAGACCCGGAAAAAATGCAGAAAAACCGGGCCGAGCAGCAGAAACGTTACGAGCGAGCCATGGCCCTCTACCTCGAAGTGATCGAACGCGATGCAAAGGGCAAATATGCCCAACGCGCGCACTACCAAATCGCTGAAATCTATAAGCGGAAGTACGAGTGGGATAAAGCCACCGAGCATTATCAGGCCATCGTCGCACTCGCACCCACCGGCTACTACGCCAACGAGGCGAAAAGCGGAACTGCCAACATCCGGAAGAACCGCCAAATTATTAAGGATAAGCGTGCCGAATATCAGAACTACAAGGCACTTTATGACGCGGATCCGAAGGACGAAACCTTTAACATCGCCGCCGAAGCACTTTACGAAGTCGCACGCGCCTATGAAGGTTTGGAAAACTACCCCGAAGCCGTCCGAAATTATGAACGAATGGTCGAGGAGTTCACCAAACATGCCAAAGCCGCGCAGGCACAATTCCAAATCGGCAACATCTATTTCTACGAACTTTACGACTACACCGGCGGATGGCCCGCATTCGTCGCTGTCACCGAAAAGTTCCCCGAATCTTACGAAGCATCTCAAGCCTCAACACTCCTGAAGAAGACAGCCGATATCTTGACAGATATTAAGCAGCTGATGGACGAAATTGAGCAGAATCGCAGTAAGAAAGCCGTGGAATACGAAAAGTCCGGCAGAAAAATTACACCGGCGGATAGATGGCGAATGGGCATGGCAGACCTGGTTGTCCAAAGCTTCCAACAAGTCGCTAACAACTGGGAGAAACTCCGCAACTATCCCATGGCGATTCAAGCTTACGAAAAGTTAGCCTCGGACGTGTCGCATAAAAAATTCGCCGCCGCAGACGCGCTCTACCGCGCAGGAACTCTTTACCAGCAAAACGGCGAATACGAACGCGCCATTCGCGCATACGACAGCCTCTTTGAAAGCGCACCAGAATCCACATGGCGCAATGAAGCTGTCTACCAGCAATCCGTTTGCTACCGCGCAATCCGCGAATTCGGCTCCGCTTATGAAGGATTCAAAGCCTACATGAGCATCACCAAAGGCGACACGCCTTACCTCCGGGAAGCAGAACAAATCGTCCGACAATTTGAACTTGACCAGGACCAGGATGGATACCTCTTCTATCAAGAACAAGAAGAAGGAACATCCGACCAGGACGCAAATTCATACCCCGGCAGCAGCGGCAGCTAAACCCGCCGCAGAAATCTTGTAGGGCGCGGTTTCAAACCGCGCCCTACGAACACTTGATAGTAGGAACAAACGAGGCGCGGTGACGGTAGGAGGGACATCCCTGTCCCGATATGCCTCCCTGTCCCGACGTAACAAACGAGGCGCGGTTTCAAACCGCGCCTACTTGATAGAGAGGCTCTCTCAATGTTAACCTTAAAAATCACTTGCTGTTTTTTGATGTGTATCGCGGTGCCGCTCAACATCGCTATCGCCGCAGAACTGCAAGACGGCCTCGTCAACTACTGGCCCCTTGACGGTGATGCCACCGATAGCATCGGTAAAAACGATGGAGAAGTCGTTGGAAAACTGAACTGGGTAGACGCACGCCTCGGAAAAGGCGCGAAGTTCGATGGCAGCTCACAGAAAATCCACATCCCCGACTATAAATTTATCACCACCACAACGACTTACGCCGCATGGATACACGGCTGGAAAGCCAACGACTGGGCAGGCATCGTCGGCTCGCGCACGCCTACTGCCACCGAACTCATCTTCGGCGACAATGAACTCCTGCACTACGTCTGGAATAACAACGCCGCTGAAACATGGCGATGGGACGGCGGACCCGAAATCCCGCAAGACGAATGGGCCCTCGCCGCCATGACAATCGAACCCGAGCAGGCAACGCTTTACATCTATACCGATGCCGATGGAGTGGATAAGGGAGTCAACGATATTCCGCACGTCGAACAAGAAATCGGCCCGCTGAATATCGCATGGGTGGATTGTTGCGGCGGAAATCGCTACTTCAAAGGGATTATCGACGAAGTGATGATATTCGACCGGGCGTTGTCTGAAGATGAAATCTTGCAGCTCGCCACGCAAGGACTCAACGTCGAAGCAGCACATAAATTGACAACAACGTGGGGAAAAATGAAACGTGCCTTGAAGTAGGAGCAACCTCCCAGGCCCGAGAAGTAGGAGCAACCTCCAGGTTGCGATATTGGTGCATCAAGACCGGGCATTCTCTCTAACGGAACGGTTATCTTCACCTTCAGAGGAACAACTTTACCCGCGCACGTTCCTTCTCTGGCAAACGACTGAAAACTTTCTGCCGGATAAGCTCCGGCGTATAGCGGCGCGAGAAGTGCGTCAGCACAACATGTTCACTCTCAAGTTCATCCAGCATCGGCAGCAACATATCCAGATGCAGGTGCATCGTCTTTTTCGCGCGCGCACGATGCTCAGGGAGGACAAACGTGCATTCACAAATCAGCACTTGGCACTGCTTCAGCAACGGATGCACATCCAATGGAATGCCCCGCGTATCACCAAGATAGGCGATGAGCGGCAACTGAACCTCCGTCGTCACCTCCGTGCCTGACTGTCTGAGGGCGGCAATCTCATGCCCCTGCAATTCATGGAATTCAGGTTTGAGTTTCTTGCGAACCTCACAGATAAGGTAAGAGACAGCAGGAACACTGTGGTTGCCCGGCAGAATATGCGCAATCAGATTCTGCCGAAACCGAAGCGCATCGCCCACATGAACCGGCGTAACGCGATACACCCAGCGACGCCCCATATCTAACGCCGAAAGCATATCCAAAATGTGCGTCAACTGCCGAAACCCACTTGACGGCACATAGATATTCCCCGGCGGTATATCGGAAAGCCAGCGTTGGCTGATATAGATGGGAAGCCCAAAATAGTGGTCCAAGTGAAAATGCGAGATGAAGACATGGTTAGTCCCGATAAAATGCATCGGACACCTGCCTAAATCAAAAACCAGATCGAGCTCTTTCACCCGGATATAGGTAGCCACAGCGGAACTGGATTTCCCTTCAAGTGTTAAATTGCCACAGTGCAACAGTGCCATATTTTTCTCTTTCGCAACGCGTTCGAGGGACAGTCTCTGTAGAAGAACATCTCTCGTCGTTTGGATTTTAACTCAGGAAAACAAAGGACACAGCGCGCCTTCACGAGCGCGATGTGTAAGCAATACATGCAAACACCTATAAAAATCGGAATTATCGGCGGCAGCGGCTTTTATCAGATGGACGGCTTAACCGACATCGAAGAAATCGAGGTAGAAACCCCCTTCGGGAAACCCAGCGATGCACTCATCCTCGGTGCCCTTGACGGAAGACGCGTGGTTTTTTTGCCGCGACACGGCACCGGACACCGCCTGCTGCCCTCAGAGATTAACACCCGTGCCAATATCTACGCCTTGAAATCCTTAGGCGTTGAACATCTCATCTCCGTCAGTGCCGTCGGCAGCCTGAAACAGGAGATTGAACCGCGCCACTTCGTCATCCCGGAACAACTCTATGACCACACGAAAAACCGGGTCAGCACCTTTTTCGGTGAGGGTATCACCGTGCATGCAAGCCTCGCACACCCCTTCTGCCCACAGCTGAACGAGTGTTTACATACCAGCGCAATAGCAACAGGTGCCATCGTGCATCAGGGCGGCACTTATATCTGTATGGAGGGCCCCGCTTTTTCAACGCGCGCCGAATCCCAAGTCTACCGGCACTTCGGCTTTGACATCATTGGGATGACAGCGGCACCGGAAGCGAAATTAGCCCGCGAAGCGGAAATCTGCTACTCACTCCTCGCCTGCACCACCGATTACGATTGCTGGCACCCCGAACACGATGCCGTCACCAACGATATGGTTCTCGGCAACATCCTCGCCAATGTGGAGATATCTAAACAGATAGTGCGAAGCACCGTGGCGAAAATTCCTGACGTTCCTCGAACCTGTATCTGCGCGAACGCGCTTGAAGGCGCAATCGCCACGCAACCCGATAAGATTCCGCCAACCACGCGGCATCGGCTAAGCCTGCTGTTGGACAAATACCTTGCCTAGCGCACAGACACGAACACCGTAGGCGCGGTTTCAAACCCTAGCGCACAGACACGAACACCGTAGGCGCGGTTTCAAACCCTAACGCACAGACACGAACACCGTAGGCGCGGTTTACAACCGCGCCTACCGACTACAAGAGCACAGCACGTAACGTCTCAAAAATTCTATCCGCCTCACCCTCCGTGAGAATGAGCGGCGGCGCGATGAAGATGATGTTCTCCGGTTCGTCCACGGCATGTCCAATCTTACCGACGATAACGCCGTTCTCACGCAACGCACCGACGATGCGGTTCGTCTGCGCCGTTGCCAGATGCGCGCCATCGGCCTGAACTAACTCCACCGCCAACATCAAGCCTTTGCCGCGCACATCGCCAACGATAGGCAATGCTTTCAGCGTCGCCAACTTCTCAAGGAGATAACTCCCTACCTTCGCCGCGTTTTCCCAGAGGCGTTCTTCCTGCAAGATTTTCAGGTTCGCCACCCCGGCGGCGCAAGCGACAGGATGTCCACCGTAGGTGCAAACCTGCGCGAACTCGTTATGCTCATCGGGCCCACCGAGGAACGCCCCAAACACCTTCGTCGATGCAACACACGCGCCGAGCGGAACATAGCCGCTCGTCAACCCCTTCGCAAGCGTGATGATGTCAGGTTCAACGCCCCAATGCTCACAGGCGAACATCTTCCCGGTCCTTCCGAAACCGGTAATCACTTCATCAAGGATGAGCAGCAGCCCATAAGCATCGCAAATTTCGCGGAGTTTCGGCAGATATTCATCTGGCGGCACAATCACGCCGCCCCCACCAATGATAGGCTCCGCAATCACGGCAATCACCGTATCAGGGCCCTCGGCTTGAATTACCCGCGCGATGTCCTCGGCGCAACCCACATTGCAAGTCAAAGATGCCAATCCTAGCGGACACCGATAGCAGTAAGGCGGATGCGCGTGATGGAAACCCGGGACAAGCGGCTCAAACGCCTTCCGGCGCCGCGCCTGTCCCGTCGCCGACAACGCACCGTAAGTGAACCCGTGATACCCCCGATACCGACTGATGATTTTATACCGGTTCTCACCCGGATAACTCTGCCTGCCGTATTGGCGCGCAATCTTGATAGCTGTCTCATTCGCCTCAGAACCGCTGTTGCAGAAATAGACGTGGTTCAAATCGCCCGGCAGACAAGCCGCTAACTGTTCCGCCAACACCGTCGCCGGCGCGTTAATCTGCGAGTGCGGATAGTAAGGCAGCTGCTGAATCTGCGCGTAGACTGCATCCGCAATCTCCTGCCTGCCGTAGCCGACGTTGACGTTCCACAGTGCCGAATAGGCATCTAAATACTCCCTGCCTTCTTCGTCCACGAGCGTCGTCCCATGCGCCGACTTGATAACAAGCAAGTCTGTTTCCTCAAGCCGCCGATGCTGAAAAAGCGGGTGCCACACATGCGCCCTATCCACCGCTCTATAATCTATCGTCTCCATTTGTGGATTTCTCTCCCTATCAGTAAACTGAATTGCTCTCGGACATGCCGCAATGTTGGCTACATCCGTTTCTCCAACGCGGAAATCCCCAACAGAGCCAACCCGTTTCTTAACACCGTCTGCACCGCCTGCGTTAAGACAAGCCGCGCCTGCGTCCGTTCCTGATGCTCGG
The DNA here is from genome assembly GCA_003635305.1 of Candidatus Poribacteria bacterium. Classification (GTDB taxonomy): domain Bacteria; phylum Poribacteria; class WGA-4E; order WGA-4E; family WGA-3G; genus AGPOR5. The sequence continues at coordinate 6,850 of PYJE01000023.1, read as the reverse complement.
CATCTAACACCCGATGCTGATTATAGTAAGGATGGAACAACCCCGCCAACTCATGCAAATAGTGCGCGATGCGATGAACCTCGCGCGCCTCCGCACTGAAAAGCACCAGTGCCGGAAATTCCGACAACTTCCGAATTAACTCATGCTCCATCGGTTCCGTCAGCAGCACCAATGAAACCGTGTCAACCGGCCGCGGCGTAATCCCGTGCTCGGCACTCTTTTGGAAAATGCTCCAGCACCGCGCAAAGGCATACTGAATATAGAAGACCGGATTTTCATTCGCCTCCGTAATTGCCAACGCCAAATTGAAATCGAGATGCGTGTTATTGGCGCGCATCAGGAAGAAATAGCGCGCGACATCCACAGCGAAACGTTCCCCAATCGCCGCCGCGAGCTCGTCAATCAGCACATCTAGCGTGTAGAACTTCCCACGGCGTTTTGACATATCCAACAGCTTCCCCTCATCATCAACGAGATTCACCTGTTGGATAATAGCAATTTCCAGCCAGTCATCGGGCAAACCGAGGGCCTTCACGAAGTTGTAAAGACGACTGACGTGCCCCTGATGGTCTGGCCCAAAAAAGTCGATTACCTTATTAAATCCCCGGTCAAACTTATCGCGATGATAAGCCGCATCCGGCACGAAATAGGTGTATTCCCCATCGCGGCGGATGACAACGCAATCCTTATCGTCCCCGAAGTCAGACATCCGGAACCACGTCGCGCCTTCCGCTTCATAGAGATACTGCTTGTCGCGAAAGAGTTGGAGGATTGCCATAGGTTTTCCGCTCGCGCGGATTGCCTTCTCGCTTGTCCAAACATCAAACTGAACGCCGAACCGTTCCAACGATGCCTCTTGCTGCGCGAGGATGTGCGCAATGCCCCTGTCGCGGAAGAGGGATACCCGTTCGGTTGCATCCAGCTGCAGGTATTTGTCGCCCTCCGCATCTACGATGTCTTGCGCGAATGCCCGCAGGTATTCTCCCGCGTAACCGCCTTCGGGAATTTCCAGGCCTGGCTCACCCAACGCCTGTCGATAGCGGACATCAATCGATTCACCGAGCCGCGCAACTTGTCCACCCGCATCGTTGACGTAGAACTCACGGATAGCGTCATAGCCGACAGCGTTGAGCAGATTGACGAGGGTATCGCCTACCGCGGCCGCGCGGCCACTGACAATATTCAGCGGGCCAGTCGGATTCGCGCTGACAAACTCAACTTGGATGCGCGCCCCGGCACCTTTATCGCAAGTCCCGTAAGTATCTCCCTCGGTAACAATCGTGCGAAGCGTCTCGTAAAGCCACGCATCCGAAAGATGGATGTTAATGAACCCCGGCCCGGCGATGTCTATCCGGCGGATATGCGGATGCCCCGCCACATCAACATGCGCGACAATCGTCTCAGCAATCTTGCGCGGCGGCATTTTTGCCTGTTTCGCCAACCCCAACGCAACCGGCGTAGCAAAATCGCCGTGTTCCGGTGTTTTCGTCGGCGAAAACGGAATTTTTGGCACTTCAGGGATAGAGAGCTCTCCCGCAGCAATAGCTTCTCGCATCGCCACTTGTAAAATATCGTGAATTTCGGATTGGAGTGTGTCTGTCATTCGTTTTCCTGCCACTGCGCGAAGTCAGCCTCAATCTCGTCAGACCAGGTTCGATCTATCTCACCAGGCGTATATCTCCCTTCCCGCAGGCGTTGATGCCCAAACCTGTCCCGGCGCTGCACCTCCTCGCCGCGTTCAACCACCTGCTGAGCGAAGTGCGGCGGAATGAAGATAACACCACCACGCCTGCCTAGCACCACATCCCCCGGCAAGACAGTCGCCTCACCGACGCGAATAGGCGTGTTAATTCCTGACAGCGTGACATTCGCAATTCCAGTCGGATCCGCCCCGCGCACGAACGTTGCGAAATCCGGTAATTCGTAGATACCGTCTAAATCACGGATACCGCCATCAATTACCATCCCAGTGCCGGTTTTCGCATAAATGGAGTTGCCGAGGTTATCGCCAGCAAACGTGCCTTCCTTGACTTTGCCGAACAAGTCAACGACGATAACATCGTCTTGAACTAGCGTATCGATTACCCACGAGTTTTGCCCACCGACGCGCCCCTCTTTCTCGCCTTGCGCAGAAACGGCATCGTTGAAATCAGGACGGATAGGCACGAAAGCACACGTCACCGCTCTGCCCACGAGAACGCGTCCCGGATGCAGGTTCATCCAATCACCGGCGAACTGAAACCGATAGTCATTGCCGTGGAGAACCCCCCACGCCTGTTCAATGCTAATCGCTTTCATCCGCTGGAGAATATCATCCGAAACCCGCGGGCGGCCATCGGGAAATCTTTCGCCTTCCCACTTAGCTGTCATCGCGAGGATGTTTTCTTTGTTGATAAGTTGCATTTTTGTTGTTCGCAATGCGTTCGCAATGCGTTTCTCGTGCAAGAACGCCTCTCACCGTAATCCGATATTGACGTTGTCGATATCTACGTTCTCGGTAGGCGCGGTTTGAAACCGCACTTTGTGAAACCCGCGCGCTTGCAAAGCGCGCCTACCCAAACTTCAATTACAATCCCGCGTTTGCCCATACCTTATCCAGCGACGCACCCGTAGCCTTCGCCGCGTCCATCGGTTCCATCGCGTTCACCGTTTGACTGAACGGTTCCGGCGTTACCGGGCCCTCATAACCGATGTCAGTCAGGATATGCATCAATTCGGTGAGCGGAATCACACCAGTTTCAGCGGGGAGGCACCGGATATTGTCAATCTGCTCATCCGCATCGATGCCCGCAGGCGCATCGTTGATATGCACATAGACGACATCCGCCGAGGACAACTTCCGCACATCGTCAATAGTAGCACGACAGGTATACCAATGCCACGTATCAAACAGCAACCCAACGTTGCCAGTGCCCACCGCGGCGGCGAGCCCCAACATCGCATCCATCGAATAAGCGAACAGGTGCTTGGAAGCCTTTCGACTCGTCGCCGGGCCGATAAACTCAAGCCCAAGCGAATGCCCATACTCCTTGAGAATCTCGGCGACAGGCCGGAGCCGCTTGACAGAGAAATCCCAATTCTCCTGATACGTCATGTCGTTAGAGGCGGGACCGACCACGGTAGTCGTGCGGTAACAACCGAGTTCAGCGGCGAGCACCGCACGCGCAGGCAACTGCGCCAATCCGGCGTAGTAGTCAGCGTCGGCACCCCGCCAATTTACACCGAACCCCCAGCCGCCCATTTTGATGCCGGCCTCTGTCCAGAGCTCTTTGACGAATTGGACAGAATGTTCTTGCGCGAGTCGGCCTGCCTCACCGATGTCCAAATCGAGTCCTTCAAACCCCGCACTCCTTGCCAATTTCAAGCCTTCTTGCATGTCCGCCCGGATGCCGATGGCACCGGTGCTCAGATTTTTAAACATCATGTCTCCTTCTTTTCAGTTTCGCTTTTCGCCGCGCACAACCCTCGCAGCGACTGCCCAAGAATAATCGTTGTCCTCGGCGTTTGCATCCCGATAGGTGGGAATCCATACCCAGCGTTCGGCACCGGAACGGTTCGGATGGCTGGCGTGAAGCGTCAAATCGTGGAAGAAAACGGCACCACCCGCCGCTAACGCCGCTGTCACCGCTTGCGTCTCATCTACCGCATCGGAACGCAGACGATTGCCAAACCCATGCCCATCACTGGCATCGCCATCGTGGACAACCGCAGATTTGTGCGAGCCCGGAAATAACTTGAGACAGCCGTTCTCCACAGTGGCATCGTCAAGTGCTACCCAGATAGAGACTTTATGCGCGCCGTGCCAATAGGGCCAATCTTGGTGCCACGGGCTCGCGAAATCCATGGACGCGCTTTTGAAAACGAATTTGTCGCTCAAGAATTCAATATCCGGCGCAAGAATGCCCGCCAAAATGTCAAGCAAGCGCGCATCGCCGACTGCCTCTTGAAAGACAGAACTCCGTGCAGCCAAACCGACATAAACGCCGTGGCCCGCAACGGTGTCCACACCCCTCTCTGCCTTGACTGCAGCCAGGATGTCAACACACTCCGATTTCAGCCGTTGGACTTCGGAACGCGTAAACAGATTCGGCACGATGGCAAACCCTGTCTCGGCAAAACTATCGCAAAGCGTTGGTATATCCAGATGCATTGTCACGCCCCTCACACATCAAGCTGAACTTCGCGCCCAGTCTCCGCGCTTTTCAGCAAGCCTTCCATCATCTGCTGGACAATCAGCCCATGGCGGAGGGGAGCCTTGCACGTCACACCATCAAGGATGCATTCAATGAAATGAGCGGCGATAGCATCCCACGCCTCTTTATATTTCCCCGGCGGCAGATTCACGCCAATGTCCTCGGAGATACCCTCATCATCCGTGCGGAAAAGGCGTAGCGGACTCAACGTCGCCCCTGCCTCCGTGCCGAACAACTCTATCTGAAATTCATCCGGTTGATGCGATGCCCAGAAACTTTCCACTTGCAAACCTAGCCCATTCTCAAAGGTGATAAACCCACCGGCGTAGTCGTCCGCCGCGTATTTTTCGTAAGTCTCTTTCGGGGGACGCGTTCGGTTCCAGTAGCCGCGCCCGCGCGGGCCAAACTTCGCACCAGCCGCACCCAGCACCGCAATCGGCTTCGGCAACCCCAAAATCCACCAGACTGCATCCAGCACATGCACCCCCATATCACGGAACGCACCGCCGCCCTGCTGAATAAAGCCCAGATTCCACGCAGGGATACCGTTTCGGCGGACGCTGCGAGCGCGAGCATAATAGAGCTCACCGAAGTAGTCCCCTCGCGCGAGGTTGCCGAGGTACTGGCAGCTATCCCCAAAGCGCGTGGAGAGCGACATCATGTTGACAACCCCCGCCGCTTCCGCCTCGGTTACCAACTGCCGCGCCGCCGCCTCCGAATCCGCAAGCGGTTTCGTCACCATGACATGTTTGCCGTTGCGCACTGCTTCCAACGCAATCGGCACATGCCACTGATTCGGCGTGCCGACGAAGACAGCGTCAATGTCATCCGCCTCGCACATCTTCTTGTAATCGGTATAAAATGTGACTTCGCCCGGTAAATCGGCGGCGAAGGCTTTCATCCGCTCTTCAACTAAGTCGCAGAGCGCAACTACCTGCCCGCGTGGATTGCGTGAAAGCGCAGCACCGTTCGGCCGGCCAATGCCCATGCCGACAACCGCGATGCGCGCGGTGCCATTTGTTGCAGTCATAAAAACGCTCCTCCTCTTTAATACGGCCGCCCCCGCTGATTGAGCGCAGGGCTCACCTCGTTTTTAACCGGTTTCACCGTGCGGAGATACGCCCAAATCGCCTTCAAATCAGCGTCCGACATTTGCGCGTAGTGCTTTGTCGGCATCGGCGGCAGTATCTTCCGATTGCTCGCCTCGCCTTGATGATGCCCAGTGCGCATCGCACCGATAAACATCGCCTCCGTCCACTCCCCAAGCCCCGTCTCATTATCCGATGTCAGATTCGAGGCGAAACTTGTCCCGAAAGGACCGGAAAAGGCACTCATCGTCGGCGCGGTGAGTAAAAAGATTCCCTGTCGCATCATGCTGAAATCGTAGCGCGGTGCAGGTGCGTTCGCGGGGTGCCCAGCGAGATACATGTCCATATCAAATTCCGCTCCTGCGCGCGGCGTATGGCAATGTCCGCATGCACCGACGGTATCCACGAGATATTTTCCCTTCGCAACCACATCGCTTTGACTTTGCGCGCGATTAATGCTCAGCGCAATCAGCGCGCCGACACAAAGCAATATAGTGCCAAAGATAAGTCTATTTCTATTCATCGATTAAGCTTAAGAAACCCAAGCCTTCAGGCTTGGCGGACCTGAGCCAGTTTCTTCTCCTGTAGTTAGGTGCGGGTATTGACCGACCCGCGGCGGTTTGGCGTGTAAGCCCTCCTCAAAGAGGAGTATATATTGTCCCTTCGACACTTGCCAGCGGAGGCTCTTACGCTTCAGGCGGTGTGCTGCTTCGTTGGTTCGAGCTGTCACCATCGAACCGCAGACCTGACACGGTGCCGTCGTCAGCGGAGACTGAAAGCAGGCTAGGGAGGCACCCAGGCGATAGAGACACAACGTCCTTTCTCGCCAATCGCAATATCCTGTTGTCTACCACGACAAACTGGCTAAGTTTTGCACGCCTTGCGTTTCAGACGTGCAACCGTCTAGTAAACGACTTACGCTCTTGGACTGACCCACGTGGTGAAGGTGGCGTTTTCAAAAGCCCAAGTCTTCAGACTTGGGTAGTTTACTTCTCTTCCTAGCAGTGTAAATTTACGCTATTTTAGCATACCGCATAAATCGATGCAAGAGTTTTATCGAATGCAAAAAAAAATGGATGAAGCCGGGCCTGCGGATGAGGTTCAGCTTTGCCGGTAGGCGCGGTTTCAAACCGCGCCTACAATCTTTTAATCGTCTCCGGATTCACGCAGACGAGCCGGACGACTCGCGCCAACTCTGCCGATGTAAGCCCCTTGGACAGCACCTCCCAAACGCGCGCATAGCGCGCCTCAACATCGCTGTCATCGGACGCAAATTCCCGGCTGATGACGACAATATGGAGTTTTCCATCCTTGGCATAGGCAGCGTCAACGAACATATCCGCATCGCCGAAACATCCGGCATCGAACGCCGCGTCAATCCGCTCTCGCACACCCTTCGCCGGGGCATATCTCCCCGGTGCCGCCGGCTCCTTCCACCAGAGCCTCACTTCCTCCGGCAGCCTGCCTACCGTCAGGGATACGTACCCCCATTCCCCATCCGGAAAATGTTTTAAAAGTTCTTGCCCGATGATGTCGCCTCTTTTTATCATGGTGCTCTCCCCATTAAAC
>PYJE01000022.1:11760-39200 GCA_003635305.1 Candidatus Poribacteria bacterium | reverse complement strand
TCGTCTTCAGGTCCGTAAGGACCTTAATGTCTGTAGATGTTCGGCCGTCACACGGAGAAAAGGTCCGTAGGACCTTAATGTCTATAGACTCAGGCCTTACCGTAGGGCGAGGGCCTGTCCCTCGCCAACGTCGGTTGCCGAAAACCCCCGCGCTACGGGGCCGCAGCATCTCCCTTTATACCGTAGGGCGAGGGCCTGTCCCTCGCCAACGTCGGACTCACCGAAAGCATCGAGTCAGGATCACCCGATCCTGACCCGTTCGCGATCTGGCGATCGCGAACTACAGGGGCCATGGCCTCTTTTCTGTAGCGCAGGATCGCCTGATCCTGCTCGGACTGCGACAAAAATCCTGCTAAATCTTGGACATCCTGGAAATCCTGCTCCAAATCCTGCTCATATCTTGCAAATCTTGAAAATCCTGCTCCTCATCCTGCTTCTGATCACTCCAACAAATAGAGATGAATCGTTCTGTCTTTCGCACGAGAAAATGTTGGGAACGTGCGAACCATACGTCCACGCCGCCGAATCCACTCACGCACCTTCTCTTTCGCATCGAACACGTTGAAACTCCCCACATCCACGACGAACCACAAGCGATGTTCACTTGATAGCCACCGTTTCTCAAATGCTTCCGCGTTGTCTAGCATTTCGCCGATGTGAATCGCTTCCAATTCGGTAAGGTAATACCGTCCCATCTCTGGTTCTGAAAGCACCATTTTATCGGTGGGGATTTGATGTGCGCGGATGACTTCAAACGTCTCTCGCCACTTGGGTCTGCCGCCGTTCTCGACGTTAAAATAGAGATAGTCGTGCGCCGCCAGGTTCAGAATAAGGATGCATGGCACGAGCACGCCGAAGAACGTGCCTCCCAATTTGACGTAAAGCCTTTCACACGCAACCGCGGCGAGAAGAAAATACGCAGGCGTTGTCCAAAACAGATAGTAGCCCGCGACGTTTTGGAACTGCGATGCAATGAGGAAGAGCAGCAGCGGAACACCGGCATAACAGACAAGAAACCGAGTGGGACGATGAGACAGGAAGCTAACGGTAGGAGAGCCCTCCCGTTCTCGATGTTCCCTGGGGGCGGTAACGCCGCCAAAGAAGGCGGCAACAGCTATCGGAATGCTCACGCCTTGGACGAGCGTCAGCACAATGTAAAGCGGACTGCGACTCCATAGGTTGAGCCCCCAACCGGAGAAGAGGTAACCGTGAACTTTCGGATGCGCGAGTGCCAATATCGGGATAGCGAACAGCCCAAAAAAGAGGAGCAGGTTGAACCTCCTTTTCCTGCTGCAAGAATCCGAACGGAGGAACAGCACCGCATAAACCGCTAACGCTGGCACCATAAACGCCGAGAGGAGGTGCGATAAAATGAGACAACTACAGGCGAGAAACGCACCGAACGTCAACAGCGTTGAATCGCGTTCTATTGACAGATAGAAAAACCACGCCGTTAACGCCGCGAAAAGGAATGTCCAAATGTAAGAACAGCGCGCGTTCTGGGACCAGAACAGATGCCAACTGGAGAACGCTACGAACGCCGATGCCAGAATCCCAACCCGCCAATTGAAGAGCGTTTTTCCCAGCCCGAGGATAATAGGAATGGAGAGGATGCCTATCACGCACGGAATGAAGCGGCTCCCCCATTCGCTGTCGCCTGCGAGGGCGATGGAGAATTTCACTGCCACATACGGAATAGGGTTAATCGGCGAATTCTCCACAGTGAGCTGCTTGGCATCCAACACCATGAATACCTCGTCCTTCCAGAAACTCCACTCGCCTAAGTGCCAGAAGCGGAGCAGCGCGCCGATGAGAACAACAAGCACGGCTACCGATTGCAATTTTTTTTGGCAATGTTTTGATGAAAATTTCAGCATTGTTATCTGTAGTTTGTCTCCTCTTGATTGACGATGCGCAGCGGAAATTTCTTCGGAAACCTTACAGCCGCAGGCATCTCAGCACGTCTTCCCCTCCGCATAATGGAAATTGGCATGCATTTTGCTTAAAACAAAAATAATAGGTGCGCTGTTAGTGTCGCCTAGATTGAAATATACCATAAATTGGTGCCGGAATCAAGATACATCTGGCACCTTAGCTCATTATGAACAGGCAAGGAATTGTCACCTTAGCCCCATAAAAGGAGACTTTAATGAAAAGTAAAGCGTTTTGGTTAACCCAATTGTTGGCAATCGCATGCATGTTGGCAGTTGCCTGCATCCCCACAGTCTACGCAGATGGCCACGAAATGGGGGAAGAGATGGAAATGGAAGAAGCGGAAGAGTCAAGCACTTCCGGCTGGTTCCGCATTGATACCGACGGCCTGGCAACGCAATTCTGGTTCGGAGCCAGCCACTCCCTCGGCAGTATCTCGCTGGATAGCGATATTTACGTCGTGGATACCTTCGGTGAATTCGACATCGGACTCGGCATCCCCGTCGTTGACAGCGATGACATGTCGCTCAGCCTCCTGCCTATGGTAGGCATCGGCTTTGACTACACTGCACCGAACGGGCCCTCTTCGCTAATCGCGCCACAGTTGTTTACGTATCTCACCGCCGGTTCCATCTATTTTGAATCGTGGATTCAGGGGTTCTTCAATTCCCCGTTTGATGAGGAAGCGGGAGATGCACTGTATACGCGCGATTTTATCCTCTATTCCGTTAACGACACCGTCGCCATCGGCCCGCAAGTGGAAGTCACACTTGATTTAGGCGATGACGGTGGGCTCGGCAGCCTTATTGCCGGCGGCCGCCTTAACCTCGGCTACGGCGAAAATAACACCCTCGGCCTGTTCGTCGGCTATGAGACGCAAAAAGAGGACGAGGAAACAGGGCTGACCGGACGGATGACGTTCGTCCGCACATGGTAGCCAGGAGATATCTCACATGAAGACAAAGATTCCACGAAGTTTCTATCAGGGCATCGCTGTCCTGCTGGCCCTCATCTGCCTGTTGAGCGCGAACGCCTTCGCCCTAGATGGAGAAGTTGAAGGCGAGAAAGTCTCAGATGCGAAATATATGGCAGATACCCTGTGGGTGCTCCTCGCGGCGTTCCTCGTCTTCTTTATGCAGGCAGGTTTCGCCATGGTTGAATCCGGCTTCACACGCGCCAAAAACGCCGTGAACATTCTCATGAAGAACCTCATGGACTTCTCGATGGGCTCCATCTCTTATTGGGCAATCGGGTTCGCGCTGATGTTCGGCGCAGGGAACGCCTTCATGGGTACCAGCGGCTGGTTCGTGCCGATGGGGACAGACGCATTCGGTTCACTCGCTTGGAGTTCGGTGCCGACTTACGCCGCATGGCTCTTCCAGCTCGTCTTCGCCGCAACCGCCGCCACCATCGTCTCCGGCGCAGTAGCGGAACGCACGCAGTTTAAAAGTTACCTGATTTATAGCCTTTTCATCACCGGCATTATCTATCCCATCGTCGGACATTGGATTTGGGGCGGCGGATGGCTAGCAAATCTAGGGATGCTTGACTTCGCCGGCTCAACGGTTGTCCATTCCACAGGCGGCTGGCTGGCACTGACCGGGGCCATCGTCCTAGGGCCTCGCATCGGCAAATTTGATAGCGAGGGCAGACCGCGGCCAATTGCCGGACATAACCTCCCGCTCGCCGCGCTCGGTGTCTTTATCCTTTGGCTCGGCTGGTTCGGGTTTAACGCCGGCAGCCAAATGGGCGCAGACGCGGCCGACATCTCTCTCATCGCGGTAACCACAAACATCGCCGCCGCTGCAGGGGCTATCGGCGCGATGATCGTCGCTTGGATAGTGCTTGGGAAACCGGACGCTGGCATGGCACTCAACGGCGGACTCGCCGGATTGGTGACAATTACTGCCCCTTGCGCGTTCGTCAGCCCAGCATCCGCCGCACTTATCGGTTTACTCGGCGGTATCACCGTCGTGCTCAGCGTGCTGGCACTTGAACGCTTCCATATCGATGATCCGGTAGGGGCCATCTCAGTGCATGGCGTGTGCGGTGCATTAGGCACGCTCCTCCTCGGCTTCTTCCATAAAGAACAAGGCGTTTTCTTCGCCGCCGATAAAGGGGCCGCCTTTGGATTCCTCGGGGCCCAGTTCATCGGAGTCATCGCCGTTCTCGCATGGTGTTTAATTACCGGCTTCGCGCTGTTCGGCGGCATCAAAGCCATCACCGGCTTGCGCGTCAGCGAGGACGAAGAGATGCGCGGACTTGACTTTGAAGAACACGGTGCAAATGCGTATCCGGACTTCAACGTCTCCGCACTCCGTTAGGCAAGCGTTTTCCTAAACTTGTGGTGCGGGAGTCTCTGCTCCCGTGCCGCAAGTTCACTTCCCTCCCCCAGAAAAAACAAGACGATTGAATTCTCGCCAAAAACTGATTTTCTGTAAAAAAAATCCTCTTGCACTAAATTTAATACCTTGCTATAATTGTTTTGAGAATAATTGATGGACGAAACCTTCGCGTGTTCGTCCAAAAAAAATAAATGGATAGGCAGACAAAATAGTCTGCCTTGACACAACGTATATGGAGGATTCCGATGCAACAACGATGTGCATCACAATTTGCAAAGAAGCGAAATGTTTTTGAACGCATTAGCACGCTGTTCGTGCGGCGCGACTTCCCTGTCGTGATGCCGCTCCTCGTCGTGCTATTCATCTGTGGCGTGCCGGGCCTTGCACTGGCACAGGAGACGGCCTCACACGATTCCGGTGATACCGCTTGGCTCCTCACCGCCACTGCTCTCGTTCTGTTTATGACTATCCCCGGGCTCGCCCTCTTTTACGGTGGGTTAGTGCGCGTCCACAACGTGCTCTCTGTCCTGATGCAGTGCTTTGTGCTGACAGGCGTTGTCACCGTCCTTTGGGTTATCTGTGGCTATAGCCTGGCTTTCAATACGGATGGCATGGCGGCGGGAGTCACCAATCTCAACTCCTTTGTCGGTGGACTCGGGACGATGTTCCTGCGAGGTGTCGGCGTGGATAGTCTCAGCGGGACTATTCCCGAAACCGTCTTTATCACCTTCCAATTGACGTTTGCGATTATCACGCCTGCGCTCATCGTCGGTGCTTTCGCGGAACGGATGAAATTCTCCGCGATGCTCATCTTCTCCGCAGTCTGGGCGGTAGTCGCCTACACGCCTATCTGCCACATGGCCTGGTCTGGGGATGGAGCCCTGTTTCACACACTCGGAGTCATCGATTTCGCGGGTGGAACCGTCGTCCATGTCAACGCAGGCATTGCCGCCTTAGTCGCGGCGATATTAGTCGGAAAACGCCTCGGCTATCCCATGGGCGCGATGCAGCCGCACAGCTTGCCGCTTACCGTGGTAGGCGCGTCAATGCTCTGGGTAGGCTGGTTCGGTTTCAATGCAGGAAGTGCTGTTGCAGCGGACGGTTCCGCCGGCATGGCGATGCTCGTCACGCAGATATCCACCGGAACAGCAGCGGTTACCTGGATGTTTATTGAATGGGCGCGCCACGGGAAACCTGGCACCTTGGGCATCGCCACCGGGGCAGTCGCCGGATTAGTTGCTATTACACCCGCCTCCGGTTCCGTCGGGCCAATGGGCGCGCTCGCAATCGGGTTCGTCTCCGGTATCGTCTGTTTCTGGGGTGCCACCAGTCTGAAGCAGAAGATGGGTTACGACGATTCGTTGGATGCTTTCGGCGTTCACGGCATCGGCGGGATTGTCGGCGCACTGTTGACTGGCGTTTTCGCCGCAGAATCGCTCGGCGGTGTCGGACTGTCAGATGGCATGAACATCGGCACACAAGTCTGGGCACAGTTCATCAGCATCGTCATCACGGTGGTATGGAGTGGTGTGATTTCGTTCATCACCCTCAAAATCTTGGATGCCGCCATCGGCCTACGCGTCGAAACGGATGAGGAACGCATGGGGCTGGATCTTTCCGAGCACAACGAACGCGGTTACAACCTGCAAGGATAGCGATTGTCAGGTAGGCGCGCTTTTTCAGTGCGCCGCCGCTTTGGCGGTAAGGGTGGATGTTTAACTATCCACCCTTACCTTATCTCATTTCCTATCAACCTTGCGACGACTTCCCCCTCAGACAACGTCCCCTTTTCCACACGCAGCTGCTGCGACGCGCCGAGAACCCGATAGACATCGGCAATCCACGTCGTATCAAATACCTCACCTGTATTGTAGATAGTCAACCGACGTGGTGCGAGGAGCGTCCCGGCTGTCCGAAAATCACCGGCTTGCCGGAGGTTCGGTATCGGCAACGTCTCTAAACAGACAACGTCCATGTTGTTGTCAAATTGTGCCGCGTCCACGACGACGTTTGCAACATCGGCGAATCCCGCCGCGAGCATCGCCCACAACCCGGCTTCGCCGAGCCCAATGAGATTCACCTCCGAAACGTCAACTCGGTTTGCAGCACAGCGCAGTGCCGTTACAATGTCTTGGACGCGCAACGCCGCTGTCGTCCGGTTGTAGGTGGTGAAGTAGGGGGTATCCTCCTGCCGCTGGTAGTCGCCGTGTTCTCCCGTGCCGAAGACATCAATGATGAGCAGCTTGTGCCTGAGTTTGAGCAGACCGGGGAGGATGCCCGATTCTGGGATGGAACGTGAATCTGTTAACAGGTTGCGCGCCGCGAGCTCCGCTGTGTCGTCTACAAACCGCGCTTTGCCCATCGGGTGAACGACGAGCGTTAAGGCACCGCTTTCAACCGGCGGCCTCGGATTCACCAAAATAGCCGGGATGGCATCCCCCACTCCCTTTCTACCGATGACGAGGTGTTCCACAGTATAGTTCCGGCGATAGGTAATCGGGAACGCGCCTTCAGGTTCAATGCACGTTATCTCCTCGTTTTCTGGGAACTGGAGCCCGAGCGCGTGTTGTAGCACACTCCCCATCTCATCGCGAAACGTTTCAAGTTCAGTTGGATTCTCCGGTTTCCGATTTTCGAGTGCTTTCTTCGCGCGGTTTACCCACGTTGGCAGAAATTCGTCCTGTTTCAGTGCGTGCGCCGGCATGTCGTTCCCAGAGAATACCAAGAGCGCATCGTCAGGTTCTACCTGATACGCTACCTCTTTGAACGCTTCCTGCTCATCAACATCCAAGAACCACTTTGCAAACCATGCGTAAACCGCCTCGCGACTCTCGCGGTTATAGTTATGCTCGGCATCTACCTGAACGTGATGCACCCGTTCTTCGGCGTTGAAGTGCGCGTAGATGCTTTGAATGGCGGGGTATTCAACCGTCGGCGTGCTTACCGTCCAGTCTCCTGTCGCCGATACAATCAGGAGTGGCCGCGGTGCCATCAACGCGCCTATCTCAATGTTGCTGACATCTAACCGCAGATTAGGGGCATTTTCGCAGAGGCACCCACCCTGCATGGTGCCGGAAATCATGTTGACCGGGGCGGATACCTTGATGCGTTCATCAACCGCCGTTAAGAGAAAGGTTTGCGTGCCGCCACCCGACGCACCGGTGCATCCAATACGTTCACTGTCTACATCCGGCAGACTTTGCAAAAAATCGATGGCGCGGATACCGTTGAGGAGCTGCAGCCCCATCGCGCTCAACCCCCACAAGCCTTCGCGCGCACCACCGTATCGATGTTCTATCTGTTTGCCGCTGTCGTTGTAACCGAGCATGTCGTAGGCGAAGACAACGTAACCCTGCTTCGCGAAATTGATACAACGCGCCGGAATGGAGCCGCGCTCAATGTCCTCAAGGCGGCCGCGGCTCCAATGCCCATGCGGACTCACAATACCGGGGAACAGCCCCGGTTTGCCTTTCGGACGATAGAGGTTGCCTGTCGTGAAGAAGCCGGGAAACGGTTCAAAATGGACTTTCTCTACGGTGTAATCTTCTCGTTCCACTTTTCCGAATACACTGACGTTCAGCGGAGTCGGTTCCGGGGGCGGCACTAACCCCGTCGCGACGCGAATCTGTTGACGTAAGGAGGCTGCCCGTTTCTCCCATTCTGCTTTTGAGTATCCCGGAAAGGTATAGGGGGTATTCAAGTCTCGGGAAGTTTCACCGCGGGCATCGGCAACGCGTTGCTGCGCATCTGCAAAGATACCCGTGAGTTCGTGATGGTGTCCAGAGAGAGTGGTAAACATAGTTTCTCCAATTACACTGCGATTTGGTTTGCGACGATAAATTTCAGCAGTTGGACGATGTTCTCCGCATCCGAAATGCCATTGTAATCCGGTGAGAATTCGAGCGTGAACGTGGGTTTTTCGGTGTCAATGTCGCTGACAACCCCGCGGACGAATGCCCAAGTGTCAGTGACGGTGTAACATCCGAAAATTTCTTGTTCAGGATTGGCATCTTGCTCCCAATTGAGCCGTGCGGCGGCGAGCATTTCGCCAAGCAGTTGATACAGCGGGTCTGGCGCGTTCAACCCGCGTTTCGCCTCATGCACAATGAGATAAGGTGATTGAATTCTGCCACCGAGGGAGGGCGCGAGCGCGCCATCGGCCTCACCTTCAAGGCTAAACGTGGGATAGGCGGCTTTGAGTGAAACACCGCTCCATGCTTGGACATATCCGTGTTCAGCCAACACTAGCATCGGATAAATTGCACGCGCCCAAAGCGTAGCTTCGTTCATACCGAGTAGGTTTCGGCGGTGCAAAGTTGATTTGAGATCGTTCAGTCGTCTCACTTCGTCTGCTGTAAGGGCTATCTGCATCTTCTCCCACACTTCCGGGGCACCGTCTTCTTCGTGCAACGTCACGAGCGTTTTCAACGTTTCTTCGGAGAGTTGTGAGAATGTATACGTGCACATCGTTCAAAACCTCCTGTAGTCAATTGCCTACCCCGTCGAAGTCTGGGGTATCTGTCAACGCGCGATTTGGTTTGCGACGATAAATTTCAGTAGTTGGACGATGTTCTCCGCATCCGAAATACCGTGGTAGTCGGGCGCGAATTCCATTGTGAATGTCGGTTTCTCGGTATCAATATCGGTGACGACTCCCCGGACAAATGCCCAATCGTCATTGAGAGTGTAGCATCCGAATATCTCTTGTTCGGCGTTAGAGTCTTTCTCCCAATTGAGCCAAGCGGCGGCGAGCATCTCGCCGTAGAGTTGGTACCTCGGGTCTGGGGCATTCATCGCGCGTTTCGCCTCATGCACAATGAGATACGGCGGTTGAATAGTGCCCCCTAAGGAAGGCGCAAGCGCGCCATCGGCTTCACCTTCAAGGCTAAACGTGGGATAGGCGGCTTTGAGTGGAACACTGCTCCACGCTTGAACATGCCCCTGTTCAGCGAGCACTAACAGCGGATAGATAGCCCGCGCCCAGAGCGTGGACTCATTCAATACCATTAAATTCCGGTCTCGCAAGGTAGCCTTAATGTCTTCAAGCCGTCTGCGTTCGTCGTCAGTGAGCATTATCTGCATATTTCTCCACGCTGCTGCAGCAACGTACTTGCCCTCCAGTGTCACGAGTCGCTTGAGTGTCTCTTCGGAGAGTTGCGAGAATATATACGTGCACATCGTTCAAAACCTCCTGGATTTAGTTTAACATACCTGCAACTATTTTTCAAAGGAATTTCCTTGAATTCTTTCAGCAGGTGTGGTATCATATTCTCAAAAAGGATTTTTTAGGGATTGCCACGAAAATATGAACATTTTGGTTATCGGACAGGGTGGACGCGAACATACGCTCGTCTGGAAACTCGCGCAGAGCCCACTCGTTGAGAACATTTATTGTGCGCCCGGCAACGCAGGCATCGCCGAGATAGCGGCGTGCTTGCCACTACCGCTTGACAATGGGTTCGGCGAACTCGTAGCATGGGCAGAATCCGCACGCATCGGCCTCACCGTCGTCGGACCGGAGGCACCTTTAGCGGCTGGCATCGTCAATGCATTTCGCGCCCATGGATTGAAAGCGTTCGGACCCGATAAACGCGCCGCGCAACTCGAAGCAAGCAAAGATTTTGCCAAACAACTGATGGTAAAAAACGACATCCCCACAGCGGCATACCGCACGTATGTGGACGCAGACGAAGCAATTGCGGACATCAAAGCGCGCAACGGCCCCGTTTTTGTCAAGGCGAACGGACTTGCCGCCGGCAAAGGGGTTATCCCAGGGCGAACCGTCGCCGAAGCGATACAGGCGGTGAAAACCATTTTAGTTGACAAGGCGTTCGGGGAAGCAGGCGACAGTGTCGTCATTGAAGACGAACTCATCGGCGAAGAGGCATCCTTTACCGTCCTTACCGATGGACACACGTGCGTACCCCTCGTTAGTTCGCAAGACCACAAAATGTCCCACGATGGCGACACGGGCAAGAATACCGGTGGAATGGGCGCGTATTCCCCCGCACCGGTGATGACATCCGAATTGCACGACTACGTGATGGCGCGCGTCGTTTATCCTACGATTAAAGGCATGGCGGACATCGGGTGCCCCTTTACAGGGGTGTTATACGTCGGTTTGATGATAACCGAGGCAGGCCCGAGGGTATTGGAATTCAACTGCCGCTTCGGAGATCCGGAGGCACAGGTGCTCTTACCGCGCCTTAAAAGCGATTTGGTGCCGATGCTGCTCGCGTGTGTTGATGGCACGCTCAACGATTATGCTGAGCCTGAATGGCACGCGGGTGCCGCTGCATGTGTTGTCATGGCTTCCGGAGGTTATCCAGACGCTTATGAAACAGGGAAAGCGATTAACGGCTTGGCGGAAGCAGCGGCGATTGAGGGTATCACCGTCTTTCATGCCGGCACAAAACATGATAACGGACAGGTGCTCACCGATGGCGGGCGCGTGCTGGGAGTCACCGCGGTTGCAGACGGCTTGGCATCAGCGATTCAGCAAGCGTATCGCGGCGTTGCCGCCATCAACTTCGCCGATGCACACTTCCGCAGTGACATCGGGTATCGGGCATTAGCGCGCAATTGAAACGCCTGAAAAGTGGGGGAGCCGTGAGGCACGCGTTTTTTTCTTGACAGGCTCCCCAAAATTGTGGTAAAATTCTATTACATGGTGCTTATGAGCATGACAAACGGGTTTACCTTCATCGATCTCTTCGCAGGAATTGGCGGCATGCGCATTCCCTTTTGAGAAGTTAGGCGGAACATGCGTTTGATCAGTTCCGATGGGCAATAGCGTCGCGATTCCGGTTGTTGATGCTATTGCAGAGAACATGTTGCACGCCTTGCAGCAACGAAAACCAATAAAATGCTAACTGAACTCACCTATAAAATCGCCAAATGTTGCGCGCCACAACCGGAAACCCCAGTCATCGGCTATTTTAAAGAGGACAGCACCATCACCGTCCATCACGCCGAATGCAGCGCGGTGAAAAGTTTGCGAGCGGAGCGGTTACTTAAGGTATCGTGGCAAGAAATTCGGGCTGCCGAGGTGCCGCATGAGATTCCCCTCGCGCCGGAATTCGCCGAGTTGGACGAAACTGACTATTTTGTCCTCAAGCATCACCAAGAATTCGGAATGGACTATTCCATCGTCGTTGCAGAGGCGTTGCAAATTCCGTTAGATGAAATGCATCGCCGGCACCGGAAGTTAAGAGCCCTCGGCGGATTGAAGCGCGTGGAAGGACGCATCATCCACTACCGCAAAAATATCGTCAAAGGGAAGTGGATTAAGCACCGAAACCACACCTACTATGAACTGACACCTGATGGCAAAACGTGGATTGAGGCGTTTGAAAAGTTGTCGCAGGAAACTTTAGAACGCTAGCGAATTATGACGTTTGCATCGGGCCCACAAAAAAGAGAGGAAGACTGAAATGAGTTTTAGTTGGATAACGCTGAGTGGCATAGACATCGGCATCCTTAGCATCAGTCTCATCGGGCTGTGGGTAATGAAAAAATGGGCTGACAAGCAGCTGGAAGCCCAGAAAGAAACCCACAAAATAGCATACAACTCCCTTCGAGAGGAAAACAACTCCCTTCGAGAGGAATTTAAGGCATTCCAAAGCGCATCCGACCGGCGTTACGCTGCCCTTCAGATGGAGAATGGGGAACTCAAAGAGGAAAATAAACTCCTCCGAAAAGAGGTCTCCCGACAGGCCGACGAGATTGATGAACTCAAGCAGGCATTTTATGCGTTGAAAGGCAGATATGACGAGCTCAAAGAATTGCTCAATCAACTCATTGCCAAACTCTAGCCAAACACCCGCGGAAACGTCCCCGGGGCACCTTTCCTTGCAAACTCGCAGGAATCCCCCATCACGTATCGGCGATTTGCAGTCGCCGGTGGATGGATGGAACGTTGATAGGAGTCGAACAATGTTAACAACCCAACTGACAAACTGGCGCATCAATGCCCGACGACGGAAAACGCGCATCCGTTCTGTCATCTTGCTATCCCTGATTTTACACATGGTGGTGGCAATCGTTTACCTCTTTCTCCCCATGAACCGGTTGGTGGAAGAACAGGCGGATGCCTTCGCCGTTGACCTGGTGAACGACGCAGATGCACCGAGAAAGCGACGCGAAAGACCGAAACCGCCGCTGACGAAAAAATTGTATGAACCGAGCGAAGAACTCGCGCGAAACGCTCTGCGAAAGAAAATTGAAACCGCTCGGAACAAACAAGACGAAGTCATTAAATTCAGCCCGCGCGTGGTGCTGGAAGATGTGGAAGTCAACAACGCACCCCTGAGTGAAACCATTCCAGCCGTGATGACTGACGCGCAATTGCGCGATGCCGAAGCTTCAAACCTCAGCCACCTAATCCGACAACCCGGCCGCACCGACGGCCGCGGTATCGTCACCGGCAGAGTCCGTGCCCGTGGCGATGGCATGGGAAGATTCCGCGGTGATGGACAAGCCGGCAGTGACGGTGGCCTCCTCGGCGGCGGTGGAAAAGACGGGGCCATCCGAGACCGGCTCGGTATCATTGATTTCCTGAAGGAGTTTGAAGGACCTCAAAACGTCGTCTACTGCCTGGACATATCCGCAAGCATGCAGGCAGCCGGCTTGAAAAAATTGGAACTGGCTGTCAGTTCTATCAAGAATTCTGTCATGAATCTTGGCAGCGATGATGCGTTGAACGTCGTAGCGTTTTCTACCACCGCGAAAGCGATGAGCAAAAACATGCTTCCCGCGAACGCCAAAAACATCAAACGGACGCTGAAGTATCTGGATAGTTTCACACCTCGGGGCATTGAAGGCAACGTTGGCTCTAACATTCTTGAGGCACTTGATGCATCTCTCACTCTGGATGCTTCTGTCGTTGTTTTGGTGACAGATGGGCTACCTACCGCGATTAAGGGTTACCCTATTGAGGAGAATGCCCAGAAGATTCTTGAAACAATTCGGGAAAAGAATCTGAACAACGCGCGTATCTATGTCGTCGCGCTTGAAATTGATGTGAAACGTTCCCCCGGCGCGGAGTTGCTCGTCTCCCTTGCCGAGCAGCACAACGGGAAGTTGAAGGTTATCAATAGCGCGCTGTTGATAGAATACGCAGAACAGGACGGGCTCCAACAATAGGTTAACCGATGCGTGTGGGACAACTTGTCCGGCGTGCGCGTCTGTTTCCAAATTTGTCCTTCTGGTGTGCCGTGCGTTGCTGATAAAACCGCGCGCATCTTGTAAATCTTGTGAATCTTGTAAATCCTGCTTCTGTTTCCAAAATCATCGTAATGCGAGGGCCTGTCCCTCGCGTCCATCCGTAAAGAGAGAACTTATGAACCAAACATCCGCAACAGGCATCATCCAACAATTTCGGTTGGATGGCAAAGTGAGCATCGTCACCGGGGCGAGCCGCGGCATCGGACAAGCGATGGCCGAAGGGCTCGCCGGTGCCGGCTCAACACTCGTCATCGTCGGCAGGGAAAAGGAGACGCTGCAACCTGTCGCCGAACAAATTATCAAGGAGACTGGACAGCACGTTCTGCCTATCCAGGCCGATGTGAGCAATCTCAACGAAATTGAGGGGCTCGTTTCGCAAACCGTGGAGAGGTTCGGCAGACTTGATGTCCTAGTCAACAACGCCGGTGTCAACATTCGGAATCCCGCGCTGGAATTCACTGAGGCGGACTGGGACTTCGTCACGGATGTTAACTTGAAAGGCGCGTTCTTTCTCGCGCAGGCGTGTGGTAGAGTGATGCAGGAACAGAAGGCGGGTAAGGTGATTAACACCCTCTCGCTCACCTCCGCGATTGGATTGCCGACGAGCGTCGCCTACACTGCGGCGAAGGGCGGCCTCCTGCAGTTGACGAAACTCCTCGCCGTGGAGTGGGCAGAACATAACATTCAGGTGAACGGCATCGCACCCGGCTTCATCCGTACCGAAATGACTGCGCCCGCGCGCGAAGACAACCGCAACGAGTGGATACTCAATCGCACCCCTGCCTATCGCTGGGGTGAACCGGAGGATTTAGCGGGGTTGACGATATTCTTCGCCTCTAATGCATCCGACTTCGTGACAGGACAGATGGTATTCGTTGATGGCGGCTTCATGGCAGGTAGCGACTGGAGGCGGCGTTCCTAAAATGGAAAAGCAACAAAACCCATCCACCTTCGCGTCTATCCACAACATTCTCGCCGAGTTCCAGATTCAAGGCGCGTCCCTCTTCGATCATTCCCCAGTTTTGCGGATACAGGTATCAGCATCGCAATTTGCGCGAGCGATTGCGGCGCGCGAGACTTTAGTGGAGCGGATAAAACCGCTTGGGTATCGGTTTATTGCGTTGGATTTGGAGGTTGAAAACGCGTCGTAAGCATTGAATCAGAACGCGATAACTACTCCAATCACGAACTGAATCGGGATATCTCCGACGAGAAACTCGCGGAACTAGGGATAAAACCGCGAGACGAAACTTACCTTCGGTAGAGCGCAAATTGAAAACTAAACAGAACTGGCGCGAAGGAATAAAAATTTGATTTTTACCGCTCAATGTGGTATAATTTTAAAAGCGTTGTTATTACGCACTTCCAAACGTCGCTACTGAACCCGAGTTTTCTCTTTACGGACAGCAGCGAGGGACAGGCCCTCGCCCTACGATTTTGCTTTGAAAAGATAGATGTCAACACATACGAAACCACCGGGACGAGGAACTTCACCCACAAAAGCCATCGTCACTGAATACCTCAGCGAGGTGAAGCGCAAGGTGGATGCCTGCATCTTTGACTTCCTGCCGACTGCACATGCGCACCCGGATGTGCATCGGTTGTATCAGATGATGCTTGACTATCCGCGCCGTGCGGCGAAAGGCTTACGCCCCGCACTCTGTCTGCTCATCTGTGAGGCGTTCGGCGGCGAATCGGAACGCGCTGTCAACACCGCCGCCGCACTAGAACTCCTTCAGAATTGGCTACTGATTCACGATGATATTGAGGACGGTTCTGAACTTCGGCGCGGTGAACCGTGTCTCCATCAGAAACACGGAATTCCGATGGCCATCAACGTCGGGGATGCACTCCACTGCAAAATGTGGGAGATGCTCCACCGCAACACGGAGATTCTCGGACACGAACTCGCCTTCCGCATCCTCTCCGAATTCATCCAACTGAGCAACCAAGTCGTTGAGGGACAGCACATTGAGCTCAGCTGGGTAGGCAGCAATCGTTGGAATCTGGACGAAGAGGATTACCTGACGATGTGCATCCAGAAAACCGCATGGTATACCTGCATCACGCCGTGCCGCGTCGGCGCAATCATCGGCGGCGCGAAAAATTCGGAAGTCGATGCATTCGTCCAACTGGGCAAAGACCTGGGCGTTGCGTTCCAAATTCAGGACGATGTCCTCAACCTCATCGGTGATGTCGGCAGATATGGAAAGGAAATCGCCGGTGACATCAGCGAAGGAAAGCGCACCCTCGTGCTTATCCACCTTTTCAACGCGTGCACACCGACAGAAGCGCAGCACGTCATTGACATCATGGCGCGCCCCCGCGATGAGAAGACGGAAGCGGATGTCGAAAACGTGCTAAAGCTAATGCAGAAATACAATTCGATTGCCTACGCACAACGCCGAGCCGAAGGCCTCTTGCAGGAAGCGGCTGGACAGTTTACGCACAACTTTGCTCACCTTCCTGATAGCCGGGCGAAGCGGCTGTTTTTGTCGCTAATTGATTTTTTCGTTGAACGTGAATACTAATTTTCAGGCGGATATGAACGACATCTGCCTGACACTAACAATCCTGGTAGCGCGCATTGTAAGCGCGCGACTACCCTAATGACATAGGAGATTTTGATGAACGATATTTCCTCTGGAAAATTGCGCGGCATCGTGAAACTCGCTGATGCGAAGGGCCGATTCAAAATGATGGCGATCGACCAGCGTGGTTCCATGGTGCAGGCTCTCGCGGATGTCCTGAACAAAGAGAAAGCGGATGTCCAGTATGAAGATGTCGCCGCGCTCAAAACGTTGATAACCCGCGCGCTCGCGCCGAACGCCACCGCTGTCCTCACGGATCCGATTTACGGGTATCCCTACTCCATTGCAGAGATTCCGCGGGATGTCGCGTTGCTGTTAGCTTATGAAGAATCGGGGTATGTCAGCGAAGGCGTTAGCGAAAACGAACGCCTCTCCAATCCGATCGAAAATTGGACTATCGCCACGGCGCAGCGTGCCGGTGCCGACGCGATTAAACTCCTCGCCTACTATCATCCCGATGCCTCCGAGGCAACGCTCAGGCATCAGCAGGCGTTCGTGCAACACGTCGGTGACGAATGTGAAAAGCACGATTTGCCGTTTCTGTTAGAGCTCGTCAGTTACGCGCTGGAAGGCACCACCAAAAGCGTGGCATTCGCGCGGCAGAAACCAGCCCTGGTTATCCGCAGCGTTGAGGAGTTCACGGCTCCACGCTATAAGGTTGACATCCTGAAACTGGAGTTCCCCGCCGACCTGAAATACACCTCCGATTATCAAAACAGGCGTTTTTATGCCGGCGATTCCGCATACACACTCGCCGAAGTGAAGGATATCTGCCAGCGGTTAGACGCGGCATCGACGTTGCCATGGGTGATTCTGAGTGCAGGCGTGGATATCGAGGAATTCATCGAAAACGTCCATCTCGCCACGGAGGCCGGCGCAAGCGGGTTCCTCTGCGGCAGAGCCATTTGGAAAGACGCGGTGCAGTATTATCCGGATACCGATGCCGTCAACCGCTTCCTCGCAGACGAGGCGACGACGAATTTCACGAACGCGAACGCGGCGGCGGAAAACGCGCGCCCGTGGTTCGACCATCGCCAATTCGGCGGCGCAGAAAACGTGCAAATTGCGAAGCAGTCCGCGACGTGGTATCGGGACTATTAGCAGATTTGTATCTCCCGTAGCGTAGGGCGAGGGCGCGTAGAGCAGGGAAACCTGCCCCTCGCCTTGCCCTAGTTACGAAACGGCTTGTTCGATCTTCTCAAAAATTTTGCGGGCAATGCAGCGCGTTGTTTCCACTGGCACCTCGCCGCCAACTTGGGCTACCAACACAACGACGGTATGCCGCACAAACAGGAAATTCGCACCACCCTGCCAGACTCTGTCGCCGAGGCCGTGTTCCGCGTTAGGTGCGGGTTGGTAGTAAGAACGTTCTCCTGAGCGCGATGCCGATATCGGGACTGCCCGCGTTGACAGCCGGGCTCTGCCTTCGTCCGCGGCAGTGCGCGCCGCAGCCGGCGAGTCGAAAAACCAGTAATGGAGTGCTACCTGCTGTGCCGCCGTGTGGTTTAACCACCATCTATCGCGCCAACCCAATTCGGCGATGGGCGGCCTGGGGGCCGTCGGAGAATAGAGCTCTTGTGCGGAAGCGCGGCGCGCGGCGAACGCCGATAAGTCCGCTGCGGTGAGTTGAATCGATGCTAGCGTAAGGTTCATGTTTTTCATGATAACACGCTCGCGAGAAAATGTCAAATTAATTTATGAAGATTCTCTTAGGCTCATGCAACTAAATAACATAAGTAGTCACATTAAAACCCCGGAGTCGCGGTTTTTTAACCGCGCGTATGAGGAGACAGCTGCGCAGCGAAAACAGATATGAAAATTTTAGCACGGTATATACTCAGAGAGTTTTTTCCACCTTTTATCATAGCACTCACCTGTTTAACCTTCATCCTCATCTTCAATGACCTTTTTCGGTTGACGCAACTCTTCGTGCAGAAGGGGGTAAATCCGCTTTACCTCATCGAACTGCTCATCTACGTCATGCCGGCGACATTAGTGCTAACAATTCCGATGGCGAGTCTCGTCGCAATTCTGCTTGCACTCGGGCGGTTTTCTACCGATAACGAAATCGTGGCGATGAAGGCGCACGGTATCGGCTTCCATCAGGTGATGATGCCGCTGTTAATGTTGACAGGCGTGCTGAGCATCATTGACTTGGGATTGATAGACTACGCGATGCCGCAGGCGAACCGCGCTTACGCCACACTCACGCGGGACATCCGTAGGCACAACCCAACTGTCGTTCTGGAGGAAGCCACCGTCATGAAGGAATTGGAGAGCGAAGGTAAACTCTGGATGTATGAATCCACGGATGCAGTCAGCGGACGGATGCAGAACGTCAAAATCTGGGATGGCATTTGGAACGGCAAGCCGCGTTTTAGCCACGCACGAGAGGCAGAACTCGGATTCCAAAGTGGACGAGCGATGTTGACGCTTTACGATGGACACACTTATGAACCCGCCACCGACAATTCGGATAGCTTCCGCGTGACGCAGTTTCAAAAACAAGCACTCGCACTGCAGCTAAAGGAAGCACTGGAGCGCGGTGAATTTCAGAACCAGACTCCGAGAACGATGAGCTTCTCCCAACTGCAAACGTTTGTCGCCGCATTGCAAACATCGCTGCAAACCAGCGAGAACCCGGCGTATACCCTCAAGCGACTCCGCGATGCCGAAGTGGAGTATCACAAAAAGTTAGCCATTCCCTTCGCGTGCCTGGCGTTCGGATTAATCGGAGTACCCCTCGGAATGATGGTGAAACGGAGTGGCAAGATGATAGGATTTGGCATCGGATTAGTGCTGTGCGCCGCCTATTACCTGCTGCTCCAAGTCGGACAGAGCGCGGGGTTAAATGGCGTGCTCTCCCCGGCCCTCGCTATGTGGCTCCCGAATATCGTTATCGGTGTGCTTGGCATCATCATGAACATCAGCATCATCGGCGAAGGAAAACTCCGCGCATGGCGCGAGAGCGATAGCAAAGTAGCCCTGAATCGCGCGTTTCAGCCGAGTCACGAAAGCGCGTCGGTGCATACCGGCAACGCGCCGGACTAATACAAACGCCTCGCACCTCCACAAAAATGAACATTCTAGACCGGTATCTGCTTCGAGAATACCTCAAAGCCTTCATGGTGGCACTCTTGTTCCTCAGCGTGTTGATAGTCCTCGTCCGCTTGTTGGACTACGACATCAAAAAATTTGAGGACGGCATTGACTATGTCACCGCCATCAAAATTGTGCTTTATCAAGCACCACGCCGAATTATGGAGATGGTGCCTATCACCGGATTCATCGCAGTTTTTTTCGTGCTAGGCAGAATGGTGCGGAGCAATGAATGGACAGCCATGAAGGCTGGCGGCTTGAGCGTCTATCGACTGCTCGCGCCTATCCTCATCGTGACGCTGTTCGTCTGCATGCTTTTCGCCATTTTTTACGATAGGGTTGCGTCGCCTGCTTTTCATCACGCGCATCTGTTGCAAAATAAGGTGCCCTCTCGCCGAGGCAGGAATATCCTTTTCAAAGGGAAGGATGGCCGCATCTTCTTCTCGCGGCGCATCGATCTGGAATCGCGAAGCATACATCAGTTAACGATTTATGAATACGACGAGAACGAACAACTCTCCCGCGTCACCTTCGCCAAGTCGGCGACATGGACACGGCATCCGGCGCAGTGGGAATTAGCCGATGGATATGTCCGCGAGTTTGAGACAGGGAAAGAGGTATCTTATGAGACGTTCACCGCGCGACAACTTGAACGCCATGAGGAACCGGCGCGATTTATCGGAAGTGACAAAGACCCGAGGGCGATGACTATCGCAGAACTCCGAGAGCAGATTGCCTATAAACAAGCCGCCGGTCAGATTTCGCGCAAGGAACAAGTGAAGTTATATCACAAAACGGCGTATCCGTTCGCGGCGGTTGTCGTCGTGATGCTCGGCGCGCCGATTGCCATCCGTTTCGGCAGAACCGGCTTCTTTGCGGGGTTGGTTATTGCGTTTTTCCTGTCGTTTCTCTATTGGGCACTCTCCTTCGCAACGCTAGAGGGGCTCAGCGTAAACGGGAAGCTTCATCCGTTTGCTGCGTGTTGGGGTGCGAATATCCTGTATGCAACTGTCGGGAGTATCCTGATTTGGCGCACTCCGAAATAGGAGCAGGATTTACAAGATTTACAGGATAGGAGCAGGATTTACACGATGCACAAGATTCACAGGATACGCGTGGTTTCACCCGAGACGCACTACGCCCCGGTAGACGCGGTTTGAAACCGCGCAACACTGAAACAGGAGCAGGATTTACACGATGCACAAGATTCACAGGATAGGAGCAGGATTTACACGATGCACAAGATTTACAGGATTAGTGCGGTTTCACCTGAGACACACCACGCCCCGGTAGGCGCGGTTTGAAACCGCGCAACTAGGCGCAGGATTTACAAGATTCATAAGATGTCCAAGAGGCGCGCGGTTTTATCAGCAACGCACGGCACGCCGGTAGGCGCGGTTTGCAACCGCGCAACCCTGAAAACGTAGCATACCGATAAAAGGCTCTTGGCGAATTTCATGGTGATGACAACGAAAACTCTGGGCAATTTTTTCTTCAAAATCCGCAGCTTCACGCCGATTCCGTTCATCTTCGCGCTGCTCTATTTCGCGAAACCGATGTGGCAGATGACAACTCTCGGCATGTCTTTCATGGTGCTTGGCGAATTTTTGCGGATATGGGCGGTAGGTTATGCGGGTGCCACCACGCGTGCAAGAACCCTCGGTGCCGCGAGAGATTTAGTTACGACAGGGCCTTACGGTTACGTCCGAAACCCGCTTTATCTCGGCAATTTTTTGCTCAGTTTCGGCGTTTGTCTCGTCGCGAATGTCACTTGGCTCATCCCTGTCCTCGTCGTTGGCTATGTCTTGCAGTATCTACCTATCATCGCCGTTGAGGAGCGGTATCTGGGAGAGGCGTGCGGGGCTGTTTATCAGGCGTATCAGGCGAAAGTGCCGCGGTTTCTGCCGCGTTTGCAACCTTATCCGCATCCTTCATCCCACGATTTCTCTTGGGCGCGCGCGATGAAAAGTGAAAGACGGACGTTGACAGCGATTGTCTGCGTGTTAGGATTAATCTTCGCGAAGGCAGCGATTTTCGACGTTTTCCTCGCCGAATTGCTGTAATCCATGCTATAATTCCATCAGAGAAGCAGAGACATTCAGTTTTCGGTTTTGCTATCAATGGTGAAAATGGATAACGCTCCCCTCCCTATAGGCAGGGCTCGCCCAATCCTGCTCTGTTTGAGCTCAGGCGAGTTCAAACGACAGATGAAGGAGAACTGAATGCCCCAGATCAGAAAAGGCGCAAAATGTTCGACAAACCAGTCAAAACAACCCAAGTCACGTGGGAAACGGTTCAATCCAACGCTGCGTTTCTTTTCTTTGCGATGGCAACTCCAGAGATTGACAGTCCACTCCTATTGCTGTGCCAAGGGGTTATGCTCTTTGCTACTGGAATGACACCGTTCGGCATTAAGCGCATCCCTATCTCTGCGTCTATTGCTTGCGGTATCGTCATGTCATTCGGGTGCTGCGTTGGCTGTCTTTCGCTCGCTCCTTGGTTTCCCGCGCTCCGTTCAGTGGTAGAATCAAAGTGGGGAGAGGCAGTGCCTTCGGTGTCAATCAGTTTATCGGCTGTTTTGTGGATTTTCGTGGTGCTGAAAATATCTCCTGCTACTCGTGCGCTGCGGATTGGCACTGTTTTCGTCGCTGCAGCAGCGAGTTATACCCTCGCCTGTGGTATCCAAGTTATCGTAGACGCAGTCATCTCCGATGCAACCCGTTCCTTTGCGGTGTGGGAAGAGGGCATCGCATATCTTTTGAACGGCTGCGCGATGATTGTTTGGGCGCGCCTCGTTATTCGGGAACTTACCGTCCCTGGCCAGAATAGGGGTATGGAGACAGCAACGCTGTTTGTCGGATGCCTTTTTGCTGGTTTGGGAATCTTTGGCATTCTCTTGGGCATATTTTCGTGAGGCAGAAACGAACGCTTTGAAACGGAGGATGAGTAGAATAGGGGCAGAACGGACGCAATTCAATGTTTTCTCGCCGGTAGGCGCGGTTTCCAACCGCGCCTACCGGTTGGGGTTTCTAGTCTTTGCGTTCATCTTGTTTGGTATTACAACGTCTCCAATCCCGCACGGGCGCGAAACTGATTAAACGTTTTCAGAATGCCCTGCTCCATCGTGTAAGCCGGTGTGAAGCCCATTTCTTCGGCGATGGCGGTTGCATCGTAATCCCACGAGATGCCGAATACGCCAGGCTCCAACGTAATCTGTGCCTCTGGCACCAACGTTTTCAGATACGCTACTCCCTCCTTAACGGGCCGGATGCCGCCCTTCACATTGAAAACGCGCGTCTTCGTTGTCGGACAGGTGCAGGCGAGGACGATGGAGCGCGAGACATCTTCCACGTATTGCCAATCCACGGCATCGTCCCCGAAAGGACAGACGTGCGGTTGCCCCAACGCCACGGCCTCAATCAGTTGCGTCGTGAAGGAACTCATCCCGCGCGTGCGTCCGACACCGTAAACGGCGGTAAACCGAAGTCCGATCGAATCCACACCATACGCGTCAAAATAGTGTGTCGCGTATCGCTCATTGAGGGATTTGCACGCGCCGTAGATAAACTTCGGGTAGTGCGGCGCATCGTTGAGAATCTGCTGATGGTTGTAATCCGCCGGCGCGCCGAACACGGCGACGCTACTCGCCCAAACGACGCGCTTGAGGTTGAAAATGCGGGCGGCTTCTAGCATGTTGATAGTCCCTTCGCAGACAACTTTCAACGCTTGCGGCGGGTTCGCATTGCACGCCGGCACCTGCCACGAAGCAAGATGAATAACCCGCGAGATCCGGTATTCTTGGATGGTGCGCAAAACATGCGGCAAATCGGTGATGTCACCCTGCACGAAGGTGAACGCTTCGAGTTGTTCCTCCTTCAGCACCATCTTCGGAATCGTTAAATCGTAAGTGAAGTCGTAAACCACCACCTTTTCACCGGCGGCGAGCAGAGCGCGCATGACGTAACTACCGATGCATCCCATGCCACCGGTGAGCAAGTATGCCATGATATTTCTCCTATGAATTGAGGTTTGCGAGGGATAACCCCTCGCTCTACGGACTAGGGACGTTTGGCGCGTCCACGTTGACGAGGATGTCGTCACCCTCCACTTTGACAGGATAAGTGGGGAGGCTCTCCTCACCCGGCCAGACGCACTTTCCTGTCGTGACATCAAACTCCCACATGTGCAGCGGGCACGTGATACAGCTGTCGTCAAGGAAGCCGTAACTCAGAACCCCGCCCAGGTGCGGACAGATGTTGTTCATGGCGTAGTATTCGCCTTTCACGTTATAGATACCGATGAAAACGCCTTCAATTTTCACGCCGACGCATTTACCAGGCTGAACCTGCTCGGTTGTCGCGGCTTTGACAAATTGTGACATAGTGTCAAGATTCCTCGTATTGTTGATGAAGAAGATAGAAAATCTGGTTAACATTGACATGGCGAGGGACAGGCCCCTCGCCCTACGGTGAAAGAAACAAGTGGCATAGTTCGCCTAGCCGCCGATGACTTTGCCCTCGCCGCGCGAATCTGTGCCGCCGGCGTGGTGTTTGCCATCGGCCCACAAGACGATGCCGTGTCCGGGACCGCCGATGCCGCCACTTTCTGTAACCTCGTGCCCGAGTTGCTGCAGTGCCTTGAGCGTTGCTGCGCCAGCGCGCGACTCCACCTGAATCGGTTCAGCACCATCGGTGTGAAGACGAGGCGCGTCTAACGCATCCTGAATCGACACTTGCAAGTCCATCAGGCTGACGCTGAGGTTAAGTTGATTGTTCGGAATAGTGCGTCCGCCGGGGATGCCGTAAGTGGCAAACGGCAGTCCGTCGCGCAAAGCGAGAAACGGTGCCATGTTATGCAGCGGCCGTTTCCCGGAACCGATAGAATTGGCGAGGCCCGGCCTCGGGTCGAACCGGCCGACACCGTGTCCAAAGAGCAAGCCGGTGCCCGGCACTGTCACCATTGAACCGAATCCGCCGCCGTGCGTTTGCGTTAACGATACCATGTTCCCTTCCGCATCCGCCGTGGAGATATGACTCGTGCAATTCATTGGTTCGTGGTAGACAACTTCTCCGGGCTGCGGCGACGCGAGTCCCGCCTTCAGTTTTTCGCAAAGTGCCGCAGTGAAACTATCGGAGAGTTCTTCGGAGATGTCTATGTCCACAAAACCCGGGTCGCCGAATCGGCGAAGGCGTTCGGGCCAGCATACCTTCATCGCCTCGGCGAAGAGATGGAAGCGTTCTGCCACGGACATCGCCGCCATATCATAGTCCTCAATCAGACGAAGCATCTGTAATGTGGTGAGCCCACCAGCACCGAGGGGTGAAGTGTAGACAGAATAACCGCGATAGAAGATTTCATACGGTTCCGTAATGAAGGGACGATAGTTCTCCAGATCTTCGGCGGTGAGGCATCCTCCTAGTTCTTGAACGTGGTTTGCGATTGTTTCCGCTATTTTTCCTTCATAAAACGCCGGGGCACCGCCTTCGGCGACAGTCTCAAGGGTTTGGGCAAGTTCCGGATTGGTGAGCGTTTCACCTTTTTGTGGCGTTCTTCCGTTTTTCAGGAAGACGCGTGCAGTTTCGGGGAATTCCTGCTTCCACCGTTCCGCATTTCCTGCGATGCCGCCGCGATTCGCACTGTTCGGCGCGTAGCCGTAGCGCGCCGAATGAATGGCAGGCCGGAGGACATCGGCCAGGGACATTGTGCCAAATTCCTCCAAAGCCAAACACAACCCTGCGACGACACCCGGCACACCGATGGACAGCGGGCCATGGACGTTCACGCGCCCCGGCACCCGATAGCCCGCGGGAACGTCTGCTTCTTCAATGGTAAACATATCCGCCGAAGCCGCAGCTGGCGCAGCGGTGTTGTAATCTATCGCGACAACATCTTGCGTCTTCTTGCGGTAGATGAGCACGCACCCGCCGTAACCCGCGATGCCGTTGTGCGAAGGCTCAACGACTCCTTCCGCAAACGCGGCGGCGACAGCGGCATCCACTGCATTTCCGCCCGCGCGGAGCATCTCAAAGCCTGCTTTTGCAGTGCGCGGATGCGGGCCGGCAACAGTTCCATAGTCTCTCTGGTTTGAATTCATACTACATTTCCTTTTACTGAAGGCTAATGCATCAAATTTTAAAGAAATGTCACATAATTGTCAAGAATTTTCCGCTGCACATCCGATAGCATTTTGTCTTCCCCATTTTTGCTTGACACACCGTGAAAAATTGTGTATAATATAAGCAATGGGTTCACACTGAAAATTATTCGCGCAAAGGATACCTCATGTCGTCTCGCAGAAAATCGCGCATCATCGCGGTGCAAATGTTATATCAAATTCAGTTGACAGGCGCACCGGTAACAGATGTCATCAACCTATTTTGGCAGAACCACGAAACGCCGCCGGAACTCCGGCCGTTCGCGGAAATGCTCGTGCAAAATACCATCGCAAATCTGGAGGCGATTGATTCGGTGATTCAAGCCACGTCCAAAAATTGGAAACTTCACCGGATGCCTGCCGTAGATCTTGCTATCTTGCGCTGCGCGACGTATGAAATCCTCTATTGTGAGGATATTGACGCGGCAACCTCTATCAATGAAGCGGTTGAGATTGCCAAAACTTACAGCACGCTGGAGTCGCCGAAGTTTATCAATGGCATGCTGGACAGCATCTGGAAACGGCAATCGAAAACGTAGTCATTGACACCGTCAATGACGGCTTACGCCGAGAGATGTTTCAGGCACAGAACACGCTTATCGAACGCCTTGCGAAAAACGAAAATCCAGAAATGACAATCGAAAATGTAGTCATTGACAACGTCAATGACGACTTACGTCGAGAGATGGCCAGGCACAGAACACGCTTATCGAACGCCTTGCGAAAAACGAAAAAACGAAAAATGGTTTACCTTAA
This sequence comes from Candidatus Poribacteria bacterium, assembly GCA_003635305.1. Classification (GTDB taxonomy): domain Bacteria; phylum Poribacteria; class WGA-4E; order WGA-4E; family WGA-3G; genus AGPOR5. The sequence continues at coordinate 13,098 of PYJE01000022.1, read as the reverse complement.
AAACTTAACCCTTTTCCTGCTCCTCCTAATACCATTGCACCTGCATGCCGCGCCAACGTTTGAGTTCGTCGGTGAATTCGGCGGAAAAGGAGAACAGGAAGGGCAATTCGCGCAGACAGTGTTTATGGCGTTCGGCCCCGACGGTGCTGTCTATGTCACGGATACCGATAACTATCGTATCCAGAAATTGAGTCGCGCCGGCACTTTTATCTTTGACATCCAGATGGAAGATTCGGCGGCGTTTCGGTTCATCAACCCTACTGCCATCGCTATCGGCACGGATAGTGCTATCTACGTCATGGATTGGATGTTGACGCACATCTCGGATACGGAGAACCCGAAAATCTTCAACTACGGTCCTTGTATCCACAAATTTGATGCACAAGGCGCGTTTGTCGCAAGTTATCCGCTCCAAGATATGAGCCAGAGGTTAGGGAATTCTATCCCGGGCCTCGCAGTTGAAGCAGTTGTCCCCGGAGTCGATGCCGAGGGCAAGTCCGCGCTCATCATCCCAACCGGCGATACGAAGCGTCTCTTTCTGCTCAGCGTGGATGCCGATGGAAATCTCTACGTCTGTGATAACGGCTTAGTTTACAAATTGGATAGGAACGGCAAACCGCTTGCGCGCTATGCCATCGCGCAACCCGGCGCAGGACAAGTGATTCAGCCCGCAGATATGACGGTAGACGCAGCCGGAAACCTCTATATTGTTGACGAGCGGGGGCATCGCGTTTTGAAATATGCTCCCGATGGCACATTTGCGCACGCTTTTGGCGACTATGGCGATGCAGATGGACAATTCATCACACCGTTCCGCATCGCGGCTTTGACAGACGGGACACTCCTCGTTGCGGACAAGGCGAAGTATCAAAAGGATTTCGTCTCAACCCTACCGCAGAGACTTGACAACCCCAGACGATTCTTGAACGCTGGCAGCGCGACAGGAAGGCTACTCCTACCGCGAGAAGGACGCACCTTCCGATATCGCCTCCGACGCGTGCAAACCTTCACGACAGCGGGAGACTTCGCCCGAAAATCCCTCATCCCCTTCCAGAGAGAACGGGAAGCGGATGCAGCACTCCGGCTAAACGGAATTGACAAGGAAGGGAATCTCTACTATTTTAACCGTGAGGAACGCACCTTCAGGAAATATGCGCGGCGGACGACGCTCAGGTTTCCCGCGATGTTCCAAACCGAACTCAAACTGCGTTATACCCGCGAACTGCAGGATGTGGAAATCGACAATCAGGATGATCTGGACGCGGATTTGTATACCAAAGCCGATTTTGACCAGGTGATTATCCACGACATGGCCGACGCAAGGCTAACTGTCGCCTA
>PYJE01000022.1:11402-11740 GCA_003635305.1 Candidatus Poribacteria bacterium | reverse complement strand
GGCCCCTCGCCCTACGGTGAAAGAGACAAGTGGCATAGTTCGCCTAGCCGCCCATGACTTTGCCCTCGCCGCGCGCATCTGTGCCGCCGGCGTGGTGTTTGCCATCGGCCCACAAGACGATGCCGTGTCCGGGGCCGCCGATGCCGCCACTTTCTGTAACCTCGTGCCCGAGTTGCTGCAGTGCCTTGAGCGTTGCTTCGCCAGCGCGCGACTCCACCTGAATCGGTTCAGCACCATCGGTGTGAAGACGCGGCGCGTCTAACGCATCCTGAATCGGCACTTGCAAGTCCATCAGGCTGACGCTGAGGTTAAGTTGATTGTTCGGAATAGTGCGTCCG
>PYJE01000022.1:11237-11382 GCA_003635305.1 Candidatus Poribacteria bacterium | reverse complement strand
CATCATCCCAACCGGCGATACGAAGCGTCTCTTTCTGCTCAGCGTGGATGCCGATGGAAATCTCTACGTCTGTGATAACGGCTTAGTTTACAAATTGGATAGAAACGGCAAACCGCTTGCGCGCCATGCCATCGCGCAACCCGGC
>PYJE01000022.1:2298-11217 GCA_003635305.1 Candidatus Poribacteria bacterium | reverse complement strand
CAAGTGATTCAGCCCGCAGATATGACGGTAGACGCAGCCGGAAACCTCTATATTGTTGACGAGCAGGGGCATCGCGTTTTGAAATATGCTCCCGATGGCACATTTGCGCACGCTTTTGGCGACTATGGCGACGCAGATGGACAATTCCTCACACCGTTCCGCATCGCGGCGTTGACAGACGGGACGCTCCTCGTCGCGGACAAAGCGAAGTATCAAAAGGATTTCGTCTCAACACTACCGCAAAGACTTGACAACCCCAGGCGACTCTTGAACGCTGGCAGCGCAACAGGAAGGCTAATCCTACAGCGAGAAGGACGCACCTTCCGATATCGCCTCCGACGCGTGCAAACCTTCACGACAGCGGGAGACTTCGCCCGAAAATCCCTCATCCCCTTCCAGCGCGAACGGGAAGCGGATGCAGCACTCCGGCTAAACGGAATTGACAAGGACGGGAATCTCTACTATTTTAACCGTGAGGAACGCACCTTCAGGAAATATGCGCGGCGGACAACGCTCAGGTTTCCCACGATGTTCCAAACCGAACTCAAACTGCGTTATACCCGCGAACTGCAGGATGTGGAAATCGACAATCAGGATGATCTGGACGCGGATTTGTATACCAAAGCCGATTTTGACCAGGTGATTATCCACGATATGGCCGATGCAAGGCTAACTGTGGCCTACGATCTGAACGAAGCACTGCGTCTCGCGCTCTCGAACCGTCTCGCCTACGTTCGGATGAGCGATACCAACTACTATCGTTCACAAGATTTTGAAGACTTCCGCGGCACCTTCAATCAAGATGATAGGGCAACCGAGGCATCGTGGGATAACCGAATTCAACTTGACTTAATTTGGGTTCGCAATCATAATATCTATCGTTATCGGGAAGCGCGCGCGTTCGCCTATTTTAGCACGATTCGCCTCGATTTTCGGAACGCCGCACTTGACAGTCAAAACTTCCGCGTCTTTGACTTCGGCGCGGACTTATCCGATTGGGGCGGCGGCATCCACTACGACTTAAGCCGAACGTTCCGCTTAAACTTTGAAATCACCCACTTCTTCGGGGCAAATAACTATACCTATCTTGATGAAACGAACGTGCTCTACGCAACCGGCTTTCAGGAAGCAAATACCACGCGCGCCGTTTTGTTCATCAACGGATTTTTTTAAAATGCAGTCCATACACAACATCTTAACCAGCGGGCGGACGCTCATCCGCGGCGATAACCTTGAGGAGATGCGAAAATGTCCCGATGATACCTTCGACATCATCGCCACGGATCCGCCGTTCAATTCCAAGCGCGATTACTTCGTGCCGTATCGCGATGAACACGGCAAAGAACCGGATACCCTCGTCAAGGCCTTCACCGATACCTGGACATGGGGGCCTGCGGCGATGCAGACATGCGAGGCCCTTATCTGCGATGTCGGTGGCAAAATCGGCGAGGTGATGGAAGGGCTATCGCTGTTTTTGAAGGACACGCCGATGTTGGCGTATCTGACGATGATGGCTATCCGTCTCGTGGAGATGCGGCGTATCCTCAAACCGACCGGGTCCATCTATCTCCACTGCGATCCAACGGCAAGCCACTATCTGAAAATCCTTATGGATGCAGTCTTTGGACCGGAGAACTTCCGGAACGAAATCGTCTGGTCCTACCAGCGATGGACAGGAACGACAAGTCGATTTCAAAGGATGCACGACATCATCCTCTTTTATGCCAAAGATCGAGCGTCTGTGCAGTTTAACGCTTTGACAGAACCTTATAGCCCCAAGTCCAAGCACAAAGGGAAACGAAGGACAACGATAGAGTCCAGCGGCGGCATAGTGCAGGACTATACGAGTGATACGAGTCGGCAGAAGGCAATGCGGGATGTCTGGGAAATTTCCTATCTCAACTCGCAGGCGAAAGAGCGCGTGGGCTACCCGACGCAGAAGCCGATTGCTCTCTATAAACGCATTCTCCAAGCCTCCACTAACGAAGGCGACTTGGTGCTCGATCCCTTCTGCGGCTGCGGCACAACGCTCATCGCTGCCGAGGCACTCAACCGCCGATGGCTCGGCATCGATCTCACTTATCTTGCAACCGGTGCTGTCAAACTCCAAGTTGAGAAGTTTTTTCCGCAGCTCGTCGATAGCGTTATCATCACCGGCACGCCGGAGAATGCCGATACTGCGCTCCAATTGGCGCGCGATACCCCGCATGACTTTGAGGAATGGTGCGTGACACATGTCCTCAAATTCAAGTCGAATGCGAAAAAAGGGGCGGATGGCGGCATCGATGGTATCTATCGCTTTCCGATAGGCAAGGTGAAGGGCAGGAATGCCTATGGGAAGATGGTGGCGCAAGTGAAAGGTGGCAATTTTACGTTAGACCAGGTGCGCGCGTTTCGCACGGCGATGGCGAACGCCGACGCGGTGCTGGGGATATTCGTGGTGACGAAGTCGCCGACGAAGGGGATGCAAGCCGAGGCACGGTTGGCTGGGACATGGCGGCATCCGGTGTGGGACATGGAATACCCGCGCCTCCAATTCTACCGCATTCAGGACTACTTTGAGGGACGGATGCCTAAGATACCTGTCGGCGAGAGGAACATCTTGTAAACGGACGGTTGGCAGCAAGTGCCAGCCCGAAATGGGAGGTTGGGATTGATGCGCACCTATCGTTTTTCCGAATTGACGGAAGAGACGCTTCGGGCCCTCGTAACCCTTGAGGAAGAGGACAGTGCTGCCGAAACGTGGGAGGACATGCAGACGATTCCTCTGACACGGGAGGAAAGCGTGCTACTTGATTACCTCAAATCAGACATGCACCAACGCCACTTGCCGCTGATGAACGAAGCGACAGTCTGGACGCGTGCGATTTATCCGATGTTACGACTCGCTGAACAGGGACCGGTTCTCGCGTGGGCCGGCGTGCCGTTGAAGGCCACCTATCCTACATTTGGACTTGAAGGTGAGGCAGATGGTGCGCTTGCCCCCTCTGTCGGTGGTAGGATTCAGCCGCCTTATCTGATTGTGCATGAGGCAAAAAGGGGTGTCGATGCGCCCAATCCGCAATTTCAACTCTACGGCGAAATACTCGCAGCGGCATGGCTCAATTGGGAAAGAGACGCTCACACCGAACAAGAGATTTTCGGGTGCTACACCATCGCGGACAATTGGACATTTGTTCAAGGGGTTGTTAGCGACATTGCCTCTGATAACCCGGCGTTCGCTGTCCGACTGTCAAAGCGATATAACGGCATTTTTGAGGCCGAACGCATCGTGCAGATTCTCAAGGCTATCGTCGCAAAGCATTTATAGCCAAAAACAAACGGAGGTGCTGAACATGCAAACCTATCGCTTCTCCGAATTGACAGAAGAGACGCTTGATTCCATCGTAACACTGCACGAAAAGGTAGGGGTATCTGATGACTGGGAGGAAATGCAGAGATGCCTCACCGCGGAAGAACGGAAACGCATTGACGTTTTTAGGGCGGACTTGGAAGGGTTGGAGTTGATAGCGATGAACGAAGCGACACTCTGGTCCCGGGTCGTTTATCCGCTTTTAGTCCTTGCGGAACAGGAACATATCCGGGCCTGGGCAGGCGTTCCCCTCAAAGCCACTTATGCCACCTTTCAACTCGAAGGTGAGGCGGATGGTGTGCTCGCGCCGTGCATTTTGGGAAGGATGCGTCGCCCTTATTTTGTTGTGCACGAGGCGAAACGCGGGGTAAACGCGCCAGACCCGCTCTATCAACTCCTCGGCGAGATGCTCGCCGCTGCATGGCTCAATTGGAAAAAAGATACCACACCCAACCAAGAGATTTTCGGGTGCTATACCGTCGCGGAGAGTTGGGCTTTCGTTCGCGGCGTTGTCGGCGAGATGGATGCCGAAAAACCGACGTTCGCCGTGGAGAAGTCGCTGACGTATAACGGCGTTTCGGAAGCCGAACGCATCGTGCAGATTCTCAAGGCTATCGTCGCAAAGCATCTATCGCCAAAAACAAACGGAGGTGCTGAACATGCAAACCTATCGCTTCTCCGAATTGACAGAAGAGAGACTCAGCACGTTAGTGTCCCTAAACAAAATCGCCGGCGTGTCTGAGGCCTGGACGAAAATGCAGGAAGTTGCCCTAACTCCTGCGGAGCTCGGGCAACTTGACTATCTGAAATCCATCTGGCGCGAACGCCATTTGGTGGCCCTGAACGAAGCGACAGTCTGGGCGCGTGCCATCTATCCGATGCTGGTACTCGCCGAACAGGACTACATTCAAGCGTGGGCAGGCGTGCCGCTGAAAGCCCCCTATCCGACGTTTCAACTGGAAGGGGAGGCAGATGGCGCGCTTGCACCTGAAATCGGCGGGAAGATTCAGCAACCTTATCTGATTGTGCATGAGGCAAAACGGGGCGTGAATGCCTCCCCAGACCCGGGGGTGCAACTCCTCGGCGAGATGCTCGCCGCCGCATGGCTCAATTGGAAAAAAGATGATAACCCTGAACAGGAAACCTTCGGATGCTACACCGTCGCCGCTACCTGGTCCTTCGTTCACGGTATTGTCAGCGATATTGACTCCGAAAAGCCTGTATTGACTATTTCGTTCGCACCGGAATACAACGGTGTTTCGGATGCCGAACGCATCCTGAAGATTTTGAAGGCTATCGTAGCGAAAAAACACAGCGAACACAACTAACCCAAGGAGGCATTGACTATGGCAACTTTCGGGACCGGCGATTATCAATATGAGGTAGTGGAAGGCTGGGGGATGATTCCGCAACTCGGCCTCGTCTCGGGCGTGGCGTGTGACTCGCACGACCGGGTTTACGTCTACAACCGCAGCCCGCAACCCGCTATGCTCGTTTTTGAGGCAGACGGCACCCTCGTCGCCGAATGGGGCAAAGATATTTTCCAGAAACCTCACGGCATCTGGATTAGCCCTGATGATGAAATCTATACCACCGACACGTTGGACCACACCGTCCGCAAGTTCTCACTTGATGGTGAACTGCTGCAAACGTTCGGCACTGTTAATCAACCCGGCGCGCCCGGCACGCCGTTTAACGAACCGACACGCGCAGTCCTCTCCGCCACCGGTGAGATGTATGTCTCCGATGGATATGGACAGTCGCGCGTGCATCGCATGACAGCTGAGGGGGAAGTCATTGTCTCGTGGGGTGCACCGGGCACGGGGCCCGGCGAATTTAATCTCCCGCACGATGTCGCTGTCGATTGCAATGAACGTGTCTATATTCTGGACCGGGGTAACCTCCGATGCCAGATTTTCAACGCGAACGGCGAATACCTGACAGAATGGCGAGCTCTTCGTTCCCCGAACGATTTGTTCATTGATGCGGATAACATTATCCACATCGCTGAAGGGGGACAACGCATCAGCATTATGACGCTTGAGGGCGAGGTCATCGGAAGGTGGGGTGAGAAAGGCACTGCCCCAGGGCAATTCAGCGATTCGCCGCACGGCATCTGGCTCGATTCAAAAGGGGATATTTACGTCAGTGAAGTCATCGCGGAGAGACGTTTCCAGAAATTCGCGCGCGTTTAGAAATCCGTAGCGCGGGGGAACTTGTCCCCGCGATGCCTCGCAAAGGAGAGATTCGTTTTGAAGAAATGCTATGCTTGTCTTATCATTCTCGTTCTTGTCACGCTTATGAGCTGCGTTACGGCGTTTGCGGACAGCGGCCATGAACACTCCGGCGACCGGTTGAAAGAATTTATCACACAACCGCTCACACTGCAGCTCGCAGTTGTCGCCTTAGTCGTCTCATTCGTGCTTGGTGGGTTGCACGCCTTGACTCCCGGGCACGGCAAAGCGGTTGTCGCCGCGTATTTAGTCGGTTCTAAAGGCAGGATTATCGATGCTGTTTTCTTGGGGCTCGTGGTAACTTTTACGCATACCTTCAGCGTCATCGCCCTCGGCGTAGTGATGCTGTTGGCGGAGAGTTATTTGGTGCCGGAGGACATCGTCCCGTGGCTCAGCCTATTTTCTGGCGTGCTGATTGCTGGCATCGGCGCGTGGCTTCTGGCAAAAAATATGAGACAGTATTATGGCGGGCACGGACATAGCCACGCCCACGGAGACGGCCATTCGCACGGACACGGACACGGACACTCGCATTCGCATTCGCATGGACACCACCACCATCATCACGGCGATGGACACACCCACTCGCACACGCCAGCGGAGGTTTCAACGCGAACCGGCTTCTGGGGACTGTTATCACTCGGTGTCTCCGGGGGTATCGTGCCGTGCGTAGACGCTCTGGTGGGACTGCTCTTTGCCATCAGCCTCAACAAACTCACTTGGGGTATCGTTATCTTGTGCGCGTTTTCGTTAGGCCTCGCCGCCGTGTTAGTCGCCATCGGCGTGCTGATGGTAGTAGCGAAGCCGTTTATTGAGCGATTCACCGGCGAAGGTGTCTGGCTCAAACGGTTGCCGATTTTCAGTGCCGCTGTCGTGATTATTCTCGGTGCCGTATTGGTATTCAAAGCACTCAACGATGTCGGCATCCAGATTTAGCCGCTATAAACATTTCGTGTTTAACGGAAGGTATATTTAATATGTCGGATACCATTGGAATTTTAAGCCCCGGCGATATGGGGCATACCGTCGGCGATGTCCTGCGTCAAAACGAGTTGCGCGTCATCACCTGTCTGGCGGGGAGAAGTGCTCGCACGCGCGCGCTCGCCGAAAAAGCAGGAATTATTGATGTGCCGACGTATCGGCAACTCGTCACTGAAGCAGACCAGGTGCTCGCCATCATGGTGCCAGCACAGGCGATGTCCGCTGCGGAAACTGTCGCCGATACACTGCGCGAGACAAATACGCCGCTGACGTATGCCGATTGCAACGCCATCGCGCCGCAAACGGTGCGCAAACTCGGAGAGGTTATCACGGCGGCAGGCGGCACATTTGTGGATGCGTCTATCATTGGCCCACCGCCGCGGACACCTGGCGCGACACGGTTCTATGCCTCAGGGCCGGAACTTGAAACGTTTTTGGGGCTCAACCGATATGGTTTAGACGTGCGTCCCCTCGGCGACGAAATCGGGCTCGCCTCGGCGATTAAGATGTGTTATGCCTCGTTAACGAAAGGGTTAACTGCACTCTGCACTGAACTCCTGACTGCGGCGGAACGCTTAGGCGTTTCGGACGCGCTGACAGCGGAGTTTCGGTTAAGTCAATCCGCGCTTTTTGAACGCATGGAAAAAGGGTTGCCGAGTATGCCACCCAAGGCAAAACGGTGGATTGGCGAAATGGAGGAAATCTCGGCAACCTTTGAGCATGTCGGGTTAACCCCGAAAATCTTGGCAGGTGCGGCGGACATGTATCGTCTCGTTGGCGAAACGCGCCTCGCTGAACTGCCGCCGGAAGCCCGCGAGCAGTTTCCAACGTTAGCGGAACTTATCGCGATGTTGGCGGGGCAGATAAAACCGCGCACATAACCTTCCTTAGCTCGTAGGACGAGGGCCTGTCCCTCGTCCTACTGACTCTCGGCGTTTTCTTCTGCCGCCGCGCCTTCCGCCGACTCCAGAATCCATTTTTCAAACGCTGTGGTATCCTCGAAAAATGAACGCATCAGAGCAAATTCAGTGGGAGTCGCGATGGCACACCGCAAAAGCCCCTCCGACGCACCGTGCTTCTCCAGCCGCTCTTGCCACGCGCGCTGATACACTTTCGTATGCATGGCGGCGAGATTATCAGGAATCATCGCTGCCTGCATCATTTTCTTCAAAAATACCAGAAAAGCAATGCCCTTGAGCTCCTTCTGCATGAACTCGGAATAAGGTTTAGCCAGATGATGCCTTCTCAGTTCGCCGTGTTCATCTGTGTCAAGGACAGCGAATCCCTTCTCCGCAATCAGTTGCCGCACCTTGAAATAATAACCGACGAAGATTTGCAACTCTTTCGCCGACGTTTCCGGTGGAAAGGCATCCTTGAACGCGAACAACACAGCGGTTTTGCGCTTCGGTGTTGGCATCGCGGCGACGTAAGCAGGAAAGTCCGGATAGTCCTTCCCCACCTGCTCCTTCAGATAGGCGAGATAGGGTGCCGTGGACAAACCTGCTTCTACCATACCGCCGCTCTTCAGCAGTGACTGGAGAAGTTTTTGCTGCGCCTCGGTTAACGGTGCCCGAGCCAACTGTTCCAATGCCGCTTTGTTCTGTGCTTCCTTGTCGGCGCGTTCTTTCATGTCCTTTACGACTTCGCCGAAACGGGCTTGTTCGTCAGCGTCTGCTAAGCCGCTACCCAGACAGAGCGACAGAACAAGCAAAAGGGACAACATCCCGTTCGTGATTCTTGCGAGGGTGGTTTGTCTCACGGTTGCACCTCCGTTGGTAAAGGTTGTTGAATACGCGGCGGTTCCTCGGATGCCGGAGACGGCTGCTCATCGGAAACCAGCCATGCCTCTATTTCCGCGGACGAACCGAAGCGTTCCAAAAGCCAATTCGCTGCCTCTTCATCGGTTTCAAGCAGATGCAAGACACCTTCATCAGTACCGTGGGAAGACAGTTTCTCTCGGATAGCTGTTATCCGCGATGCCGACATCGGCGCAGGCATGTCAGGTTGAGAATCTGTGTTTTCCACAGACGTGGACTGCGGTGTTGACGAAGTTTCCGCTGGCACAGCGGGCGCGAGGATGGACGACATCTCTGGTGGGACAGTAAACGGGTCCGCTTCTAATTCACCTGCGACGAGGATTTGCTCCATCATCCACCCTATTCCCGCACCCAGGTCGCCTTTGAAGTAGGCCATGTGCCATACCGCTAAATCCTGGTCTGTTGTCATAGCATCTATGACAACATCGAGAACCTCTTCAAAGTCGCCAGGGGTATCAAAGACAAGCGCGTGAACCTTTGCCGCCATTTCGGGTTCGTAATCCGCCGCATCTCCGCCGGGGCGGAGTTCTTGGAA
>PYJE01000022.1:0-2225 GCA_003635305.1 Candidatus Poribacteria bacterium | reverse complement strand
AGCTCCTGTTTAACAGCGTCCATTTTCGCTGTCTGTTCGGGAGATAGAGCGGGCTCCTTCTCGGACTGTGGCACTTTCACAACTTCCTCGGTCGCGCTGACAGTTGGCCCCTCCGTTTGGCGCGTCGCCGTTAGGGTGATGCCCTCAGGCGCAATCGGTGCCTCCGTTTGGGAACGCGATATGACAAAGAGGACCACGCCAATCAGGCAAACGAGGCCTACGCCGAGAACTATTGAAAAAAAACGGGTTTTCATGAGATTCCTCCTTTAGCGTTTGCGGAATTCTTGTTCTATCATCTTTCGCCGTTCTTCCGGCGAAGCGTTACGAAACTTCTCAGCTATCTTCCCGCTCATCTCAAATCTGCCGGGCTGTCTGTTCGGACGCACGACGTTCCGATTGGGACTCACCACGGCTTTTTCGCCTTCGCTACTCGGTTTGGCATCCACGTTCGCGCGCTCTTCAAAACCACTACGCGAACGTGACTGCGTGAGGAACTGCAGCGAACCTGCCTTCAGCGTTATCGCCTTTCCCTCTTCGTCCAAGACAACCTGTTTCGGTTGAATATCCTTCACCGTTGCATCGCCTACCTTCTCGCCGACGGTGACGAAGTAATAGCGGTTCGCCCGCGTTTCTTGCAGAATCGCCTGTGCTATCGCGGGGTCGGTGTCGACAACGGTGCCGAGCAAGCGATACGACGGTTTCTCATTCGGCTTTTTCCAGCCGAGGGGCCGAAAAATATTGTTGTCAATGATAACACGATAAAACGCTTCGTTCTCGCCGAAGTCGGTTTGGCGTTGCCGGGCGCGGACGCGTGTGCGTTGTGGCATCGCAGCTTTTTGCTTCACCTCACTGGACTCCGATTGTGTGGTGATAGCATCGCCTGCGGGTTTCTCTTGCGCATCAGGTGCTCGGATGATGAACACGAAAAATAGGCACACCGCACATCCGATGCCCACACCGCAGGCAATCTTCAGTAGTAAGTTCATGCGTAACCTTCTTCTAATCTCCTGTGCGCGGTTGCAAACCGCGCCTACCGGTGGGGGCTCTGGCATTTGCGTCCCTTTTTGGTGAGGACGACATTCTTCCCGTGGGCGGGTTCTCCCGGTCCCGATAGTGGGCGGGTTCTCCCGGTCCCGATAGTTCATGGGTGTCAAGACCGGGAGAACTCGCCTACCAAGGAGAAAGGCCTCGCGATGAAACGCTCATTGTGGGACATTTTTTGCAAAGTGCGCCAACTTTTTTTCGTTATCCCCGCTTTTAACACCTATAGACGTGATTTTGGCGCAAAAGGCCCCAAAAAACAGTAAAAAAAATAATGCAGGTCTGGAAACCGAAAATCAAAACCGGTAGGCGCGGTTTTCAACCGCGCTGACTTGTGCGCGCGCTTAGAAAGCGCGCCTACCGAAGTCGCCGCTGCGTCTCTCATTTGTCGCGGATGCCCTCATGTTCCCCCTGGTAGGCGCGGTTTTCAACCGCGCTGACTTAGACGCGCTTAGAAAGCGCGCCTACTGATGTCGCCGCTGCGTCTGTCCTCTGATGCGGATGCCGTCATGTCCCCCCGGTAGGCGCGGTTTGCAACCGCGCTAACTGGGAAGCGCGTTGTCTGCGCCTCTTCCAAAGTCGCCGCTGCGTCTCTCCCATTTAAAAAATCAGCATCTCGTCCACATCGCACATTTTCGTGCAGCGTGAAAACGCATTTGCCCCTTTTGGGGTAATTTCACCGATTTTCGGCAGGAATGTATTGGCATAGAATTTGCTAATAGTTTTGCAATAAGTTTTATAATCCCGCGCGTTAAGACGCGCAAACCTCTTTTGGAGGACAAAAACATGAGTGCGAAAAGAACTGCAAGCGCGCTGATGACATCACTGGTGTTACACTTCGTCATCGCGCTTATCGCTGGGCTCTACCTCATCAGTCAAACCGACTATTTCGTGGATGTTTTTGACATTGGGTTTCTTGAAACGGAGCCGCCGAAACCGCCGATAGTGCGAGAGCCCGTTATCCGAGAACCAGTTAGGCCATCCGTATCGCCGCAGCGCACGGTTGTTTCTGAACCTGTTCAGGTGAAACCGCATGTCACGAAGGCACTGGATAAACCTACCGTTTTCCGGCCTCAGCAGGTGTCGGAATTCACAAATCTGGTTGTCAAAGTAGCCGCGCCGATGAACCCGAACGTGCCGAGTGTTGTCGTGTCGAATACGCACCCGCGGGTGTGGACGCAGGC
>PYJE01000021.1:16397-18703 GCA_003635305.1 Candidatus Poribacteria bacterium | reverse complement strand
TTCTGATTTTTTACAATTAACTTGCATTCGGTTGCAAAATGTGGTATAATTAATATGTGCGCAGAGCCCATACTGGATTGGAGCCGTTGACTCTCCGTTCCAGTCTGCGCACATTTTCATTTTTCCTAGTTAGCATCACGTTTCAACCGACCCCACGTCAGTGTCAAATCCCCCTTCGTCTGAATCAGCAGTCCGCTTTTCACTCTTTTTGCGAGAAACTGGCACCTGTTTTGCCATTTTTCTGCAGCATCCGGTCGATTTTTTGCTTATTCTGTAGTTTGAGATCGCCTGATCTCAAACATGTTTTTCTGCAGCATCCGGTCGGTTTTTTTTTGCAATGTGCAGGTGCTCCCCAAAAAAAACGCCGAAATCGCGCGTCACGCGCGTTTTCCTGACGTTATCGGATACCCAACCCATTTGATTCCTCTCGCGTCTGTAGGGCAAGTTTACATGAAGATAAAAAAAATAAGTCAGGTTGTTTCGCACGGAGGAAAATCCTTTCAGAAAACGGATTAATCGTCCTGCAATTTTTTCGCGCCAAAAATACGAAAATGTGATAAAATAGTGATGATTGACGCAGAAACTAAAGCCCGGTAGGCGCGCTTTGAAAGCGCGCCTACCGGCCAGAAATCATGATGATAAAGAGGATTTTGATGATTATCGCAGTTGACGAAGGTTACAAAGAAAAGAGAGACCTGACCGAACGAAAACTCCGCGCTGTCGTTGAAGAGAACACACCGCCGGAGCTCAGAGAACCGCTGTTTCCACAGGATAAGCCGGAGGCGTTCACATTTTGGCTTGACAAAGAGAGCGTTGAACGCCTGAATTTGTGGGAGTGGTTTCGGAACTACGCGAAGGAGGCGCGAGTGTCAACGGCTGGCATCCGCGGTCCGCAGAATATCTTATACCCGTGGGACACGCGCTTTCCGATTAACCAAGTCGGCATCGCCTTGGCAACGCTTGGAAAGAGTCTCGTCGCTAAAGAAACGGCGGATGGAAAACCTATCGAGAAGCTTGCCGCCTGCGAATCGCGCTATAACTCGCAAAAATATGTCGAGCTCATCGCGCGCATTCAGGCGGCGCAGGACATCCGCACTTATGTGTCAAAAGCCTTTCAGGACGAAAACCTGGGGGCCAGGGACGCAACATGCGGAACTACGCAGAGAGAGGGGAATGCCCCGAGGACGTTATTGGACACTTCGCGCCAATACGAAATGCCCATCTGGATGGCATCCTTCCTTATCTTTATGTTCGATTTAGATGGCGGCGAGCATGTCACCTCTAGCCACTCGGTCAGCACGAAAAACGCCACGAAGGACCTCAACAGTCAGGGCGGCCAGTATCTCCCCGAAGAGTCGATGCGGTTCGTCAACAAAATCGAGGAGATTCTCAAAACCGCCGAGGCGCGAGGTTACGCTATCACGTTCAGCGCGGTGGACGATGAGCACATCGATTTTGAACGAATGGAGCAACTTCATAACGGCGTGAAGCCGTATCTGGACTATCTCAAAACGGGAGTCGCGAGGGAGGCGAATCTGAAACTCATCCGTGAAGAGAAGCCGCCTATTGTCGTGGATTGCGTCGGTGGGTGCATGTATCCTCCGATGCATGCCATCTTTGAGCGGCTGCGCATCGCAGATTCTGTGAAGTGGCTCCACGTTGAACCAGATCCGCTCTATCACAACATCGGCAAATTGAATCGGAACCCGAAAACCGGCGCGGCGGAATTTTATGATTTGGGATGTGACTTCAGCATCCCTGATGTCCTCAAATCAGTAAACTACGGCGACAAACTGAAAGAACAGCCGATTGGCACGGTAATTGAGGCAACCGATCCGGACGGCGACAGGCTCATCGTCTGTGAAATAGAAGAAGTCGCGCGCGCCGATGCACTAGCGCAGTTAGGCGTGGAATTTTTAACCTTGGACGAAAATCGCCTCTTAACGATTTACACGCCGAACCAAGCGTTCCTGATGCTGATGGACTTCCACACGAAGCAGCTCCAGGCGGCAGGACTTTGGGAGAATCATCCCCGCTTCATGATTAAGACGACACCCTCCGCGCTCGCCTGGGATCAGTGGGCCGCCGCTAACGGCGTTGCGGTGCTGAACGTCCCGGTCGGTTTCAAAGAAATCGCCGCGATGCTGAGGAAGGTCGAGGCGCGACTCGCTGCAGATCCGGATGCACCTGTGGTTGTGGAAGATGTTTACAGACAAACGGTTTCCCTCGGCGTGCAACCGAGGCTCATCTTCGCCGGTGAAGAGAGTAGCGGGATGATTACCGGTCCCGAAGAACTCATTCGGAGT
>PYJE01000021.1:15464-16377 GCA_003635305.1 Candidatus Poribacteria bacterium | reverse complement strand
CCGCCTGATGTCCTCGCCAAGTGCGATGCGATTCGGCGGCAATTGCTTGGCGACGGTGTGGATATTAAAGGTTGGTGGCAACCGACGGATGCAGACGTGCCGCTGAAGACCTGGATTGCGGAACATCGCGGTGAAGAATATGTGCGGTAGACGTAAGATGCCGGTAGGCGCGGTTTAAAACCGCGCCTACGCGGTGGTGTGACCGGCTACAGACATCTGTCCATCCCCCCTTACAGACTTCGCGACAACGCTTATTCAACTTCCGTTGCAGCTTTGAAAACAGCATCAATTGCACCGAAAAGTGCAGGCAAATCCTGCAAGAGGAAGGACATTGGCTCTTCGGTAAATGTATCGTTGACTAGTCGTCCAAATTGCCACCGGTCGCCATCGGTGACGATGCCATAAACCGGAAAATCTGCATCGGCATTGATTTTTTGCGCCGCTACCAATTCGGCGAGGCATTGTCCCCAGCCCATCTCAAAATCGTTCTTCTTCGCCTCAACTAGCATAATCAGCGGGATTCCGACAACGCGCGGCCCTAATTCCGATCTGGTGGAGACGAGGTAATCTGGCGTGCCGCTCAATATGTCATCGTAAGCAATGGATTTTTCTATCCAAAGCACGTAGTCTTCGGCGTATGCCTTGTAGACTTCCCGTAAAATCGGATAGATCAGTGCCTGACACTTCGCTGCCTCGGATGCGAGAACATCAATATGTTGCCTTGTAAAGGCGAGTTCTTGCAGGAACTGCTCCGATGGGGTTAAGGGTTCGCCGACGACGAAGGCTTGTCGCCGATGCCTAATCCCGAATTGTGCTTGGACTTCTGGGATTTCTTTGAAATCGCTGAATGCCATGGGTTTCTACCTCAAGTAGGCGCGGTTAAAAACCGCGCCTACCGACTCAGGTAATCTGC
>PYJE01000021.1:4057-15444 GCA_003635305.1 Candidatus Poribacteria bacterium | reverse complement strand
CTTTGGGAGAATCATCCCCGCTTCATGATTAAGACGACACCCTCCGCGCTCGCCTGGGATCAGTGGGCCGCCGCTAACGGCGTTGCGGTGCTGAACGTCCCGGTCGGTTTCAAAGAAATCGCCGCGATGCTGAGGAAGGTCGAGGCGCGACTCGCTGCGGATGCGGATGCACCTGTGGTTGTGGAAGATGTTTACGGACAAACGGTTTCCCTCGGCGTGCAACCGAGGCTCATCTTCGCCGGTGAAGAGAGTAGCGGGATGATTACCGGTCCCGAAGAACTCATTCGGAGTCAAGGCGGCCGCACTGCATTGGCGATGCGTGAAAAGTCGGCAGGGGAGGCGATGGTGCTGGTTACTGCACTCGCAGCGCGTTGCAAACAGGAAGGCATCGCGCTATCGGACTATCTCGCCGACGTTTTCACAGCGAACCGCATCACGGCGACGTATGATGTGCGCGAGGAAATCACCTACTACAACGAGTCTGAACCAGACCCCGAGAAACTTCGCGCAGCGAAGCAAGAAGGCGAAGCAAAACGCGATAAGAACGATATCTTCTTCCTCGGCATCGCCATCGCGCTGCACGAAGGGAAAATCGATCTGGAACAGGCGCGCGAGCTTTTTGCCGATGCACTACCAGCACTCGATTTCACGACGCTGGAAGATGTCCGTTTCGTCGGCGATGGAACTTATCTGAAGTTCCGGGACAAGTTCGTAGAGGTGCGCAAATCTGGCACGGATGCGAAGACGAAGGCTTACGCCTCTGGTGTGGACAGAGCGGACTGCCAACGTTTTGCGAAGGCGTTCGGCGAAACAAGCGGCGAACTCACCGAACTTTATGAGGCACGAATCGGTCCAAGCTATTTAGCGGAAGTTGAAGCGAAAGCGCGTCGGATTTACGACGCGTTTCAGTCTACCTAAGAGAAGTCTTAGGACAGACGCGACACGAACCCCGTAGGCGCGGTTTATCACCGCGCACGCTGGGAAAGCGCGCTGACAAAGCACGTCTACCGGCGGCAACTTGTAAGAGCGGATTTCTATATCCACCCACGAAAAAATAGGAGAGATTACCATGCGAAGAACGATTATCACTTTTCTCACCCTCGCTATCGGCGTTGTGTTCTTATTCGCGCAAGCAACCGCCGATGCCAAGTGGCACCAGCAGCATGAAGTCATTGACGAAAACGGCATGGGGACCATGCTACACGATGTGCATTTCACTGGTGCCCAAAACGGCCTGGTCGTCGGACAAGGCGGCTTAATCCTCGTGACAGCCGATGGCGGTGCAAGCTGGACTAAAATGGAAGTGGATATGAGTCCACCCGGTGGCAGACGGCGGCCCGGGGGTGGCGGCGGACCACCGGGAGGTTTCGGTGGTGGCAGTTCCCCCGCACTCTACAATATCTACTTTGTTGATGCAAACGTCGGCTACATTACCGGTGGCAGAGGCACTATCCTGAAAACCGAGGATGGCGGCAAAACGTGGGCGCGGAAAATGGCTCGGAATGCTGCGAGTGGCCAAGGTCAGAACCAGCGGCCGCGTCCGATGCGCGCCAATTTGATGGGGGTTCAGATGCTCAACACCGAGGTCGGCTTCATCGCCGGTTCAGAGAATACTATTCTCAAGACGACAGATGGCGGTGAGACGTGGATAGGCAGTTCCCAGCGCGCTCGCGTCGGCGAAACCCGCAATAACCTTGAGAATATCTGGTTCGTCTCCCCGACGCAAGGTTGGATTGTCGGCTCTTTCGGAACGCTCCTCCACACTGCCGATGGTGGTGAGACGTGGGAAAAGCGGAACGCGGGTTTTGATAACAACCTGTTCGGCATCCACTTCCTTGACGCTAACACCGGCTGGCTCTGCGGGCAAGAGGGCCTAGTCCTGCACACCAGCGATGGCGGTGAAACCTGGGTGCAGCAGTCGACCGGCTCCGAAGATGACCTGCACGACATCGTCTTTGTCGATGCGATGGTGGGATGGGCTGTCGGTGCTTACAATTCCATTTTACACACCACTGATGGCGGTAAAACGTGGAGTGCCACCAAAGTCGGCAATGGATTCGGGACGTTTAAAGCGGTATCCGCTACGGACAAGGCCCACTGTTGGGCGGTAGATGATTGGGGAGTCATTGTCGGCTATTCACCGGAGTAGTCGAAAGACAAACTCCGGTAGGCGCGGTTTGAAACCGCGCCTATAGGATTATAGGAGAAACGTATGTCACAACCCAAAAACCATAAAATCACCATGCTCGGCACCGGGCTCATCGGGATGTTCTATACGATGACGCTCCACAACCAGCGCGGCGCGGACCGGGTGCATGTCGTCTATTCCCGCCGCGAGGAGCGCGCGAACGCGTTCGCCGCAGAGTGGAACATCCCGCACGCGACGACAGACCTGGGCGAAGCAATTAACCATCCCGAAACGGATGTCGTCGTCATCGGTTTGCCGAATAACTTGCATCTGGAAGCGGTGCAACGCGCCGCCGAGGCAGGGAAGGCAATCCTCTGCACGAAACCCCTCGGCCGCACCGCCGAAGAGGCGAAAAAGATGTTGGATATCGTCGAAAACGCCGGCGTTTTCGGTGGATATCTTGAAGACCTGGTTTATCCGCCGAAAACCCTCAAGGCGTTAGAATCGGTGCAAAACGGCGCGATCGGCAAGATTCTGTGGGTGCGTTCCCGCGAGACACATCCCGGCCCCCACAGCGACTGGTTCTGGGATTTGGAGCAGGCAGGCGGCGGTGCTATCGTTGATATGGGATGCCACTGCATCGAGATTGTCCGCAACTTCGTTGGCAAGGACAACCGCCCGGTTGAGGTGATGTGCTGGGCAGATACCCTCGTGCATCCTATCGATGCGGAAGACCACGGCATCGGGCTCATTCGGTTTGAGAGCGGCGCGATGGGACAATTTGAAGTCGGTTGGGCATTCCGCGGCGGCATGGATCTACGCGATGAAGTCTCCGGCAGCGAAGGCACGATTTGGCTCAACCACTGGCTCCGCACCGGGTTTGAGATGTTCACCGCGGTCGGACAAGGCGGCTATGTCGCCGAAAAAGCGGAAAGTGATACCGGATGGCTGTTCCCAGTCGGTGATGAAGTTGCAGAACTCGGTTATCGCGATATGTTCGTGGATATGTTCAACGCCATGGACGAAGGCAGACAGCCACTTGAGACTTTCTATGATGGCTACGTCGTGAACGCCATCATCGATGCCTGCTATGCCTCGGCGAAATCGAAGCAGTGGGAGCCGGTTAAACTGGAAGAATGGCGCGGCAAGGCTGTCGCCGCCGATGCCGATGCGACAGATGCGGATGCTGATTCCCGATACGCGCTCCTCAAAAACGAGCGGATGCCCGATGGCAGAATGAAGCGTATTTTCCG
Organism: Candidatus Poribacteria bacterium; assembly: GCA_003635305.1. Taxonomy (GTDB): domain Bacteria; phylum Poribacteria; class WGA-4E; order WGA-4E; family WGA-3G; genus AGPOR5. The sequence goes on along the minus strand of PYJE01000021.1, from coordinate 12,063 downwards.
AGATTTGGAGACGGGAGAGATTATTGAACGCGTTGAGGATTAAAAATCCTTGTAAAGGAAGGCGCGGCGGGGACGGACCTCGCCCTACGTTTCCGAAGAAGCAGGCGCGCTTTGCAAACGCGCGAAAGGTAAATAACTATGGACACAACTTGGCTTGAATACTGCGCCACAGACGAACAACTTAAAGCGTTCAACGACGAAGGCTATCTCATTGTGGAGAACGCCTTGGCACCGGAAATGGTGGACGCGCTGGAAGAAGTCGCAGACCGGATTGATGCCGAAGAGCGTGCGACGCAAGCCCTCGCGCCGCACGCATTGCTGTCCAAGTTCCGCACCGTTATTGAAGACGACATTTTCCTTGAACTATTGGATAACAAGAAGGTGTTCCCGCTGCTGTGGGATATCTTGGGCTGGAACATCCAACTTTACATCTCTCATCTCATCATGTATCCGCCGGAGCCTGCCGATGCGCCGCGCATCCGCAAAGCGGCGCATTGGCATCAGGATGGCGGCAGACCGGTTCCAGAGATGGAGCGTCCTCACCCGCGCCTCTCGCTGAAGGTGAGTTATTGGCTGAGCGATGTCACGCATCGCGACAACGGTGCGATGCGCATTATTCCGGGAAGCCACAAACTTGACACGCGCCCGCCACAAAGCGATGCAGAGGGAGACCCGGACGGGGCCATGGATTTGCTGGTGAAACGCGGGACAGCGGTGCTGTTCGACCGGCGGATGTGGCACTCGCGCGGCAGAAATTACTCCGATGCCACTCGGAAAGTCCTGTTCATGGGGTATAGTTATCGGTGGCTGCGCGGCTTGGATTACAACCTCATGCCGCCTGATGTCCTCGCCAAGTGCGATGCGATTCGGCGGCAATTGCTTGGCGACGGTGTGGATATTAAAGGTTGGTGGCAACCGACGGATGCAGACGTGCCGCTGAAGACCTGGATTGCGGAACACCGCGGCGAAGAGTATGTGCGGTAGACGTAAGATGCCGGTAGGCGCGGTGTTGTGGGCGGCGATAGACATCTGTCCATCCACCCTTACAGACTTCGCGACAACGCTCATTCAACCACGGCTTCCGTTGCAGCTTTGAAGACAGCATCAATTGCACCGAAAAGTGCAGGCAAATCTTGTAAGAGGAAGGACATTGGCTCTTCGGTAAATGTATCGTTGACTAGTCGTCCAAATTGCCACCGGTCGCCATCGGTGACGATGCCATAAACCGGAAAATCTGCATCGGCATTGATTTTTTGCGCCGCTACCAATTCGGCGAGGCATTGTCCCCAGCCCATCTCAAAATCGTTCTTCTTCGCCTCAACTAGCATGATTAGCGGGCTTCCGACAACGCGCGGACCCAATTCCGATCTGGTGGAGACGAAGTAATCTGGCGTGCCGCTCAATATGTCATCGTAAGCAATGGATTTTCCTATCCAAAGCACGTAGTCTTCAGCGTATGCCTTGTAGACTTCCCGTAAAATCGGATAGATCAGTGCCTGACACTTCGCTGCCTCGGATGCGAGAACATCGATATGTTGCCTTGTAAAAGCGAGTTCTTGCAGGAACTGCTCCGATGGGGTTAAGGGTTCACCGCCGACGAAGGCTTGTCGCCGATGCCTAATCCTGAATTGGGCTTGGACTTCTGGGATTTCTTTGAAATCGCTGAATGCCATGGGTTTCTACCTCAAGTAGGCGCGGTTAAAAACCGCGCCTACCGACTCAGGTAATCTGCTCAGGTAATCTGCTCAGGTAATCTGCTCAGGTAATCTGCTCAGGCCAGCGCGTCCTCTCCATCTGTCACCCACGCCAGATCGAACTTGGCGAATGACAATGTCTCATAGGGCCGCGTTTCACCACGTTCGTAGAGGCAACAGATTTGCATATCGGATGTGATACAGAGCTCTGAGTAAGCGGCGGGACCGGCGTGCAGGACTTTCCCCTTACTCCAACTCCGACATTCATCATAACTGATGCGAATCGTCATCCGTTCGCGAGTCTCACTCGCTGGGTTAGAGAAAAGGATGCGGTTCTTGTCGTGTATTCGGGCATCAGTATAGCGGACCATGCTGGCTTGACAGATAGGTTCAACGAGGGTTTCGGCGTATCCGAATTCTGTGAACGTATCGCCGCCGTCGTTGCTCCACGCGTAAGCGCGCCGCTTCGGCGCGACGTAGTTGCGGCAGTTGAAATAGAGGTGCCCCTCCACTGTCTCAACGACAACCGATTCGTTGGTGCCGGGTTGCGCTACGCCGCCGATGCGCCACGTCTCACCCTCATCATCGCTGACGATGAGATGCGAGAAACCAGACTCGGCGTAGTTTCGCGAATTTCCAACGACGTGATCGCACGGAATGACTAATCTGCCGTTTGCCAACTGAATGCCGTGACACGGCCCTGTCGCATACCATGTCCACCCTTCAGCCTTCGTCGTGTCCGTAATTTCCTTCGGTTCTTCCCACGTTTCTCCATCGTCAGTACTGGAGGTTACCCAGACGGTGCGAGGCGCATCGCCGGCGATAATCTTCCCTTCCGCGCCATCGGCGAGATTTTTGCAGAAAAGCAGCCAGATTGTGCCGGTGTTTCTATCAACGACAGGAGCCGGGTTGCCATCGGTATCGCTTCCTGTGGAGACAGCGATTTGCATCGGTTGCCAAGTTTCGCCGTTATCAAAACTGCGCTTCAGCACAATATCGATGTCGCCAGAATCACCGCCGCCCGTGCGTCTCCCTTCACAGAACGCGAGCAGCGTTCCTTGAGTGGACAAAGCAAGCGCGGGGATACGGTAGGTGTGATACCCTTCTGTCCCCGCTGTGAAGAGGGGGTTCTCTTGTTTGAACATTTTTTCTCCTTGGATTAAAACCGCCTGAGCCCGTTGCATGGCGAGGGACAGGCCCTCGCCCTACGGGATAGAGCAACGTCTATTATTGCATGGCGAGGGGCTGTCCCTCGCCCTACGATGGGGCCGCCCGATTCATGGCGAGGGACAGGCCCTCGCCCTACGGGATGAAGCAACGTTTATTTCTTAATCCGCGCCCAAACTGTCGTCAATTTTCCGATAGGCTGGACGGGTGCCGGATCATCCATGATAAACTCATCGACTTCCTTCTGATGGTCAGAAATCCGAAGCCCATCGACGACGCAGTTGGTTGGAAACTTGGGATCTGGCGGCGAAGCGTTGTTGATTTCAAAGGTTTCCGCAAACACCGCCGGTCCTTTTTTGAAATCGTGCTCCCCCTCTAATTCGCCATTTAGGTAGAGTTTCAAACCGGCCGGACCCCAGGTGCCGGCCATGTGGTGATGCTCCCCTTTTTTCCAATTGAGCGGTGAGCTATCGGCGTTGAACCACGAGCCGGCACTTTTGATGCGCATGCGCGCGATGCCGCCGTTGTCAAACTGCACGAAGACTGCATCGGTACCGCGTTTGTAAGTCATAAATAAGAAAAGTTCACCGGTGATCTCCTTGGCATCCATCCCCATCGTTACCCAGAGTTCAACGGTGCCTTCATCAAGGTTAACGAACCGGTCTTCCACCGGAAAGTGGATGACATCGCCTACCTCTTCGCTGACAAACCCGTTGCCAAATTTCCCGGGGGCGAAGCTGCCGCCATCGACGGTGCCGCCCTCTTTTTCGACTTCTGCTTGGCTCTCCAGTGCAGAAAAGAAGGTTTCCTCTGCAGCGGCGATGGAAATGCAAAGCAGCGCAATTGCTAAGACACATAACGTTTTCATGAGATACCTCCCATTTTTTTGTGAGGGACAAGTCCCTCAAAATATATGTAATCCTGTTAATCCTACTAATCTTGTTCATCCTGGTTCAAACAAATTGCATAAACATACGGCGAGGTGAGCTGCTGATTCGGGATACGCATGCCGGCTAGTAAATTCCCGATGACAATATCTGTCAGATTGACGCACTTGCACAACACTTCATGTCCCCACTTCCCGATAACCGCGCGCCACGGTGAATAATCGACAACGCTCAGCTTCAGTGGGCCGCCTGTGTAGCCGAACTCTGTGACGTGACATCCAGCGTCTCGTAACGCTGCGGCAAGTTCGGGCGGCGTAATCACTTGATGTGTCGCGAGGAGTTTCGGGCTCGCGACGCGCGCGATAGGCGTATACATCCCTCGCAAATTCGGCATGACGGTGAGCATCGTCCCCCTCGGTTTGAGAAGGGTGCGCATCTCCGCCAAGATCGCTTGCGGTTCGGTGAAATGTTCGATTAGGCCCATGGAATAGACGAAGTCGAATTCCTCTCTGTGCGTTTTGATAAAGGCGAACATATCCTCGCAGACGATTGTGCCTTCCGCACCGGCGAGGGCCAGGTTGCGTTGCGCGAGTTGACATCCTACTTCCGAGAAATCGACACCGTAGCAGTCTCCGTTGTAGTTCCGCGCGAGATAAGGTAGCCATAACGAATCGGCGCAGCCGAGTTCAACGAGCTTCGGCTTGGCAGAGGTTGCGGGGTTACAAACCCCGCCTCCGGTGCTGGCGAATGCAGGCTTTCCAAAATCCATCAATGCGCGCTGAAAAAGTTTGGCGAGTTGTCGGTTTGCCACATAGGCCCACCGCAAATGCCGCACCTTATGCTGCTGTCCATCCCAGAGGGTTGTCCAATAGGATTCGTCTGTCAACGAGTTAGCTTGCGGGTTCACTTCGGATGCCACGTTCTATTCCTTCCTCGCCTTGCTTGCGAGATTGCGAGGGACAGGCCCTCGCACTAGGGACTCAATACGGGGTTGGCAAGGATTGCATCGTGTTCAATGATAGGGCACAAATCGCAGAGCTGATCTGCGCAGTAATTTTTATAGAGTCGGATTGCACCCTGCTGCGTTTTTGCCGTTCTGATTACAGCCTTCATTGGCTGTGCTTCGGTGAAGATTTGCGCCGCAATTTTACGAAGAATTGCGTTTTCTTGCAACTTCGCGTAACTGCTGTAAAGGTGTAAAATCGCCTCTTGCAGTCCCTGGCTCCCCGCTTCAACCGCCCAAACATAGGCCACCGGCAAGATTTTGTTGATGATAATGTCCAGCGCGCGGCCTTTCCCGATGAGTGCCGCTTTGCCGACAGCGCGCCCGAAGTTGGAATGGGTTTCCCAATATCCATCCGGTTCAAGCGTGAGACGTGCCAAGAGTTCCCGCTGAATATTGCGAAGCAAACGCGGTGTATCCGCGGTGACAGAACGTTCGCAGGTGGGCAAAAAGTGCATCATTAAACTGCCTTGGCAGTGATGGATGAGTCGGCTAATCGCGGCGATACGCCGGGTAGGATAGTTAAACGGACGGATTTTGCCGAATCGCCAGCGGGATGCCGACATCTGTTCTGTGCGGGCCCCGTAGTTCGATGCACTCCACAATGCCTCTAACGCCGCGATAAATGGATGCTCAACCGTCTGGACCGGCAGTGGTTCCTCCAGTTGTGAAGGGAGTAATCCTGCAACGCCAAATAAGATGGCTTGGATCTCCCATTCGGATTTGGTGTTGAAATCAGCGAACGGCACGCGCTGTGCCAACTCGCGCAACGGCGTGCTGTTTTCGCGGTAACCCAACGCTTCCATTATTCCTTCGTAGAGCAGCTGCTCGAAATCGAGCCGCGTTCGCAACAGGCGTATCGCTTCCGCTTTCTCCAAAAACCGTTCCCGGCCTAGCGAATCAAAAACGCCGCGGATTCCCTCAACGTTGAGTTCATGTCCCGTTACTCGGCAGTAATCAGCGGCATCCGCCTTCTCTTGCTGCGCCTGATCGAACAGATCTCCGGTAGGCGCATCAATGAACTTGAGGAGCTCCAGCGTCGGCACCCGTTTCCCGTTTTGAAGCCGCGTCCGCAAATTGAAATCGTCGTTGAAGAAGACAGCATGCAGGACAACGCGGTTATATCTGGGGTTGAGATGGTGTTTGTGCGCATACCACTCCGAAGAGCTGACATGAATCTCCACATCGCCGACGTGCAACTTGCCAGCAATCTCTACTTCGGCATGCAGGAAATCGGGGCCCTCGCCGTGATTCCACGTTCCGGGTTTCAGCACCCGAACGGTGCGTCTGTCAATCGCCTCTAGATTGGCATTGAAGAAGCGTTGCGTATGCCATAATTTCTGGACGAACGCCTCTTCGATTTTGCTCAGATCTGGTTCGTAAACCTGGTCTGGCTCTCTGAATTGTGCCGTGAGATGTGCGATGTTATTGAGATGGTTCATGTTGTCCTTTCTGAATTTCGCTGAGCAGTGCCGCCGTCGCAACCTGCGGTTCCGGATGCGCGCACACCGCGGAGATGACAGCGATACCGTGTGCGCCGGCACCAATTACCTCCGCCGCCGTGTCTACCGTAATCCCGCCGATTGCGATGACCGGACACCTCGCAATCTCGCACATTCGGCGAAGCCGCGCGAGCCCTTTGGCATTCTCCGCATCTGGTTTCGAGGTGGTTCCATAAATCGGACCGAATCCGATATAGTCCGCACCTTCCGAAATCGCGGCGAGGATTTTCTCTTCGGTTCGCGCCGAAGCACCGATGATGTTCTCCGCGGGAAGGATGCGTCTACCGATGGCGACAGGCATGTCGTCTTGTCCGAAGTGCACGCCTTTCGCACCGACTGCCAACGCAATATCGGCACGATCATTGATAATTAAAGGCACGCCGTTTTGTGCGCAAATGGCTTGCATCTCTTGTGCCGTTTGCACCAATTCGCGCGTCGTGCCTATTTTCTGCCGAAACTGCACCGTGTCCGCGCCGCCGGTAATTGCAAGTTCCGCGAGTTGCGCGTGCGTGAATCGGGATTGAAGCGTTGTATCTGTGATGACGTGAAGAACGCCGATTTGTGTTTTCATCGTCTTGGTTACCATGAAGTAGGGCGAACTCGTCCGAGTTTAACTTGTTCGGAAGCAGGCGATTCCAAACTATAGCGGTGCGTTTCGCGTTATATGTGGGAGGAGAGTTCCAACACAGCGCGAATTGCATCGCGGGCTACTTCGCAGATGCGCGCCGCGTGTGCAACATCTGCCGATGTCGCAAAATACGCCGGGTACCGGCCATCCACCGCGTATTTTCCAAACGCCGCGAAATCGCGTTGCCACCTGTGCCATTCGGGGCGCGATGGCACGCTCAGAGCCAGCAATTCGTTCAAGTCGTGTGTTCTCGGTGCGCGGATGTTTGCTTCCTGCAGCCATGCCTTGAGATACTTTTCAATGCACTGCTGCGCGTGGAAACAGATAATATCCGGAATAGTTCGGGTGCCTATCTGCGGGAGCATTGATTGCACCGTAATGTAATCTCCTTCAGCCTTATGCACCAATTCCATCGTCAACGGATTGATAAAACCGTTTTCCTCCCATACCGGCACTAAGGCTTTTTCGGCAAGGTGCACCCTGCCATTGTTCGGCGGCGTGTCTCGTTTGTTGTAAAGCACGGCACCTTTCTCGAAGACTTCGCGCAGGAACCAGTCATTATGCGAAACGCGATAAGCAATGTCCTCGGGGGACCGGACGTGCAAATCTAGTTGAAACCGCGTGGGGATGCGTGTTTTCATTTCCAACTCTTGTTGCCGTATCTCCGATTGCAGCAATGCCATCACGACGAGGATATCGACATCGGAGTCTTCCGTCGGTGTGCCATACGCGTAAGAGCCAAAGAGGATGACTTGGAGTGGTGCGAATTCGCGGACGATGTCATCGCAGGTGGCTTGTATCTCGTTGGTGGAAATCATGATGATGCGCCTCCTGGCAGCTAAAGTATAACACGGAAACGGTACCGCTGTCAACGCGGGCATGGAATTCTTGCAAACGAAGTTGAAATGTGGTAAACTTCCGTTGAATCATTATAGCACATACAGGAGAATTTTTGTGAATAATTTGTTATTTCAGTCTGGTGAGAAGGTGCTTTTCATCGGAGACAGCATTACGGATTGCGGGCGGCGGGATGCGCACGCGCCTCTCGGACACGGCTACGTCCGCAAAATAACGGAGCTCATCACTGCGAAATACCCAGAACGCGACATCGCTTATGTCAACAAG
>PYJE01000021.1:0-4037 GCA_003635305.1 Candidatus Poribacteria bacterium | reverse complement strand
ATTGGTGGGGACATCGTTGAAGGGTTGGAGAATCGGTGGGACAGGGATGTTATTGCTGAGGCACCGGCGTGGCTCTCAGTGAAAATCGGGATTAACAACGCCAGCCGCCAGCACGCGGAAGGCATTGCAACCGAAGATTATTTACCGCGCTGGGAGGCGTGCTATCGGCGCATCCTGCAACGTGTTCGCGACGAACTGCAGGCACAACTCTTTCTGTTTGAGATTTTCTATGTCGCGGAAGACGTTGATGTGCCGCGTCCGTTAGCGGTTGATGCCTATAACGCCAGCATCCACCGGCTCGCCGAGGAGTTTGACGCGCGGCTTATCCAGACGAGTGCCGCTTTTAAACAGGCAGTCACTGCGCGCCCCGGGGCCCTGTGGACAACGCAAGACGGTGTGCACCCGAACGCGGAGGGACATACGTTGATGGCGTTGGAATTTTTGAAATTGGCGGGATGGTAAGTTAATCCGTCTCCAACTGCTTCCGCACCTGTGCCTCGCTGGCCTCCCAAACGCGGTGTCCGAGTGCCACGAGTTGCGGCGCGAAGCGAGAGTTCTCGATTTCTGTTTTGAACGCAGCACCGCCGTGCATTTTGAGCAGCATGAGCGCGAACGCAATCAAGACAACACTTGAAGCGATGCCGAAGCCGACACCCAACACGCTGTTTAACCATCCTAAAACGCCTTCTTCAAAGATGCGGCTGAGACGTTCAAAGAGGATATCCACGAGAATAGCGGTGACGATGACTAGGGCGACGATGCTCACCCATTTCGCCACTTCGGGATTTTCGATAACTCGTTGGAGGTAGGGGGACAGTTTGTGCCAAAAGTAACTGGCTGTCCAGAACCCCGCGCCCAGCGAGAAAATCCCCCAGACGCTACGGGTGAAACCGGCGCGGTAGCAGCTGAGCCCCGCTAATCCGACAAGGATGAGGATGGCGATATCCAGTTTATTCATAACGGTTGAGTCAGGGAAATATCCGCGCGGCCGCTCATCGGGACAACGAACCTGCCAACGGAATTTCTACCAATTTTTTGCGAAACGTCTGCGCGAGTGCCATTTCAATTGGAACGCCGTCGTTGAGGCGGCGCAGTAGTTGGCGAATCTCCGCAAAACCGAATTGCTGAACGAGGTATTCCACAATCGCCTGGGATTGGAGATACGCCAATTTCCGTTGTTTGGCTGGGAGATAGCTGAACGGCTGGTTCAATACCGCGAAGGAATGCAGATAGCCGTTTTCAACAGCCTGTTGCAAACAGTGCCGTTCATAAGGGAACATCGGACGGGCAATGTGTTGCGCGAGGCCTTCGTCAAGCCAGCGGGGACATGGGTGCTGCAGCTGCCGGTGAATTAAGAGATGCACCCACTCATGCCTGAGCAGCGCGTAGAGAATGCTGAGCACTGGTTCGCCTGCCTCCGCGCAATATGTCAACCGAATCTGTCCATCATAACACCCACTTGCCCAACGGGGTAGGGGACTTTGCGGGGCTGTGGAAATGCCACCGGTATTGGTAATCGTGATGGAAACAGGGTTAGTGGGATAGAACCTTAGCAGTTTACCTACCTCGGTGGAGGTTCGCCGCATGAGTTGTGAGATATACCACACCGTTTGCGCGCTCATCGCGGCATCACAGACGAGCGCGAAGCGGCCCAGGTCTGCGCGCCAATAAGTGTGACGTGGGGGCGCGCTACGTCCATATTCGCTGCTCGCTTCTTGCAAGACGGGATACGCATCTTGGAGTTCGTCTCTGTCCTTCTCCAAGCAGTTCAGAAATTCGCGACTCGGCAGTTCCGGGCGGTGTAAGATACCGCTCTCACCGATGAGCGCGTCAAAGCCGTGCTTTTCCTGCAAGAGGCGTGCCTTGCGCCGGAGCGCGGTGGGCGAATCCGGACACAACTGAAGCGCGATGTCTAAATAGGTTAATGCCCTATCCCATTCCCCCACCATCTCGCATGCCTTGGCAAGATCGGCGTAGATGTGGTGCCGTGTCATGTCAAACTTTAAGCCGGCGAGGTAGTGGTGTATTGCTTCAACGTAGCGCGCCTGCTGGTAGCACAGTGCGGCGCGTTGGAAATGAGAGAGCGCAGGTGAGGCGGTGTATCGCATATCTTCATTCAGCGGCATCTAGGAGTGACGCAAATCCGTGATTTCTCAGGTAGGCGCGCTTTGAAAGCGCGCATACGGACGAGGGAATTTGCGTCGCTCCTGACGCTGTTTCAGGGTGCATGCCGTGCACCCTGCGTTCGGCAATTTACGAACGCTCGATGTTAACCACCTTCAAGGTAACTTTCCCGCACGCCACCGTGGCATCTTCGTGAATGGCCGCGGTCTTTTCAACGCGTTCGCCTTCGACGTAAGTCGCACCGGAGCCGCCCAGGTCGGTGACGTAGAGGGCATCATCCTTCTGCTCGAACCGCAGATGCATGCGGGAGAGCGTGCGAATGGTGTCAAAAGGCTTGGCGACTTTTTCGGACGAGGCGGCAGGTAGTTCAATGTTCCACTGCGCCAACTCGTCTTCTGTCGGCACCGCTGTTATCGGTGGCAACACGTCGGTATACTCGCTGCCCGCTTGCGGCGGACTGTAAACGGGTTGCTCCATTCCTACCGGGGCGTATGCCGGTTCCGTGGCCTCGCCTCTGATTTCGGCGAGGATTCTCGCGCGGGCACTTTCCTGTGCGCCTGGCCGCGGGGTAACGGTAGCCCGTTCTTCAAACTGATAGTGCACGAAGTCGACTATCTGCTTTAACCCCGGAAAACCGACAGCACTGGGCAGTTCCTTCATGAGGCGTTTTTGCTTGCGTGTCAGCTTTTCGTTTTTCAGCCAGCACGTATACGCCTCTAACATTTCTGCCATTTTCATCTCATCAGCTGTAGGCTTGACGTGATGAGATGCGGCGGATCGCTTCCTAAAAAATAGCATGAGTTTATCCTCCAATAGGGAACGCTAGATCTGGAGCAGCGCGCGTTCGTAGCGCGCCTTGACGCTGAAACCGCTCTTAGTAGATCCATTGAATTCCCTTGTTAACGAGAATTTGCCGCAATTCCTGTGTGCAACGGAAGATCCAGATTTTAACGGTTCCGTCCTTCCGATCCAAGATGCGGGCAATTTCGGCGATACTGTAACCCTCCAGGTGCCGCAGCATCCATGCGATGCGATGGTTCGGCTTCGTCACCATTGCGAGTGCGCTCTCCAAGATTTCCTGAGCTTCGCGTGCCTCAAGTTGTCTATCCGGTCCCGGGCGCGGATCCTCGTATTGGCTCAGCGGCACTTCGTCATCGTCAGGTTGTCCACTGAGAGGTGCCTCCCGAATCCGGTCGCGCTTACGTATCGCGTCAATAATCGTATTTCGCGCTACCGTATTGAGCCAGGCTTGGAAACTCCCCTGGGCTGTGTCCCACTTTTTCAGTTTCTGCCAAACTTTGATGAACACATCCTGGGTGACCTCTTCGGTGTCTTGGTAGTTACCCAGCATACGGTAGGCTTTGCTATAGACCCAACTATAGTGCTTATTGAAGAGTTGTTCAAACGCGATGTCGTCGCCTTCTTTGGCGAGTGTCGCGAGTTGCAAATCTTCATAAGCTGATGATTCGTCGGGTGTTTGGCGCGCCATAACAATCTGCTCCTTTCGTTTCACAAGGATTCTTTCAGCCGATTATACTCTTAAAACGCAATCCTTGCCAATTGCGTTACAAAGAAATCAAAAAAATTGTTCTTGCACGCCAAGAAAAACTCATGCGCAAAAGTCAATGTGCTTAAATCTAACAGTTTTCGCAAAAATTGTCAAGAAAATAACCATTCTGCGCGAAAACATGCTTTATTGTAGCAATTTTCACAAAAATTGTCAAGAAAATATTTTTCCACCAGGACTGAACGAAGTTTCATAACCCCTTTGGAACGTAGCACGGGGGCCTGTCCCCCGTGTGAGCCGGGGCATGGCGAAGGACAGGCCCTCGCCTTACGAAAAGACGGGTCGGTTAATGAAGTTTCATAACCCCTTTTTTGGAACGTAGCACGGGGGCCTGTCCCCCGTGGGC
>PYJE01000020.1:12156-22627 GCA_003635305.1 Candidatus Poribacteria bacterium | reverse complement strand
CCTATTGTTTCGTGACACTAGCGGAATCTTTTTTGGTATTTTCCTTGACATTTTTAAAAATTCTGTTATCATACTCCCAAAATGTGGCCAACGCTCCCGAAAAAGAGCACACTTGAGTTGAATCCCGCTGGAGGCGCAATCTCCCATAAAAAGAGAGGAAAAGCGATGAAAAACAGCACAGGGAAAAATGCCAGAGATGCCTTGAAAGGCGATTATGCCGGCATCATTGGCAACAGCCCACAGATGCTTGAAGTCCTCACGCAAATCGAGCTGTTCGCGGACGTGCCTATTTCCGTGCTTATTCAAGGCGAAACGGGCACCGGCAAGGAGCTCGTAGCAGAAGCCTTGCACCAGAACAGCCGGCGCGCACAAGAACAAAAAGTCACCGTCAATTGTGCCGCTATTCCATCGGAACTGATGGAGAACGAAATGTTCGGGCATGATGCCGAGGCATATACAGGTGCCACCAAAGAGCATCGCGGTAAGTTTGAACAGGCACACAAGGGCACCTTATTCCTTGATGAAATCGCGGAACTTTCCCTTCTCCTTCAACCCAAATTGCTCCGAGCCGTGGAGAGCGGTGAGATTGAACACCTCGGCGGCTCAAAAAAGATTCGCGTGGATGTCCGACTCGTGGCTGCCACTAACCGCGACCTTGAGGAAGCGGTGAGTGCAGGCACCTTTCGCCAAGATCTCTATCATCGGTTGGATGGGTTTACTATCTATTTGCCGCCGCTCCGGGAACGCGCCGGGGACATCCCGTTGTTGGTAGATTACTTTTTGGAAAAAGAGAGCCAACGCTTGAAGAGAGATGTCGGCGGCATCGCACCCGAATCCTTAGCACTCCTCGAAAATTACCCATGGCCGGGGAATGTCCGCGAGTTGAGAAAAGCCGTCGTCTGTGCAATCGTCTTTGCGCAAGGAGACGTTATCTTACCGACGCACCTCCCCGTTAAAATTCGGAAACCAGTTCTCCAGACTGTCGGCACTTCGCCAGAAGACATTCAGGCATCTGAAGAGCAATTGCAGCAAATTTCCCCGATTGGGCTCACGTTGGCGGAAGCAGAACAGCAGTATATCCTAGATACCTACGAACTCATGAATAAAAATCAGACGAAGACTTCGGAGGTTTTGGGCATTAGCCGAAAGACGTTGCGTAGTAAACTTAGGACTTACGGTGCGGACTAGCCGCGCTCCTGATACCAAATGAAGTTGATTTTTCTTAGTTCTGTCAGACCGAGTTTTCCTTCTTTCGTTTGAGTTCGCCTGAGCACAGCCCACAGAAATAGGGTAACTGAAGAAATAGGACAATTGAATGTCTCCTGCCGAAAAAAATAAACCCTTGACTTTTTTTAACATTTTTGCTATTTTAATCTTGTTGACATCCAAACAGCACTTTTATTGACGATTTGATGGAGGATTCATATGAAACAGCTAGCTATTTTATCGCTTTGCGCGCTGATGTTCATCGGTGTGGTGACGGTGTGCGGCGCGCAAGAACTCGTGCTGCACTTGCCGCTTGATGAACTGAGCGGAGACGTTGCCGCCGACGTGTCCGAATTCGGAAACGACGCGACTTTCAAGGGCAACCCCAAGTTAATCGATGGCGTTTTTGGGAAAGCCGTGGCGTTTGATGGAAAAACCTCTGCGCAAATCCCAGACCACGCTAGCCTTGACATTGTCGAAGCAATCACCATTGAATTTTGGGTGTTTATCGAAGGCGGCGAAGCAATCCAGAGCGGCGTTGAAAAAGGAGCCGCTTGGGTATCGGGCTTGTATAACCTCGCTGCGCTCTATAACGGCGGCACCATATTGCAATTCTTCGATCTGCCAGATGCATGCAACGACGAAAACATCGGCCCCAGCATTCAAGATGGCGAGTGGCATTTCCTCGCTGGCACGTGGGATGGCGATACCATTCGGCTTTACATCGACGGTGAACTTGAGGCAGATATGGCGTGTAAAGGCAAGTTGAGCCCGAACGATGATGCGCTTTTCATCGGCGCACGCGGCGGGAGTGGCCGGTTTCTTACCGGCGCGCTTGATGAAATCAAAATGTATAACTACGCTTTGACGAAGGAAGAGCTGCTAGCGGATATGGAGCAACCCTTCGCGCTAGCGGTGGATGCACGCGATAAGTTAGCAACAACTTGGGCGCGTTTGAAATCCCGCTAATCCACAGGAATGGGTAGGCGCGGTTGAAAACCGCGCCTACGGAAGAGATTTCCCCACGCGGGTAGTCGCGGTTTCAAACCGCGCTTCTATGAGAAATTCAGTTTTAAGGAATCTTCATGAAAACAACTGCGTATTTTCTACTGTTTCTTGTTTTGCAAACGCTAGTCGGCTGCGCACTGCCACCCAGCGGCAATCAACCGCCGGAAGAGCAAGTAGCAGTCGTCACAACCGACAAAGGCCAATTCGTCATTGAGTTTTATCCCAATGCCGCACCCGTGGCAGTCGAAAACTTCACAAAACTCATCAAACAGAAGTTTTACGATGGACTGACGTTCCACCGTAAAGTTGACCAAGATGGGCTGAATATCATTCAGGGAGGATGCCCGAAAGGCGATGGAACAGGCGGCCCCGGTTGGAACATTATCGACGAGTATACAGACCCGAACCAGCGGCCGCACCTGAGAGGCACCGTGGCGATGGCTCGGGCCAACATGCCGAATTCTGCCGGAAGTCAGTTCTACATCTGCCTGAAACCGCAACCTCACCTTGACGGAAATTACACCACCTTCGGGAGTGTAATCCACGGCATGGATATCGTCGATTTATTGGAGATAGACGATGTCATGACAAAAATCCGATTGGAGGCGAAGTCAAAATATGTTCAAGCGACAGCAGAGTAACCAATCCCAGAGCCGCTTCCTGGCTGCGCTGCTCATTGTGGCCTGCTCGTTTTTGCCGCTCTTAATGAGTTGCACGCAGGAGGAGAAGAAGGCTCCCGCGCCGCGCGCCAGACGCGCCGGCACCGGCACCGTGCAAACCACCGCGAAACCGGCGATCGATCCAACCAATGTCATCGCTGTCATTGAAACAGCGAAGGGCAAGATAGAGTTTGAATTCCTTGCGGCCGCACCCGAAACTGCGCAGAATTTCATCAAAAACGCGAACCTTAACAATTACGAGAATGAGAAATTCCACCGCGTGGAACCGCTTCTCATCCAAGCCGGTTCGCGATTTGTGATGAACGAAACCCTCCCGATAGAGAACGGCTCGCAGAAAATGTCGCGCGGCGTTGTCGCCATGGCGAAGGAGGAGGGAGCCAGCGTCGCCGATGCCTCCCAATTCTTCATCTGCCGAGATACCACGCTCGTCGATAGCGATTACACTATCTTCGGCACCGTCATCAGCGGAATAGAGGTAGTTGACAGCATCGTCATGGACGACGCTATTGTAAATATCACGATTCGTGATAAGACAGAGTAACCGATAGGCGCGCTTTCAAAGCGCGCCTACGCAGAAGTGAGTTCACCCGTAGGCGCGGTTTCCAACCGCGCCCATCGAAAATTAAGCCCACAATCTCTATGGAGAAACAGAATGGCATTAACAGTTATCCGCACGGCGCGCCCAAGCCCCGTCTGGCAGGAGAGTTACGTGCGTGTGAAAAAAGGACAACGACTCGTTATTGACGCTGAAGGCACCTGGTCTCCCGATTTACAAAATCGGATAGGATGGTGCGGGGCCGACGGTGTCGCAAATACACCCGGCAGTGCCGCCTATCTGCTCCCCGGCACAAACATCGGAGCCCTCATCGCGAAAATCGGAGATACCGTCTTCGCCGTCGGTTCGCGTTACGACAACCCGGCACCCGACAACGGCGTTATCTTCCTCGCCATGAACGAAACACCGCACAACAACAATCAAGCAGGAAGTTTGCTCGCGCAAATCATCCTCTTTGATGACGATGACGACTAGGGAGGAGCAGCGACATGGATACACCGCGGGCTCAAGATATAAACGAACTTCCACCGATGAACTTTATCACGTTTGTCAATGACCTGGTGACAACTGCGCAACTCTACATGGAGGGTGTCCACAACCCAGAGACAGACGAAGTTGTCGTCAGTCTCCCTTTAGTCAAACGTATCATCGATAGCCTTGAACTGCTCGAGGAGAAGACGAAGGGCAACCTCGTCGCACCGGAGGCGAATTTCCTAGCAAATTCCCTCTATGAACTCCGCATGGGTTACGTCCGCCTTGTCAACAGCGCGCAAGAAGCCGCAGCGGAAGAAGCACCCGCTGACGATGAACAGAAGGAAAAGGCGGAAGAGGAAGAATAACCTTCCCTCAATCCGTAGGGCGGGGGCCTGTCCCCGCCACGCGCGCGTCGGAAGAAGAATAACCTTCCCTTAACCCGTAGGGCGGGGGCCTGTCCCCCGCCACGCGCGTGCGTCGGCGGAAGAATAACCTTTCCTTAACCCGTAGGGCGGGGGCCTGTCCCCCGCCATGCTCGCGTAAATCGAACGTTCTCTGAGTTCTGAGCCGTTTTTTCACCGTAGGACGATGGCCTGTCCCCCGCCATGCTCGCGTAAATCGAACGTTCTCTGAGTTCTGAGCCGTTTTTTCACCGTAGGGCGGGGGCCTGTCCCCCGCCATGCCCCGGTTGTTCCAACAGATGAACTACCAACGCAACATCATCATCGCTTTCACACTGCTAGTTGGATTGCTTCTCGCCGGAACAATCGGATACGCCGTGCTGGAAAGAGATAACCCCGCAGGTTCATGGACGCTCCTTGACGCAGTCTGGATGACTGTGATTACCTTAACAACCGTCGGGTATAGTCAGTTGGATATGAGCGATGAAGGACGCATTTTCACCCTGTTCCTGCTCATCGGCGGGTTTGGCGTGTTTACCTACAGCGTCAGTATCGCCACTGCCTTTTTTATTGAAGGACAACTCCAAAACTTCTTTCGATTGAGGAAAATGGTGCGCACTGTCGATAAACTCTCAAACCACTACATCCTTTGCGGCCTCGGCGATACCGGCGTGCATGTCCTTGACGAAATGCTCAAAGCCGACGAACCCTTTGTCAGCATCGAGCGGGATGAAGAACGCCTCCTGCAACTCGCCGATACCCACGATTTCCTCTACATCCACGGCGATGCAACTGATGACACAATGCTGATTCGCGCCGGTATAGAACGGGCACGCGGCCTCGTCACCTGTCTCAGCCGGGACCAGGATAACCTTTTCGTCGTCATTTCCGCCAAGAAACTCAACCCGCAACTCCGCATTGCCTCCAAGGCAGTTGAGAATAATTCGCCCGCGAAACTCATCACCGCTGGTGCAGATGAGGTTGTTCTCCCAGACCAGATCGGCGGCATGCGGCTCGCCTCGGGGATACTCCATCCGCAACTGGTCGATTTCTTAGCAAACATCATGCAAAGCCAGCACGAAACGCGGTTTACCGAATCTATTGTTCAGGAACATTCTGCCCTCGTTGGGCTCTCGCTTGCGGATGCCCGCATTCGCCAACAGAGCGGCCTCGTCATCATCGCCATCCGGAGCCGAGAAGGGACGTTCATCTATAACCCACCCTACAATCGGAAATTAGAAGTCGGCGACGCGTTGTTAGTCATCGCCGATAGAGAGCAACTGCAGGCGTTGCATAAATTGACAGGGGATACGAGTCTTTCGTAGGCACAGAAAGAATTGACATCAATTCGGTTTTTATGGTATCCTGCAACCAATTCCAAAAGAGGGGATTCTGACACATGAAACACGGTTTATTCCTGTCCGTTTTGACGCTGATGCTTGTCCTAGCCACCGGTGTTTTCGCCCAGGATGTGTCGCAATGGCATTTACCTGAAGGAGCCATCGCGCGACTCGGCAAAGGCAGAATAAGAGATATAAAGTATTCTCCGGATGGCACGCGGCTGGCGGTAGCGAGTTACGTGGGGATTTGGCTGTATGATACCGAGACATATCAGGAAGTCGCTCTACTGACTGGCGAACGGGTAGTTTTCAACAGCGTGGCCTTCAGCCCTGATGGGGACACGATGGCGAGCGCGAATAGAGGCACTATTCAACTGTGGGATGTCGCCACCGGCACACCACTGCGGATATTCACGAAGCGTACGATTTTCGACAATGACGATCACATTAACATCGTGTTCAGTCCGGATGGGGAGACCTTGGCAAGTTCACGTGGGCAAACTATCCATTTATGGGATGTGGCCACCGGCAAACAGACAAAAACCCTTGAGGGCCACGCGAGGTGGGTGACGCGCATTGTCTTTAACCCCCATGGAGACACCCTTGCTACTGCAAGCGAAGACAAAACCGTCCGGTTGTGGGACGCACGCAGCGGGGAAAACACGAGGACACTTAGAGGGCACACTGAGACGGTCCGGTTGATTGTCTTTAATCCCGATGGGAATACGCTTGCGAGCGCAAGTTGGGGGGATAGGACTGTCCGACTTTGGGATGCAGACAGCGGAAAAAACCTCAAAACTCTCAAAGGGCATAAAGCGGGTATCACGAGCATCGTCTTTAGTCCGGATGGGCGCACCCTCGCTAGTGCCAGTTCTTCGTGGCATGAGGGCAGGAAGTGGGGTCCTGGGACTATTCAATTGTGGGATGCGCATACCGGCCAAAATATGAAAACGCTCAAAGCGCGTAAATGGGGTATCAAGAGCATTGTCTTTAGTCCGGATGGGCGCACCCTCGCTAGTGCCAGTGACTACGAAACTATCCATCTCTGGGATACTGCAACCGGCATACACGCGCTGTGGAATGCCATCACAGGCAAAGGCACGAAAACGCTTAAAAGACCTAAGTACGAGATCAGTTCTATTGCCTTCAGTCCGGATGGGCACACCCTCGCTAGCGGCGGCGGCGATGGCACTGTCCGCTTGTGGAATGCACACACCGGAAAAAACAAAAGAACCCTCGAAGAATATACGGCTCGGGTTGACAGCGTTGCCTTCAGTCCGGATGGACGCACCCTCGCCAGCGCAGGTAGCGACAAAACTATTTCCCTTTGGGATGTCGCAACTCAGAAACAGATTAAGACGCTTGATGAAGAAAGCGGCTATATAAGAAGGCGAAGTGTCGCCTTCAGTCCGGATGGGCGCACCCTCGCCAGCGCAAGTACCGACGACGGCACCATTCGGTTGTGGGATACACATACCAGCACACAGACAAAGACGCTGTCAGGCCACGATTACAGTGTCCGCAACGTTGTTTTCAGCTCGGATGGCAGCAGGCTGGCGAGCGTAAGTTACTATGCCATAATCTGTTTGTGGAATGCACGCACCGGGGAGAAGCAAAAGACGCTTAGGCATGAAGGAGGCGACTGGGACCTGGATGTCCGTCCAAGCGTTGCCTTTAGTCCGGATGGACGCACCCTCGCCAGCGCGGGTTATGTCATTCGCGTCGACTCCGATGGAAGGGGACTCCCAGAGGCGAATTATGAATACCCCATTCTCCTCTGGGATACCGCCACCGGCGAACACACAAAATCATTTAAGGGACATACTTACGGAACCACAAGTGTTGCTTTCAGTCCGGATGGCGGCACTCTCGCTAGCGGCGGCCGCGATGGAGTTATCCGGTTGTGGGATGTCGCCACCGGCACACAGATAAATACACTACAGCAGACAAAGATACGCAGATATCACAACGAGATCATCAGCGTCGTTTTCAGTCCGGATGGCGGCACTCTCGCTAGCGGCGGCGTCGATGTCTGGAGTGTTGGCGGTGGAGTTGTCCGGTTGTGGAATGTGACTACCGGCACACAAAGGCAGGTACTCAGGGGGCATACGCCCCGCGTGACTAGCGTCGCTTTCAGCCGTGATGGAAGCACCCTGGCAAGTGGCAGTTGGGATGGCACGGTACTCCTGTGGGACGTAACCCCGCTTCCTCGGTAACGTCAAGGAAAATGTTAAAGGACTTTGCGCTAACCCATGAAAAACAGCATCTACTTCGGCGATAACTTAGAAATCCTACGCGAATTTCCTGACAATTCTGTCCACTGCGGCTACGCCGATCCGCCCTTCAACAGCGGACGCGACTATAACATCTTTCTGCCAAACTCCCAAGCACAGACGAAGGCATTCACCGATATCTGGCGATGGGACGATGCAGCCAGAGAAGCACGCGCCTTTGTCCAAGAACAACACACCGAAACCTATCAACGACTCAACAAATGTCTCCAAGGATATGACTTAGTCCTTCAGAATGCAACCACCGGCACTGATGGCGAAATGCGCGCCTATCTCGCTTTTATGGGGCCGCGCCTCGCCGAAGTGCATCGTGTGTTGAAAGAGACAGGTTCGTTCTATCTACACTGCGATGCAACGGCATCCCACTATCTCAAACCGCTCCTCGATGCGATTTTCGGGAGTCAGCATTTCCGGAACGAAATTGTCTGGAAACGCACCAGCGCGCATAGTGGCAGCAGACAATACGGGAGGATTCACGACACCATTCTGTTTTATACTAAAAGCAGCAAATCCGTGTGGAATCCTGTCTACACGTCGCACGATGCCGAATATGTCAAAAAGGCTTATCGGTATGAAGACGAAAAAGGACCCTATCGTCTCATTGAGCTCACCGGCGCAGGCGTTACGCAATCCGGCGAATCTGGACAGCCGTGGCGCGGTGTTAACCCGAGCCGCGTGGGCAGACACTGGAGCGCGCCTCGCCGAAATGCCTGGCCAGAAGGCGTTATGCCTCCCGACAATTACGAGTCCCTTTCCGTTCACGAAAAATTGGAAGCATTAGACGCGAACGGATTAATTTATTGGCCCCCACGTGGCGAAAAACCGAGATTCAAGCGGTATCTGTCAACATCGAAAGGGGTTCGCGTTCAGGACATGATTTTGGACATCAATCCAGTCGCCGGCAACGCGAAAGAGAAAATGGGATACGGCACACAGAAGCCGCTCGCGCTCTTAGAACGTCTCATTAAAGCCTCTTCTAACGAGGGAGATATCGTCCTCGATCCCTTCTGTGGCGGCGGCACAACCCTTGATGCTGCTGAAACCCTTAACCGACGTTGGATCGGCATCGATCTCACCATCCTCGCACTTGAGCCCTTGCAGCGACGGCTCAAGGAGAGGCACGGACTGCAACCCTCGGTGGATTATGACATTTTCGGGTATCCGACGAATGTCCAAGAGGCGATAACCCTCGCCAATCATAACCAGCGGTATCACGACTTCGCTAATTGGGCCGTCACACGCCTCGGACTGGAGCCGACACCGGATGCCGGCGATGGCGGATTTGATGGCACCGGCACCGTGGTTGTCTGGGATAATCAGCACCTCAAGGAAGCACCGACACAACTCAAGGTTATCGCGGAGGTGAAAGCCGGAAGGAAACCGGCGATGAAGGATGTGCGTGCGTTCTGTGCGGCGATGCATCACAGCGATGCAGCGTTCGGCGTGTTCATCACCCTTCACCCCATTACCAAGGGGATGCGCGATTTGCAGGACAAGGAAGGCACGATAGAGCATAACGGCACACAGTATCCGCGTCTGCAATTCTGGCAGATAGACGATGCCTATTTTGAGAATCCAGAGTCGTTGAATCAGTTGGTGAAACTTCCGTGGCGAATTGAGTCGCGTCCGAAATCGGAGCGGCATTTTAAAGGGATGCAGCTGGAGGTTGAGCTCTAAAGCCAAATGACAACGCCAATCATGCCGCGCCAGTAGGCAATGAGGTTGAAAACGTTTTTCATTGGTTATTCTCCTCCTAGGACCTCCGTTACGAAATCAGGTTTATTCCGCTCGATGGCCCGTAGCCGTTTGTACGCGGCTATTGACTTTTTATGAGGTGCCATAACTTTTTCGGCGAGTTCTGCTCGTTCTTCGTCGCTCATGTTGTTGAGCTTGCGTATGAAATCTTCATCGATGGAAGAAAAGAATGTTGCCGGCTTCTCCGTTAATCGGAGGTATTCGTCGATTGCGGGCATCAAGACTTCGCGATCCCACTTCTTTTCGGCTTCCCAAATCTGACGTTGCTGTTCGCGAGACAGGCCTGCCGGTAATTGGTAAGTCGTGCTTGCGGCTGTCTCGGTGAAGTCAATCGGGATGAGGTTTCCTTCGTCTTGCGCGGACTCTTGTGGGCTCGCGATGGCATCTACCGCGTTATGCGGTTCAGCGTACCATTCGTCGCCCTGCCAATGGCCGGCTTCGGTCCCCGCCTGCACCTGCGTTGGTGCTGGCGGTTCAGGCGGCGATGCATCAAACCGCATCTTCTCCCATTCGGCATAAAAATGCGCGGCGAGACAGACGGCGAGAATGAGGACAATCAATCGCGCCGATGAGTTTGCGATGCATTATGAATGTCTCCTTTGCGCGTTTCTTTACGATTATGTATTACTTATACCACATTTTTGTTCGTTTGTCAAATTAAAATGCAACAAAAAAACTTGACAAAAATGGGATCGGAAGGTATAATAAATACACGTCTTCATCTAGGAAAATTAACCCGTTTCAGGAGCAGCGCAAATCG
>PYJE01000020.1:11893-12136 GCA_003635305.1 Candidatus Poribacteria bacterium | reverse complement strand
AGCATTCGGAGCATACAGGGCGGCCTCCCCATCGCACTCGCCGCAAAAGAGAACGGCATAGCCGACATCCTCATCCCCGCTGAAAACGCAAAAGAGGCGGCGATTGTCGAGGCATTGAACGTCTATCCTGTCTCGCATCTGGCGGAAGCCGCAGCCTTCCTCAACGGAACGAAGGAGATAGCACCGGAACCTCACACCCTCGGGCCCGATGCACACGAGAGCATCCCGCAGACCGCCCTCGAT
>PYJE01000020.1:2968-11873 GCA_003635305.1 Candidatus Poribacteria bacterium | reverse complement strand
GCGCAAATCGCTCCAAAGGAAAAACAGGTATGCTTGCAAGAGTCCTCAGCAGCGCAATGCTAGGAATTGATGCCTATATCGTCAAAGTGGAGGTGGATGTCTCCGAAGGGCTCCCTGCCTTTAGCACCGTCGGTTTGCCCGATAGTGCTATCCGGGAGAGCAAGGACCGGGTTACCGCAGCCATTAAAAACGCCGGTTTCTATTTTCCACCCGGCCGCATCACCGCCAACCTCGCGCCTGCCGACATCCGAAAAGCCGGCTCAGCGTTCGACCTGCCGATTGCCATCGGTATCCTCGCCGCCACCAATCAGATAGCTATCGAACGCCTTGAAAACGCCATGGTGCTCGGCGAAGTCGCGCTTGACGGAAGCATTCGGAGCATACAGGGCGGCCTCCCCATCGCACTCGCCGCAAAAGAGAACGGCATAGCCGACATCCTCATCCCCGCTGAAAACGCAAAAGAGGCCGCGATTGTCGAGGCATTGAACGTCTATCCCGTCTCGCATCTGGCGGAAGCCGCAGCCTTCCTCAACGGAACCAAGGAGATAGCACCGGAACCTCACACCCTCGGGCCCGATGCACACGAGAGCATACCGCAAACCGCCCTCGATCTTGCCGATGTAAAGGGACAAGAACATGTCAAGCGTGCCATTGAAGTCGCAGCCGCCGGTGGACATAACCTCATCATGATCGGTCCGCCCGGCTCAGGCAAAACGATGATTGCAAAGCGTATCCCCTCGCTGCTGCCGAAGTTGTCCATGGATGAATCCTTGGAGACGACAAAGATTCAGAGCATCATCGGCATTCTGCCCAGTGATACGCCTTTAGTCGTGACGCGTCCCTATCGTTCACCGCACCACACGATTTCGGATGCCGGGCTCATCGGCGGTGGACAAGTGCCGCGCCCCGGCGAAGTAAGCCTCGCGCATAACGGCGTGCTATTTTTAGACGAACTCCCCGAATTTCGGCGGAACGTGCTGGAAGTCATGCGGCAACCGTTGGAAGATAGATACGTGACAATTTCGCGCGCCGCCGCTTCGCTCACGTACCCCGCGAATTTCATGCTCGTCGCAGCCATGAACCCGTGTCCGTGTGGATTCTTCAGCGACCCGGGCCGAGACTGCAAATGCACACCGAACCAGATCCAGAGCTACGTCTCGCGCATTTCCGGTCCGCTGTTGGATAGGATTGACATCCAAGTTGAAGTGCCAGCCGTGAAATATGCGGAACTCGCCGCTGAGACGAGCGGTGAGCCGTCGGAAAACGTGCGGGAACGCGTTGAAATGGCGCGCCAAACGCAACACCAGCGGTTCGAGGATAATCCCAAAATTCACGCGAACGCCGATATGGAATCCAAACAGATTCGCGAATACTGCCATGTGGACGCGCATGCACAGGATTTGCTCCGCGTCGCCATTAATCAGTTAGGGCTCAGTGCCCGCGCATACGACAGAATTTTGAAAGTCTCGCGCACCATCGCAGATCTTGAGCAGAATCCC
Organism: Candidatus Poribacteria bacterium; assembly: GCA_003635305.1. Classification (GTDB taxonomy): domain Bacteria; phylum Poribacteria; class WGA-4E; order WGA-4E; family WGA-3G; genus AGPOR5. The sequence continues at coordinate 10,374 of PYJE01000020.1, read as the reverse complement.
GACATCGAAGCCGTGCATGTCTCCGAAGCCATCCAGTATCGGAGCCTAGACAGGCGTTTCTGGAAAAAATAATACAAAAGGATGCAAGCTTTCGTCGACGGCGAAAGGCGAAAGCGGAACTGATACGAGGCGTTATGATGCAAAAAGAAGCCCTCATGAACCCGCTAGGGCCATACCAACAACCGAACTTCATCATCTTTTTGACAGACGACCAGGGTTACGGCGATCTTTCCTGCATGGGCGCGCCTGATTTCAAAACGCCCCACTTGGACAGAATGGCCGCCGAAGGGGCCCGTTTCACGGATTGGTATTCCAATTCTCCTGTTTGTTCGCCTTCCCGCGCCGCGTTGCTCACCGGACGGTATCCGTGCCATGCCGGCGTGCGTGCCATTTTGGCCGGACATCGCACAGCGACAGGGTTACCGCCTTCCGTGCCGACACTCGCGTCTGCACTCAAAAAACGCGGCTACTACACCGCCATGTCCGGTAAGTGGCACTTAGGGCTTGCAAGAGGTTCGCGTCCGGAAGACCACGGGTTTGACGACTGGTTTGGGTTCATGGCGGGGTGCATCGATTTCTTCTCGCATATCTTTTACTGGGGACTCGGACAAAAAGGCATCGATCAGACGCACGATCTTTGGGAAAACGGCGAGGAGATTTACCGAAACGGCGAATACTTCACGGAGCTCATCACGGAATATGCCGTGCGCTATATCCGCAAGTCCGTGGAGTTCGGCAAACCGTTTTTCCTCTATGTGCCTTACAACGCGCCGCATTATCCAATGCACGCGCCGCAGAAATACGTTGACAGGTTTCCAAACCTGCCGTGGGATAGGCAGATTATGGCGGCGATGCTGAGCGCGGTTGACGATAGCGTCGGCGAGATTTTCGCAGAATTGGAACGGCAAGGACTAGCGGAAAACACCTTCTCCTATTTCCAGAGCGATAACGGGCCCTCGCGCGAAACCCGCAATTGGCTCGATGGCACACAGGACCCTTACTACGGCGGCACAGCCGGTAAACTGAAGGGACATAAGTTCAGCCTCTACGAAGGTGGCATTCGTTCGCCCGGCATCATGCACTGGCCCGAAAAGATTCCGGCGAGACAAGTTATCAGTGAAGTCGGCGCGGCGATGGATGTGTTTCCGACGTTCCTGAACGCCGCAGGCGGGAATGCGGCGGAATATGAACTTGATGGCTTAGATGTCCTCCCGATGGTTGCCCCCATGGACAACAACGCCGCGCCAACGCCGCACGACGAACTCTTCTGGGAGATGGGCAAACAGACAGCTATCCGGCGAGGCAAATGGAAGTTGGTGCTGAACGGGCAGCTGGTAGAAGGCGCGCCGCCCGAAGACGATGTCCATCTCGCCGATTTGGAAACCGACATGGGTGAGACAGAGAATCTGAAAGACGCGCATCCGGAACTCACCGATGCGTTAACCGAAGCCGCACAAACGTGGCGCGAAGGCATCGAAACGCATTGGAACACGAAATGGGTAAATCCCAACGGCACGACGGGGTATGTCAAATAGGCCTGAGACAAGCCCGGTAGGCGCGCTTTGTAAGCGCGCCTACCGGTGAAAAGCGCGGTTTCAAACCGCACCTATCAGCAATAGCACTCTATGAAATCATCGTCATGGAGGTTTTCAACGATGTGCACATACACATTCTCACAACTCACGGAAGAGACAATTCATGGGCTCGTGACGCTGCACGAATCGGAAGGAGCCTTGGAAGAGTGGAAGAAGATGCAGATCCTCCTCACCGAGGACGAATACCACTGGCTTCAGGGTATCACATCTACCTTGCGGCACCGTCACACTGTTGTGATGAATGAACCCACCCTCTGGGCCCGTGCGATTTATCCGATACTGATGCTTGCGGAACGAGGACGTTTCCGAGCGTGGAGCGGGGTTCCACTGAAAGCCGATTATCCGACGTTTACGTTGGAAGGGGAGGTAGACGGTGCCATTGCTGCTAGTGCCGGCGGAAGAATTCGTCCGCCTTACCTGCTGGTGCATGAGGCGAACCCGGGTTGTCGCTCGCCGATTGCAGACGCATCTTGCGAAGACGCGCCGGATCCGCTCTATCAACTCTACGGTGAGATGCTCGCCGCCGCAAGGATTAACGCAAAACAAGATGCCGCCCCCGAACAGGAAATCTTCGGGTGCTACACAGTCAATGAGACATGGGTATTCGTCCGCGGCATTGTCCGCGAGATGGAGAGCGAAAAACCATCCTTTGCGGTTTCGTTCGCGCCGGCCTACAGCGGCACCTTGGAAGCAGAACAGATTGTGCAACTGCTGAAGTTTATCGTCGCGAAGCAGATCGCGGGCTAGGAGCAACCCATCATGCTAACCGATAACCAAGACGCTTACGGCCACCTCATCGCTGATTATTACGATGGCAAGGAAGACGCACTGGAAATCGTTGAGCGAGAGGACGGGTTCATCACGGCGAGTCCCGTGCATCCGCAAATCTATTTCGCTGAATATTCCGACTGGCCAGAACATCAGCAACGCGCAATGGCATACGCCACCGGCAGAATCTTGGATATCGGCAGTGGAGCAGGCCGGCATGCCCTCTATCTTCAAGAACGAGGACACGAAGTGCTCGGCATCGACAACTCGCCGATGGCCATCCAACTCTGCCGCCGGCGCGGGCTCAAGCACGCACAGGTGATGCCGATAACGCGAATCAGTTCCAACCTCGGCACCTTTGACACACTCCTCATGATGGGTAGCAACTTCGGGCTCTGCGGGAGTTTCAAGAGGGCCCGATGGCTATTGAAGCGATTCGCTACATTAACAACGGATACCGCGACAATTATCGCAGAAACGCGGAATCCGTATCTGACACCTGACCCGAGCCATCTCGCCTATCATCAGTGGAACCGAGAGCGGGACAGGATGGGCGGCCAGATCCGCATCCGCGTGCGCTACCGGCACTACACGACACCGTGGTTTGACTATCTGTTCGTCTCCAAACCAGAGATGGAAGAGATTCTCCACGGCACCGGCTGGCGAGTTGACGGCTATCTTGATGCAGACACGTCTGTTTACGTCGCAATTCTGAAGAAATTGGGGTGAGGCTGCGCAAGCTCCTCCATTGTAGCACCGAATCGCCTGAGCTCAGGCACGCTCAGACTCCAAATTTCAGGGATAATGGAGGTTTTGAACATGTGCACATACACATTCTCACAACTCACGGAAGAGACAATTCATGGGCTCGTGACGCTGCACGAAGCGGAAGGAGCCTTGGAAGAGTGGCAAAAGATGCAAATACCTCTCACAGACGACGAACACCGACGGCTTGAGGATATCAAATCTACCTTGCGGCACCACCAACTCCTCGCAATGAACGAAGCCACGCTCTGGGCGCGGGCTATCTATCCGCTGTTGGTACTGGCAGAACAAGGACATGTTCGAGCGTGGAGCGGCGTTTCACTGAAAGCCGCTTACCCAACATTTGCCCTGGAGGGAGAGGTAGATGGTGCCCTTGCACCTGGTATCGGATGGAGAATTCGCCCGCCATATCTGATTGTGCATGAGGCGAAGCGTGGGCTGAACGCGCCAGATCCGCTCTATCAACTCTACGGTGAGATGCTCGCCGCCGCAAGAATGAACTCCAAACGAGATGCCACTACAGAACAGGAAATCTTCGGGTGCTACACAGTCAATGAGACATGGGTATTCGTCCGCGGGGTTGTCCGCAATATGGAGAGCGAAAAACCAACCTTTGCGGTTTCGTTCGCGCCGGCCTACAGCGGCACCTTGGAAGCAGAGCAGATTGTGCAACTGCTGAAGTTTATCGTCGCGGAGAAGATGGCATATTAGGAGCAACCAGGCTAGCCGGTAACCAAGACGCTCACGGCCATCTCGTCACTGATTATTACGAGGGTAAGACAGAATCCGCGTGCGCTACCGGCACTACGCGACACCGTGGTTTGACTATCTGTTCGTCTCCAAACCAGAGATGGAAGAGATTCTCCACGGCACCAGATGGAAAGTTGAACGCTATCTTGACAGCAATTCACCTGTCTATATCGTAATTCTAAAAAAATTGGGATGAGGCTGCGCGAGCCCCGCCATCGTAGAGCGGAATCGCCTGATGCCGCTCGGTTTGAGTTCGGATGTTCTCAAATTACAGACCGGGGCATTTTGACGCAGCACCCCCAGAAACGAGAAACGAAATGACACCTTTTAGATTCGCATTTATTACAGACACACATCTCTATCTGAACGCCCCGAAAAACTTCGCTAGCGGGTTGCAACGGCAGAAAGAGAGTCCAGAGCTCTATAAAAAGCTCATCGAACAACTTAACGCCTTCGCCCCGGCGTTTGTGATTCACGGCGGCGACATCGTCTGCGGTGGCAAAAGTTTCGACATGACCGCGGATGATTATGAATATGCCCTGCATCGCGCCAAGCGGTTCAGCGAACGGCTCAATGCACCCTGCTACTATATCCCCGGCAACCACGACTTGGATCCCGAAACCGGGTCTAAAGCCTCATATCGCGCGCTGTTCGGCATTGATGGCAGGACGTATCACAGCTTTGTCCATGAGCAGATTCGGTTTATCCTGCTGGACGCGCAGGAGGTGCCGGAAGACTTGACGCACGGCTATATCGACACCGAACAACTCACATGGCTAGAGTCCGAATTGAAATGCGCTTCGGACAAGGATGAAGAGATTTTCATCTTCGCGCACCAACTCCTATTGCCTAGTGTTGAGTTTCAGGGCCTCGGCTCAAGAGTAGCGAACTCCGCAGAAGTGCTAGAAGTCGTCGCACCGTTTGAACGCAACATCTTGGCATGCTTCTCTGGGCACCTGCATCTCAACCGCATCTACCGGGAACAAGGCATTCTGTGCATCGTCAGTGCCGGGCCCATCTGTTACCCGATGACATATCGGCAAATCTACGTTTCCGCCGATAAATTTGAGGGGCGCACCGAGCAAATCGAACTGCCGGACGCGTTCACCGGCTCCGAGATGGCGAATCCCGATAACAATCTATACCTCTCCGGCCGCCCGCGGGACCAGGAGTTCAGCATCCCTCGCGGATAGTTTGTATTTCGCCGGTAGGCGCGCTTTGTAAGCGCGCTTGTTGCCAGGAGTTCAGCATCCCTCGCGGGTAGTTTGTATTTCGCAATGCGTTTTAAAAACGTGGTATAATTAATGACGTATCCGTAGGACGAGAGCAGGTGCTCTCGCCCTATTAAGGAGAGACAATCTGTAGGTGGCGATCGCCTGATCGCCACGCGGAGCTCAACTCGCTTAAGGATAACCATAATGAACGTCAAAACACTCATCGCAGCGATTATCCTCATCCTCGCACTCTGCATCGGCCTCCACTTCTGGGCTGAATGGGATAAAGCGCGCTTCGATGCATCGCTGCCCACACCGCCGCCTGCGGCTGAACATTCGGCGGAAGATGCTGGGCGCGAACATGTCCATTCACACGCGGGACATCAGCACGGACCCGCTGATATCCATCAGCACGAACGCCCCCCGCAGCCGGCGAAACGGGGCATCCACAACGCTGCGCGAAGGGGCCACAACGCTGCCGCATACGGGCACTACAGGACCCACGTGAGATCGCCAAAGCCTTTACCCCCCTCCGAGATACAAGCGCGTACTGAGGCACTCACCGAGCTTTATCTTGACGGGGCACTCACAGAAGCAGAATTGGAGGAAGCCGTTTTGGAAATTGACATGGAGGGACGCACCCTCGAAGAAACCGTCCAATTCCTCGAAGAGCATCGACTCTACAGCCCCGCGCTCGCCAAACGGCTCTCGCCTTACCGCGCCTTTCAGTATCTCGTGAAAGTTGACGTAAGGCAAAACCACACAGCGGTGGGGCGCGCGCATGCCAAACGCGCACTCGCCGAACGCGGCGATCCTGACTACGAACTCCGCCTATACCTCGCGCGGACCGAACAGGATAAGGCTACCGCCATCACCGCCTATCGGGACATCCTTGAGGAAGAACCCAATCAGGTAGTTGCCTTAGCCGGATTAGGGTATCAACTCGCTTACGACAAACCTGTCGAAGCAGTTGAACTGCTGAAAAAAGCGAACAGGCTCGATACCACCATTGGTATCAAAGCCCTCGGGCTCGCCTATCAACGGTTGGGGCAGTATGATGTCGCGCTTGACTACCTCAAGAAGGCGGTTGTCGTAGAAGGAAGGGAGATCAACCACCACACTCGGATGCACCTCGGTGCCATTCAAAGGGGCGATCCAAAATGGAAACCCATTGCCGCTGCCACCGAGACAGCCGAACCGATAGATGCATGGGAGCATCTGCGAGACGACTAGGAACAAGAAAAATATGATAGAAGTCCACGCCCTCTGTAAAAACTATGGGCTTTTTCAGGCACTCAGAAACATCTCCTTTCGCGTGGATAAGGGACAAGTCGTCGGGTTCCTCGGGCCGAACGGCGCGGGGAAGACGACGACGATGCGCATCCTCACCTGTTTCATGCCGGCGAGTAGCGGGCACGTCACCATCGCCGGCTACGACGTTTTCAAGCAGTCGCGGGAGGTGCGCAAACGCATCGGGTATTTACCGGAGAACGTGCCGCTCTATCCCGAAATGACGGTATCCAAATATCTCACCTACATGGCGAAGATTCGCGGGGTGCCACCTCGGCAGCGGAAGGCGCGGTTGGATAGCGCGGTAGAAGCATGCGGATTAACAGAACGACGGCATCAGATTATCGGGCAATTGTCACGTGGATATCGGCAGCGCGTCGGCTTGGCACAGGCACTCATCCACAATCCCGATGTCTTAATCCTCGATGAACCGACTTCTGGGTTGGATCCGCGGCAAATCGTTGAAATCCGCGAGTTGATTAAGTCCCTCGGCACGGAACGGACAATCCTTTTCAGCACGCACATCCTCGCCGAGGCGAGTCTGACATGCGAACGGCTGCTCATCATCAGCCGTGGACAAATCACCGGCGATGTGTTGTTATCCGATGGACGCGCCGTCTCCCCAGAGGGAACCGATGCCTCCGAAAAAACCATTCGGCTTGAAATAGCAGGGGCCACAACTGATGAAGTTTTGGCAACCTTGAGGGATATTCCTGACGTAACTACCGCTGAGCAAGTTGACACCGGCACGTTCCATATTCAATCCGCTATTGAGACAGACATCCGGGCAGTCGTAGCCGAAACTATCGTCGGGCGTGGGTGGCAGTTGCTGGAAATGCGCGCCGTTGAAATGACATTGGAGGAGGTGTTTCTCTCGTTAACCAAATAAGAAGACAGGTGTGGCAGCACCCGGCGACTTTCAGCGAGTCCGTGCCCTAATCCTGTCCATCCTGTCCATCCTGTCCATCCGAGCAGGATGTTCAAGATGTCCAAGATTAGCAAGATGAAGAGCCCTAACGATTAA
>PYJE01000020.1:0-2948 GCA_003635305.1 Candidatus Poribacteria bacterium | reverse complement strand
AAACCTCTTTATCCTGTCCATCCTGTCCATCCTGCTTAATCTTGTAAATCCTGCTTGACTTTTAAACGCGCCTATGGTATAAAATAAACATGTCTTCCATCGGCCGATGAGGGCCTGTCCCGCTGCCTTTTAGCCAGAGGTTGCAAGTCTTGACAACGTCAAGACGGCCTGACAAGACAATGCCCCATACCCAGACGCGCATGAACAACCGCTAGGAACAACAAAAAATGAAACTCGTTACCTTCAAAACACCCAATACCCAACCGCGCCTCGGCGCGTGGATTAACCGCGACACCATCGTGCCGCTTGAACCCGCTAGCATGCTTGAATGCTTCGCCCAAAATCGCATCGCCGACATCAGTAGGAGCCACCTCCCGAGCGCGAAGGACCAAATCCCCGTTACCGATGTTCAGTTACTCGCGCCGTTCCCACAACCCGCCAGCCTCCGCGATTTCGGCGTATTCAAGACGCACATGGATGCCGCCGCACGCATCACCGGCAAAGAAATCTCGCCGGAATGGTTCAAACTGCCCAACTACTACCGCGGTAGCACCAGTCCCGCCTCCATCGCCGGACATGAAGCAGTCGTCACCTGGCCCAACTACACCGAGAAGCTTGACTTTGAATTGGAATGGGGTGTCTACATCGGCAAGGTAGGGAAGAACATCGCCATCGCCGACGCAGCCGACTACATCGCCGGCTACACTATCTATAACGACATCAGCGCACGTGACATCCAATTCCGCCACATGACGCTTGCCCTCGGCCCCGCCAAAGGCAAAGATTTTGACAATAGCAACATCATGGGGCCATGCCTCGTCACCCCTGATGACATCGGCAACCCTTACAATCTCCGCATGATTGCCAGAGTCAACGGCGAAGTCTGGGCAGACGGAAATACCTCCGATATGTATTACACCTTTGAGGAGATGATTTCCTTCGTTTCCCAGTCCGAGACGCTCTATCCCGGCGATTTCCTCGGTTCCGGCACCGTCGGCAAAGGCTGCGGCTGGGAACTCGACCGGTGGATTCAACCCGGCGACGTAATCGAATTAGAAGTTGAAAACATCGGCATCCTGCGAAACCGCATCGGCGAACCAGAAGTAAACCCCGCCGCGTGGAAGGAAAAGGTGTAAGATGCAACAGACTCCGGTAGGCGCGGTTTCTAACTGCGAGCAAGTTTCGGTAGGCGCGGTTTCCAACCGCGAGCAAATTTCGGTAGGCGCGGTTTCCAACCGCGCACGCCTCAAAAACAAAATCGCCATCATCACCGGCGCAGCATCCGGCATCGGAAAAGCCACCGCCATCCTCTTCGCGCAACACGGTGCCAGCATCGTCGTCGCCGACATCGACAGGGATGGCGGCAACCAAACCGCCGATGACATCCGCAACACCGATGGCGAAGCCATTTACATTCCCGCCGATGTCACAATAGCACGCGATACCGAATGGCTCGTTCAGGAAACCGTCCGAACCTACGGCAAACTAGACATTCTGTTCAACAACGCCGGCATCGCAATGCGTCTTCCCATCGCCGAACTGCCAGAAACAGACTGGCACCGATGCTTGGCAGTCAACCTGACCGGGGTGTATCTCTGCGCCAAAGCCGCAATTCCCGAAATGCAAAAGAACGGTAGCGGCTCCATCATCAACATGTCCTCCATCTACGGGATTGTCGGTGCAGATGTCCGCGCAGCCTATGTCGCCTCCAAAGGCGGAGTCACCAACCTCACCCGCGGCATGGCACTGGACTATGCAAAAGACAACATCCGCGTCAACTGCATCTGCCCCGGCTTCGTTGAAACGCCATTAGTTGCCGGTGTCGTCAAAACGCCGGCGGAATATCAAAAACTCGCCGACAAGCATCCCATGCGGCGGCTCGGCAAACCAGAGGAGATTGCCTACGGCGCGCTCTACCTCGCCTCCGATGAATCTGCTTTTGTCACAGGCATCGCCTTGCCCATTGATGGAGGGTATACCGCAGGATAAAGTTCGCTCCAGAAACGTAGTCATTGACAACTGCACAAACTATACGATATGAAAAACGCACTCTATTTCGGAGATAACCTCAACGTCATGCGCGACATGCAGACAGGCAGCTACCATATCTGCTACCTCGATCCGCCCTACAACAGCGGCCGCAACTACAACATATTTCTCGCCGATTCCAAAGCGCAACGCAAGGCGTTTGATGACATCTGGCGATGGGACGACGCTGCGCGCGAGCATCAAGACGCTGTCCTTCATTACGATGGACGGCACCCGGCACTGGTTGAAACGATGGACAATTTATCAGACTGTTTAACAGGTTTTCACCACATTTTGAAGGGGGGGGGGGAAGTGGAGCCGAGTCAATGCGAGCGTATCTGGCGTTCATGGCACCACGCTTGGCGGAAATCTGGCGACTGCTGAGGCCGGAGGGGAGCATCTATTTACACTGCGATGCGCACGCCTGTCACTATCTGAAGGTGATGCTGGATGCGATTTTTGGGGCGCAGAACTTTCGCAACGAAATCGTTTGGGGATATCGGACCGGCGGCGTGAGCAAAAAGCACTGGCCTCGAAAACACGATACGCTGCTGTTCTATGTCAAGTCAAGTGCTTATCAGCACAACCCGTTGCAAGAGCGCATCTATTACGAGAAGCCGTTCTTCACGGCGAACCAAGATGAACAGGGGCGTTACTATGCCGATGTGTTTGTTCGAGATGTGTGGGAGGACATCAAACCGCTCATTAATGTCTCCAAAGAGCGTCTCGGCTATCCGACGCAGAAGCCGCTTGCGTTGTTGGAACGTCTCATCAGCGCGTCTTCCAAACCCGGCGACATCGTCTTCGATCCGTTTTGTGGATGTGGAACGGCGTTAGATGCCGCGCACGGCCTGAAACGCCACTGGGTAGGCATCGATTTGACGGTGCTCGCCTTGGAACCGATGGAACGACGGCTCCGT
>PYJE01000019.1 GCA_003635305.1 Candidatus Poribacteria bacterium | reverse complement strand
GTCAAGCACCTTTTTGCCGAGCACCTCGTGGTTATCGGCGTTGTCCTCGATTATCCATGTGCCTTGCGCGTCCCATTTGGCAGCGTCAATGCTCCCGCTCTCAAAATCGTCTTGAAACAGAATCTCAGCAGACACGGTGCCTGCACAAAGAATTAGCATGATGCAAATTGCATATCGCATTGGGTTTATCTACTCCTTTTTGTTTTATGAGATGGACGCAAATCCACGAGTTTCCCCCGGTAGGCGCGGTTTGCAACCGCGCCGGCGGGATTCAGTTTGCATCCGTTTTGGGCAAATTTGATGCGTTATTGACGCTTCAACTGCCCCCATGTCACCGCGAGTTTATCTCTCGGTTTGACGCGGGAAGACGTAAATCCACGAGTTTCCACCGGTAGGCGCGGTTTGAAACCGCGCCTACGGAATTCAGTTTGCATCCGTTTCGGGCAAATTTGACGTGTTATTGACGCTTCAACTGCCCCCATGTCACCGCGAGTTTATCTCTCGGTTCGACCGGGAAAATGTCAAATTCCGGGGTAGCGACGACGACGTTATCGTATTGGGCGTGTTCGCCGGCGCGGATGCCGCCGCTCATCCGGAACCCGATTTTGCCTGTCTCAAATGATTTCTGGCCGTCAGTCCACTCACTGACGAGAACCAGTTCTTCGTTTTCCACGCCGACCTCGCCGAGATACACTTTGAACTTGTAGTTTTTGCGCACCTCGAACTTCACGCGGTACCAGACATCCTGGTCCCGATTTTCCTTATCCGCGAAAGGCTCGGGTTCAACACCCCATGCGCCGCCGATTCTTCTGTGCCATCGGATGTGCTGCGGCGTGTGTCCGGAGCCAGCGGTGGAGACCTGGTGCATATAGATGTTATTGCCGTCCTCTCCGTGGAAGACGAACCCGGTGAGCCCGCCGTCCATGGTTTTGAAGTCGGCGTAATAGTCAAATTCTTCGGGGAACTCATCAACGGTGAGTCCGACTCCGCCGCCCCACACGTCAAGCACTTTCTTGCCGAGTGCGTCGTGCTTGTCGTCGTTGTTCTCAACTATCCAACTGGCTTGCGGTGCCCATTTGGCTTCGTCAATGTCCCCACTCTCGAAGTCGTCTTGGAAGAGGATGTCGGCAAACGCCGTTCCTGCCAAGAGACTGAGGATGAGGGTGAAAAAGATTGCATTTCGCATGTGAGTCTCCTTATCAGAATTTATCCGATTTCACTTGTCCCCAGACCGTGGTTAATTTCCCGGTGGGTTCAACCGCCATCGGATCTCTGCCGCCATAAATCTCGATTTCATCGACGCGTGCGCCGCCGTTGGCGCGGATATGGAGGCGCACCCAGCGTGCCTCTACATCTTTAAAGGTAAACTCAGTGGTTTTACTCACCGGTTCTCCCTTGTGTTCGTAAACTTTCGTCCATGTGTTCGCGTCGGAGTCGGCATCTGCTTTCTTCGTAGCGACAAGGATGTCAAAATCAGCGGTTGTCCTATCAAGAAATCCTTGCGAATGGTCGCTGGCGAAAAAGATGCGGTTCACATTCGCGACTGCGCCCATGTCAATCTGCGCCCAACCGGGTATCGCGCCGATAATCCAACTTCGGCAGTTGTTATAGAACCCATCGTTGAGATACTCAATGCAGTGCCGCCTGGGGCACCACCCTTCCAATTGCGAGGAGGCTGTCGCTTCGGCCTCTTTCAGGAGTGCCAAATTCGGCTCCTTATCCCGAACCGTTGGGACAAATTCGGGGCCGGGTTTACCGCCTGCGTCGCAGGCATCGGTTGCTTCCTTGATGTCCTGTTCCTTGAATTCGTAACGCCCGAATTTCTCGGGTCCTTTATCTTCTTCATGGATTGCTAACACCGCGGGTGCGATGAGCATCGCTACCGTGACAATCCAACAATATGTCGTGAATTTCATCGGATTCCTCCTTATGAAAACCGGACTCTTTCATCTATTATGGGTATTTTAGCAAAAATCGCAGATTATTGCAAGTTTCGCGTTATCTGCAATTTGACTTTTTTTGCGAGGCATGGTATCCTTTCAAACGAATCCCTCATCGGAAATACGCCGACTATATTATTTACTCTTCATCGGAGGAATGGAACATGGATAAAAACTACACGGTAAAAGTCATCGGCGGTGCATTCTGCCTGCTGCTCGTCATTTGCGGTGGGTTCGTGCTCTATGAGCACTGGGCGCGCCAACGGTTTAACGAATCGCTTCCGCCCGCGCCACAAACGGTGACGATGAGAAACCCTGACAGACAGCCGCCATCTTCAGTGACAACAGCGGAATCTGAGACGCAATCAGGACAAGAGATGTCATCCCCGAATCTGGAAACGTTAGAGCCCGATGCGCTTGAAACCCAAACAGAAAAGTCAGCCGCGCTAGACGATGCACTCCTTGACATGTTTGAAGAACAGGCTCTCTCCGCGCTACGCGAAAGCGTTGATATTACCGACGAGGAATTTGATAACGAAGAACTTGTTGCGGCGATCGAAGAGGAATACGGACACTCGCCGGAAGTGGAGGTGATGTCTGACGTGATAGACCGGATTCAGGTAGGCACGGCGACACTCGATGACCTGATTGAGATGATAGAGTCTTCCCTCGCCATCGCACCTGGAGACTCGCCTGGGGTCGAACCAGTTCTGGCAGCACTCCGAGCGGCGCGGCATAGCGGTGGTGTCACCGTCATGATGGTTAAAAATGTTCCGGGAGGGTTACCCTCAAGCGGACAGGCAATCCTGATAGGGACAGCGGATATGATGAACCTTCCCGAAGGTTCAAAAATCACCGTTCAGTATGATGATGGCACAACAGTAGAACTAGGTGAGTCAACCCTGGAAGGAGCTACCGTCATCAAGTAGGATAGGCACGCTGCGGCCAAGCATCTATCGGCGTTACGCCAGGCGGAATATGAAAAACGAGACGCGAACTTACCGCATTCAAACCGAGCAGCACGGCATCCGCTTGGATCGATTTTTGCTGGAACAGCTGCAAAAATCGCGTTTACAGGTAGGACTCTCCCGCACTTCTCTCCAAAAACTCATCCGCGATGGGGCGGTCACCGTCAACGGCAAGGTTGCGGAACAGCCGAGTTATTCTCTCCGAACCGGTGACTGCCTCTGTTTTGCGGTTCCGCGGCCGCGTCCGGTGGAAACCCTTCAGCCTGAACCTATTCCGCTTGACATCCTTCACGAGGATGCTCACCTCATCGTTATCAATAAACCGGCGGGGATGCTGGTGCATCCCGCAAGCGGCGTTAACACGGGGACGCTCGTCAACGCGCTCCTCGCGCACAGCACGAGTCTGTCTAGCATCGGCGGTGTTGAACGTCCCGGCATTGTGCATCGGCTTGATAAAGATACTTCCGGTCTCCTCGTTGTTGCGAGAACA
>PYJE01000018.1:14144-19994 GCA_003635305.1 Candidatus Poribacteria bacterium | reverse complement strand
AAGCAATCCGTGGCGAGTCACCACCGGCACCACCGCCGCTTTCGGTGGAAACCACGCCGAAGACAGAAAGCGAGTTGAATGCCATCCGAAACGCGTGCACTGTTTATGTAGCCCAGTTTCAAGGGATGCTCATCGGTTATGAACTCGGCCGCGAGGTAGACGTAGAGGAATACAATACCTTTTTTCCGCGGTTCATCACAGACAGACTTTTCAACGGCGTGGCAAGATGCATGCCGTTTGAGGAACTCTCCCAACGCATGGATAAATTCTTACATCTCGTCGGGTATGAAGTCGTTCCGATTCAGATAGGGCATACGAAAGCCGATTCGCGCGTGCATGAGATTCAAGGCTCACGGCAGACAGGCGATGAACCTGGCACCATTGTGGAGGTAGTCTCACCAGGCTTGCAGCAGCGCGGAGGCGGCGACATTGTGCAAAAACCAGTGGTGATTCGTGGGGAGTGAGGGATGAGGTTGAAAAATGCGGCAAGTGGCAACAATTGAGCATATTTCTATCTCAGCCGGCTGGGAACATGAGCAGGCGATTCTGGTTTTCGATAACCGCGGTCAAAACAAAGAACTGATTGACATTCGCTATCAGGAGTCTGGTAAATTAAATCGTTCGTGGAAACACTTTCAGTTGCTCGCCGGCGATTCACGAACAGTGGAATTGCCCGGGGGATTTGAAAAATGCGAGAAGTTCTACTGCCGAATAGGCAAAAAAGAGTGGCCAAATTCCATAGATGATTTACGAAAACTGTTGGATGAGGCTAAGGCACCGGCGGATATTGAGCAGCCGCAACTTGTAAACGAACCACCAAGTCCCGAACCCGAACCTGCAAGCGATGTCCCTTTGGATTCCCAAAAAGGAGGCATCAATGAGACAGAAGGATTCCAAACGAAAGCCGAGGCTGTTGTTTGGAAAACGCGGGAACAGGTGGCGGCAAAGGCACGTGCTTACCGCGAAGGACAGCCGATAGAATTAGGTGAGCTTGAAACGCCGACACCGAGTCAGAAGATTCTGGTATTTTTAAATACGCTGGCGCACGACATCGGCAAATGGAAAACAGAAGTCGGACAATCGGGTAAGGCGAATTCCGAACTTGTTGACGTTCTGACATACCGGAAAGCGGATATCATCGCGAAATTGAAAGCAATCCGTGGCGAGTCACCACCGGCACCACCGCCGCTTTCGGTGAAAATTGAGCGCATCACGGATGCCGAACTAGAGCACATCGGGCGTGATTGCGCTATCTATGAAGCGCGATTTGAAGGGATGCTCATCGGTTATGAACTCGGCCGCGAGGTAGACATAGCGGAATACGACGCTTTTCTCCCGCAGTTCATCGCAGACAGGCTTTTCAACGGCGTGGCAAGATGCATGCCGTTTGAGGAACTCTCCCAACGCATCGATAAATTCCTACATCTTGTCGGATATGAAATCGTTCCAATTGAGGTGGGATACACAAAAGCCGATTCGCGTGTGCATGAGATTCAAGATTCACAGCAGACAGGCGATGAACCTGGCACCATTGTGGAAGTGGTTTTACCCGGATTGCAACGGATAGCAGACAGCACCATTGTGCAAAAACCTATAGTGATACGAGGAGAGTGATATGCGGCTTTTTCTTGCCCTGCTTCTTCTGAGCGGATGCCTTATCAGCGGGAACGGGTTTGCAGCGGATGCACTCCGCGAAGTCCTGATTGTGGAAGGCATCAACCAGCAACGTCCGCCAAATAACCGCAGCACCATTGGAAAGCGGTATGTATGGAATTTCCAAGGGAAGTCTTATACCGTGCTGATGATAATTGACGTGGAACGGTATAATTCTTACGCCGGAAAAGAACGCTACGACATCCCCAAATTGGTAGCAGAAGGCACAGGCGTAATTGGCAATCTGAAACACGAGTTTCAAAAAACCTTCCGACAAAACCGGCACTGGACACAACAAGAACGGGTGGATTTTGTCTTGAGCTTCGTTCAATCCCTGCCGTATACGCTTGATGACGTGACTACCGGGTATGATGAGTTCCGGCGATACGCCATTGAGACGCTCATTGAAGGGGGAGGCGACTGCGAAGATACGACTATCCTCGCGGCGGCTATTCTCAGCGGCTTAGGCGAATCCACCGCGCTCATCTTCACCCCCGGACACATTGCACTCGGTGTCAGCGGAGATTTCAAAGGCACCGCTTTTGCCTATAACGGCACGAACTATTACTACTGCGAGACAACCGGCACCGGATGGACTGTCGGAACAGTGCCAGCGGCTTATGCGCGAAAGGTGGATACCATTGTGCCGTTAACGCCTTTCAAAACCGGGCCGGCACCGGAACCACAGAAGGTAACACGCCCGGCCCCAGTGCAGCCCATCCCAACCCCGAAACCGACAACGCCGACTGTAGAACCAGGCACTGAAAAGCCAAAACAGGAGAGGCAAACGGCCTCAGACACCGATAACGTCGCTGGCCATATCATTGCCATCATCTTCATTCTCGTAGGCATCGCGGTTCCGATAGTCTATTTAGTTTACCGCTATCTGCTGTCAAATCCGAATGGGGATGGAGATGATGACTGGCCGGACGAGGATACCGATGACGATGGGCGGTTGCTGCCCAGAGATGCAGATTCAAAGAATCCGCTAGACGAGTAACGTAGAGGCATTTTTCATGATTCACCACCTCAAGGCAATCCATCGTCAGTTATATCTGCCGCCGGCCCCGGAGACAGCAGCACCTCCGTTCACCGTTACGCCCATTGACGAACCCTATCTTTACACCGAACCGGATATTTCCGTCA
This sequence comes from Candidatus Poribacteria bacterium, assembly GCA_003635305.1. Lineage (GTDB taxonomy): Bacteria > Poribacteria > WGA-4E > WGA-4E > WGA-3G > AGPOR5. The sequence continues at coordinate 17,195 of PYJE01000018.1, read as the reverse complement.
ATAGATTGGAGCATCCAACGCCTACCGTAAAGGTTCGCGTCTCGAATGTCGGCGGCGGAACGCTGCAGGTAAAGCGCGTGCGTATCCCGCGTGCTTGCAGCCGCTGGGTGAAAAGGACGCAAAAATCGACTCCCACGGCGTTAAAGGTGGCATCAGAGCCGCTAGAAGTTGAACTACGGCTATTCCCAAAGGAGATGCCAGAACCTGGAACCGTCAACATCGCCGAGTTGAACCTTATTTCCAACGCGCGAAGCAAAGCGTTTAGCAAAGCACTGTTAAACGTCCGCCTCCCTAAAGACTCGGATGCAAAAGTGGCAGTGCCAACGTGCGTTAATTTTGGCGAAATCACCGCATGGAAGGTATCTCTGGTTTCCACGCAAGCGGAACCAATCGATTTTTTCCTGCTCGGAGATTTTACTCTCAATCCACCCCGCCAACTTGCGATAACTCAGCGGGAGGCATCGGCACCAGAAGAACCCGCCTACACCGCTGTCCTTCGGAGGCAGCAAGGCGAACTCCACTATCAACTGAACCCGCAGCAACCGGGGTTCGTCATGCCAGAGACGAAAACCGAAAAACCCAGAGAAGAATTCCTGCAACAGAGAGTTCAAATTGCAAACATCACGTCACGTCCGTTTTCAGGACATGTTCAATCCGATGCCGAATGGCTAACTGCGCCGCGAACCTTCAGTGTCGCCCCGTATTCTACAGCCGAACTGCCTATCTCCGTGAACGTTGATAAACTCAAACCGGGACGTAACTTTGCGGAAATGGAGATAGCAGATAAGAAAATCCCAAGCTGGGGATGGTATCAAATCCTCGGAAAAAGCGAAATCACGGTTGAGCCCGAAACGCCAGATACGCCAGTTGTCTACGACTTCCCCGCAAAAGGGGAACCGCTGCCAGTTGAAATGAACTCGGCATCTGAAACCCCTCAAACCGTGCTGATTTTTGAAGATAGGGGGTTCCAATTTCCAGCGGCAGCAGAGGCCCGCGCCGGTTATCTCATCGGTGATTTTAATCAGTGGATACCGCAGACGCTTTTGCTTGAAAAAGGCGATAAGGGGTTTAGTGTGACGCTGAGCCTTCCGGAAGGTGTCTATCGGTTCCGTGCTGAAATTGACGGTGAAACACGCCTTGACCCGGGCCGGTTACATGAAATAGTTTGTTGTTCACACGGTGTCGCCTCCAAAATCCAGGTTGCGATGCCTAAACAGCAAGTTACCCTCCGCAATAAATCAAAACGGGCTCTTGAACTTCAAAGCCGCTCTTCGGTTGAGTGGATGCGAATTGAACCGGAGACTGTGACGATTCCGAGTTCTGGCAAAACGGACATCACCCTAGTGTTTTCGCCTGGTAAACTCCAACCGGGCCTGAATTTAGGGTGGATGGAGATAGAGAGTGCGGGAGAAGCGGCGAGGACGTTCCGAGCCCCGATTTTCGTGATGGGGAGGACGAATGGGGCAGTCCCAATTCTCCGGAAGACTGAGTTAGAATTTCCGCAAATGCAGCAAGGAAAAATCGAAGGCATGCCGCTTTTGCTTGAGATTTTCGGGCAAGGGGAACTGAAGGGGACAATTCAGCCGAGCACCGTTCTTCGGTTTGCTGAAGGCGATTTCCGCGTTCAGAACGCGGCACCCTATGAGCAGATACGTCCTGAACCTCTTGTGCAGGTTTTGAGCGATAGGCCTTCAAACGCCCATCGCAGCAAATGCGATGCATCGCTGATAACGGACTGCTATCTCGCAAACCGCCGGGTGCTACCCTTCGTTGCGAGATACGAGATAATTCATCTCATGCCGGTGCCGCCTGTTCTCTATTTCCCCAAAGTCTACCTGTTTGATAAACAGCAACATGCGGAGATAAGGGTGCGCCGCAGCGATGGCGCGTCCATTGAATGCACCGCCGAAATTCCTAAAGAGTTAGCACAACTAAATCAACTATTGACGGTTCACGAGAAAATGGGGGGATGTCAGTTTATTCTGAAACCACAAGTCCCCCTGTCCGCCGAAGAGTGTCGGTGTGTCTTACACCTGAAGGAACGGCATTCGGAAATAACGCTCCCACTTCCATTCGCAGCGGATATCGTTGAAAGCCGTGCCGATATTCAACTTGATGGAAGGCAGCTGGTAATTACCAACATGGGCGAAAGAGAGTTGAGGGTTTTCTCGGTGCGGTTTGAAAATCACCAGTTTTCCTACACGCCGCATTTGCCATCGGAGTTAACGCTCTTAGCGGGTGAATCCATCGCGCTGCTGCTAAAACTCAGAGGACAGGCGATGTTTTTCCGTTCAACTATCAAGGATACTCTCAGCATTCGGCTCAACGATTCACGATTTCCCCAAGGGGTTTATCGGAAGGAAATCGTGGCGGATGTCCAAGGACGTTCTCTGAGTGTCAGGGAATAGTCTGCGAAAAAAGAGGGGGCCGGCACAAGCGGTTCCGTGTTCTCACAAAAAAGGGCTCATTGCAGGTGGGAATAACCTAGACACATGCAGATACATCCGAGATAACCTATATCTAGTGCATTTTTAATGTGACTTCTCTATAAAAATGTGGTATAATATAGGTACGTGCAAAACAGATTCGTCAAGATGGGTGAGGCCGCTGAACTCCTCGGCACCCCCCGCGAGACGCTGCGTCGCTGGGAAGAGACTGGCGAATTGCTCCCCGCGCGGAAGACTCACCCCGCTTGCGGGGGTGACTATCTATCGCAACCCAAGCAGGAGCAGGATTTTCAAGAGTATCAGGATTTTCAAGATGAAGCAGGATTTTCAAGATTCACAAGATTTTCAGGATGAAGAGGAGAAGAGGTTAACGTGCCACAACAGTTGTCTCTTCATCTTGCTAATCTTGTGAATCGTGGCCATCCTGCTTCGATCGCGCGAGGGCCTGTCCCTCGCGAACGCTTAGCAGTCTCAACGCCCGTAGCGCGAGGGCCTGTCCCTCGCGAACGCTTAGCACTGAGCTCTTCGGAGCCTGGCACGGGACCCTCCGTCCTTTCAGACGAGGTAATGTTATGACAACAGCGAAAACATCTGGTAACCTTGT
>PYJE01000018.1:10551-14124 GCA_003635305.1 Candidatus Poribacteria bacterium | reverse complement strand
CTCAGCATTCGGCTCAACGATTCACGATTTCCCCAAGGGGTTTATCGGAAGGAAATCGTGGCGGATGTCCAAGGACGTTCTCTGAGTGTCAGGGAATAGTCTGCGAAAAAAGCAGATACATCCGAGATAACCTATATCTAGTGCATTTTTAATGTGACTTCTCTATAAAAATATGGTATAATATAGGTACATGCAAAACAGATTCGTCAAGATGGGTGAGGCCGCGGAACTCCTCGGCACCCCCCGCGAGACGCTGCGTCGCTGGGAAGAGACTGGCGAATGGCTCCCCGCGCGGAAGACTCACCCCGCTTGCGGGGGTGACTCCCTATCGCAACCCAAGCAGGAGCAGGATTTTCAAGAGTATCAGGATTTTCAAGATTAAGAACGTGCCACAACAGTTGTCTCTTCATCTTGCTAATCTTGTGAATCGTGGCCATCCTGCTTCGATTTTCAGGAGAAGCGGCTCACGTATCAACAAGACGTTCTTCATGAACAAGATGTCTCTTCATCCTGTAAATCCCGTTCATCCTGTGAATCCTGCTTGGAGTTGGACGATGGCACTGCTAGCACACAAGACAGCGATACAACCGACTAAAGCGCAGAATTAGCAGCACTCTCAACTCCCGTAGCGCGAGGGCCTGTCCCTCGCGATCGCTTAGCAGCATTCTCAACGCCCGTCGCGCGAGGGCCTGTCCCTCGCGAACGCTCGGGACTGAGCTCCTCGGCGCATGGCACGGGACAGTCCTCCTCCCTTTCAGGCGAGGTAATCTTATGACAACAGCGAAAACATCTGGTAACCTTGTTGAGCCAATTCGCCAAGCACAAGAAATCAAGATGCAGGAAACCTACCCAGACCTTTTTGGCACCTCTTTGAGAGTGCTGTTTTTAGAATCGCTGAGAAGTCAGGGGCGGTATAAATACGCGCGTTACAAAGGGCTCCCGCTGCGTTATGCCGGTGGGAAAAGTCTTGGTGTCGGGCACGTCGTGGAACAAATGCCCGATGGTTTAGAGACACTTGTCTCACCGTTTATGGGCGGTGGCGCGGTGGAAATTGCCTGCGCTGCAGAACTCGGTGTGCAAGTGCAAGCGTATGACATCTTCGATGTTCTTGTTAACTATTGGCAGGTGCAACTCATGTCAGGGGCAGAACTTGCGGAGCGGCTAGCACAGTGGGAGCCGACGAAGGCACAATACGCTGAGATTAAGTGCCGACTCAAAGCGCATTGGAAGGCCGAAAACCGCATCGAAAATCCGCTAGAATTGGCGGCGCACTATTGGTTCAACCACAATCTCTCCTACGGACCCGGGTTCCTGGGCTGGATGTCGAAAATTTATGAGTCGCCGGGGAAATATGCCCGCGCGGTGAAAACGGTGCGCCATTTCCAGTGTCCTCTGTTATCTGTGCAGCACGGAAGTTTTGAGGAAACTATTCCTCGGCATCCGGGTGAATTCCTCTACTGCGATCCGCCTTACTACCTTGACGAAGGGAAGATGTTCAAAGGAATTTATCCTCAGCGGAATTTTCCGGTGCACCATAACGGTTTCAAACACGAGTTGCTACGCGAGTTGCTCCATGCGCACAATGGCGGTTTCGTTCTCTCTTACAACGACTGCGAGACGATCCGACGGTGGTATGCCGATTTCCGCATCCTGGAGGTGGAATGGCAATACACGTTGGGACAAGGCGAAACCCGCATCGGCAAAAATCGGATTGAGAATGGGACTGGGCATGTCAAGCAATCCCACGAACTCCTCATCGTCAAGGAGGGATAGAAGAATGAGAAGAAGGGCGATGACTTCAGAACAAGCGTCCTTGAAGAAGATCAGCGGACACATTAACGAATACGACTTCGCCGAACTCATCAGTGGAGAGGTTAACTTAGGTTCGCCAACGGATAAGAAAGACGTGATTGATCTGCAACACCGTTCGCACTCCGTTAAAGGAGGGACATGGTGGCAGATTTTCCTTTACGCGAGATCTCGACTCTTAACCAATACGATATTTCGCGGTTTGGGGAATATCGCCGACCTCATGATTCAGTGTATAGATGCTTTTCCTGAAGACCGAAACGATTATCTCGCCGACAAGCAGTCTGCGAAGATTCGTCTTCAGGAACCGATGCGGCTACTGAAACAGGAAATTGAAAAACCCAATATTTTTCCTGCACTCCTTGAGAAGTCGCTTTTTAACGGCGGTGAGGTGAATTACCTCAGTATTCTGCCGCACACTTTGCCCAACACCCTTTCCATAGCTGAGAAGCATTTTCACGTGTTCTCTCAAAGGGATGTTGTGGACCTTTTGTCCACTCATTTGGAGATTCAGAACTCAAGAGCGCGGAATCGGCACCAGATGGACGCTCAAAAGGTGATTTTTCGCTTCAACAATCGGAATTTGGGCGAAATAGAGATCAGAACCGACAGTCCGACGCATTATCGGGAAATCAAATGGCGGGTACATGCTCCTGCGATATTTGGCATTCTCACCTCAAACCTTGAGTCAGTCACACTGGCAAATCAGCAAATTTCCGTGTATGGCACGGCAAGGAATCAATTCTCTATTAACGTGCAGGCAGGATAACCGATAGAATATGCACTGGGCACAACTCACGATAACCACCTCTCAAGAAGCAGCCGAAGCAGTCGCCAACTATCTGTTTGAGTTAAAAGCGCGCGGCGTTGAGTTCAAAGACTGCCCAGCGTCAACAACCCGTATCATCGCCTACTATCCGCTGGATGACAGCGTCGGCGCGAAGGTGCAGCAGTTGCGCGATTTTCTTGCGCAGTTTCCGGCATGGGGAATTACCCCGCAACCGGCGCAGGTTTCGCTCAAACAAGTAGAATCCGAGGCGTGGGAGGAAGCCTGGAAAGCCGTCTTCCCCCCGCAGCGTATCGGTAAACGATTTCTCATCGCACCGACGTGGGAGGACATCGCGCCTGCCGAAGCGGATATCTTGATTCGACTAGACCCGGGCATGGCATTCGGCACGGGTTACCACCCAACCACGCGGCTCTCCCTCGAATTGTTGGAGGACGCGGTGAAACCGAATCACTACGTCGCCGATATTGGCACCGGGTCTGGCATATTGGCCATCGCCGCCGTGAAACTCGGAGCGAAACATGTCGACGCAATTGAACTTGATGCAACGGCGATACCTGTGGCAGCCTCCAATTTTCGTAAGAACGGTGTTAACACGCAGGTGCGGCTGTTGCAAGGGGATGGACTCAAGGCACAGCAAGGCACCTATCACGTCATCGTCGGCAATATTTTGACGAAGGTGCTTCTTCCGCTCATACCGGATTGTGCGTCGCGCCTGCATAGCGAAGGGCATGTCATTTTCTCAGGCATTTTGGAGACAGAGCTCCGCCAAGTTAAATCCGTTTTGGAGGCGCGTGGTTTCCAATGTTTGCAGGTTGCGCTTGAGGCAGAAGACGACATCACGTGGGTTGCAGTTTTAGCGCGGCGGCTCTTTTGATAGCCCGTGGCACAGGTTGCAATTGCCCAGGTCGAGGTGCGGCATCGTCGGTGACTTCTCGTCGCCTTTGAGATGGCATTTGAGGCATGTTGCATCCTCC
>PYJE01000018.1:5522-10531 GCA_003635305.1 Candidatus Poribacteria bacterium | reverse complement strand
GCTTTCCATCTCCACAGTCGCGCGTGTCAGGATAACCGATAGAATATGCACTGGGCACAACTCACGATAACCACCTCTCAAGAAGCAGCCGAAGCAGTCGCCAACTATCTGTTTGAGTTAAAAGCGCGCGGCGTTGAGTTCAAAGACTGCCCTGCGTCAACAACCCGTATCATCGCCTACTATCCGCTGGATGACAGCGTCGGCGCGAAGGTGCAGCAGTTGCGCGATTTTCTTGCGCAGCTTCCGGCATGGGGAATTGCCCCGCAACCGGCGCAGGTTTCGCTCAAACAAGTAGAATCCGAGGCGTGGGAGGAAGCGTGGAAAGCCGCCTTCCCCCCGCAGCGTATCGGTAAACGATTTCTCATCGCGCCGACGTGGGAGGACATCGCGCATGCCGAAGCGGATATCTTGATTCGACTAGACCCGGGCATGGCATTCGGTACGGGTTACCACCCAACCACGCGGCTCTCCCTCGAATTGTTGGAAGACGCGGTGAAACCGAATCACTACGTCGCCGATATTGGCACCGGGTCTGGCATATTGGCCATCGCCGCCGTGAAACTCGGAGCGCAACATGTCGACGCAATTGAACTTGACGCAACGGCGATACCTGTGGCAGCATCCAATTTTCGTAAGAACGGTGTTAACACACAGGTGCGGCTGTTGCAAGGTGATGGACTCAAGGCACAGCAAGGCACCTACCACGTCATCGTCGGCAATATTTTGACGAAGGTGCTTCTTCCGCTCATACCGGATTGTGCGTCGCGCCTGCATAGCGAAGGACATGTCATTTTCTCAGGCATTTTGGAGACAGAGCTCAGCCAAGTTAAATCCGTTTTGGAGGCGCGCGGTTTCCTATGTTTGCAGGTTGCGCTTGAGGCAGAAGACGACATCACGTGGGTTGCGGTTTTAGCGCGGCGGCTCTTTTGATAGCCCGTGGCACAGGTTGCAATTGCCCAGGTCGAGGTGCGGCATCGTCGGTGACTTCTCGTCGCCTTTGAGATGGCATTTGAGGCATGTTGCATCCTCCGCTGATTGCCGATGCACCTCTATGTTAGAGCGTGCTGGTGCGGCGTTGAAAAAGAGGATTACCATCACAACCGCAAAAATCAGCCCGATGATGCAAACGATAACCATGAGCGTTCGGGGACTAGCTTCTTCTGTTGGCATTTTTTAGTTCGCTTGTTTGTATGTCGCAATGCGTTTCGGTGGGCATCACCGATACTATGATGTTTATTTTTTGCAGAACGCATCCGGTAGGCGTGCGTTGTCAGCGCGCCTTCTCACACTTGCGCGGTTGAAAACCGCGCCTACCGGCAGGGAGACTCTGGCACTCGCGCCACCTCGCACAAGCGCGGTTAAAAACCGCGCCTACCGGCAAGAGCTGGCACTGCCTACCGGCAGGGAGACTCTGGCACTCGCGCCTTCTCACACTTGCGCGGTTGAAAACCGCGCCTACCGGCAAGAGAGGCTGGCACTTGCAGCCGTATTGTTGAAAACCGCGCCTACCGGCAAGGAGACTCTGGCATTCGCGGCCGTAGGACGAATGTCCCTCAAAAAAACGGGAAAAGCGTCGGGATATTCTCTGCCGTAAGCGGAGAGCCGTATTCGCATCCCTCAAAGACTTCAGCGTATTGGATTTCGTTCCCGGCTTCCTCGCCGTAGAGAGAAACCAGCAGCGCGCGGTGTTTTTCAGCAATACTGTGGAACCGGGTTAACAACCTGTCCGCCAGCCATGCGCGCCGCGCTTCTTCTCCCGCTGGGACATCGGCTAACGTGCCGCTGTTGTAAGGCAGCCATTCGTAGAGTTGCGACGTGTGGCGATGCAACATGTCGATTTTCTGCGCCACGACTGCATCGATGCCGATGGCGACATCCGGCGTAAACGGATAAGGTTTCATAAACCGGTCGTTCAGATAAGCGATGACCGGATTTTTCTGCAGATGCGGTGTGAGCGCGCAGATGTTCGGCACCGTCACCATATATGCGGCATCCTGCACTAGCGTCGACGTGTAGCGATGGTCTGGGTGATAATCGTTGGGTCTGTGCGTCATCACCAGATCTGGTTCAAACTCACGGATAGTGCGAATGATTTGATAGCGGTTCTCTAGCGTCGGCATGAGTTCGCCATCGTGATTATCAAGCAGCTCGTATTCAATGCCGATGACTTCGGAGGCGGCTTGCGCTTCGGCGGCCCTGCGGCGTGCCAAGGGCCCGCCCCCCATTTCGTGGTGCCCGGCATCGCCGTTGGTAACGGAGACAAATTTCACGCAGTGTCCCTGTTGTGTATACAAGGCGGCGACACCTCCCGCTTGCATGTCGCAATCATCGGGATGCGCGCCGAAGACTAAAACACGGATTTGTTGCTTAACCATTTTGGATTGACGCAAAGCGTTGATTGACATATCTGGTTGTTTCACGTTTCTCTCATACAGATGTCAGACGATTCAAATGAATTTGGTAGAACGTAGCGCGAGGGCCTGTCTCTCGCGAACGTCCATCTCTCGATAGAAGAAAACTATGCAAAATTGGAAAATTGAAGTCTACTATAAACCGGAAGTTCCTGACACCGTGGGACAGGGCATCCTTGAGGATATTGCAGACCTCGGGATTCGCGGCGTTGTGTCTGTGCGGAGGGCAACGCTTTTCTGGCTTGATGGCGTGCTTGACGCACAAACTATCCATAGAATTAGCACGGAGCTCCTCGCCGATGCGATAACGCAGACATATTCCGCCGAGCAGCTTCCGGGTTCAGGCGATAGCGCGAACACAAGTGCCGCCTCGCCCGGAGCCTGGACTATTGAGGTGCAATTCAAGCCCGGCGTTACCGACGCTGTCGGGGATAGCACCGTCAAAGGCATCAAAGACCTGGGCATCACGGGTGTCAACGCTGTCCGCACGGGACATAAGTATTGGTTCACCGGCGCGCTGAATGCCGCACTGCTTGATACTATCGCCAAGAGGCTCCTCATGAACGATGTCATTCAAACCTTTTCAATTTCTCCGTAGGCGCGGGTTTATTCGCAGCGTGACGTTTCTGCGTTAACCCCGCGGAACGAACACATTGCAAACTACGACGAACTCGCGTAGAACCGAATGACGGTGCCGAGATGGAGGCGGACAAGCATCGCTGTCGTCGCGCCGCGAAGCGCGAACCCCGTCCCTTTCTTGGGACTCACACGCCGCGGTTTGCCCAAAGTTATCTCCCCAAATCCGTGTTTCCGCAGCAGTTTCGGCAACGTGCGCGCGGAAAAATAATAGAGATGATCTCGGGGATGGACATAGGGCCAATCCGCTTTCTGAAGCAGGCTTTGCAAACTGCCCGCGTTCGGCACCTCAATGACTAGTTTGCCTGTCCGCGGTTTCAAAATCCGCTGCAGTTCGCCGAGGAACGGGTTTAACTCCGAGATGTGCTCCAACACATGATAGGCTGTGATTGCATCGAAATGCGCCGTTGGAAAGTTGGCATCAAAGAGATTACCGCGCTGCACGTCGAGTTGATAATTCTCCTTTGCGACAGCAACCCCGCTTTTTGAAGGTTCGATGCCGTGTGGTGTCCATCCTCGTTCTGCTGCGAGGTGCAGGAACGTTCCAATCCCGCAGCCGACATCCAGCAGTCTGCCGCGCGTGGGGAGGTGCTTTTCTAGTTCCTCCAGCCTCTCCGCCATCTGCAACCATTCCATGGTATCGGTTTGGATGCGGTTAATTTTTTCCGGCGGATAGTAGTTTTCGATGTAACCCTCTTCCAACGTCTGCCGGCGGACGCGAGGGTTCACATACCTCAAACCGCACTCCTTGCATGCGACGACAGACAGTGAATCCTTCCTGAAAAGCAGTTCGGAGTCATCGCGCTCGCATGTCGGGCAATCGATGGGTTCTAATTCTTTGTTATTCGCCATGCGTTCGACAGCGTAGGCTGGTGCCATAACATGCCTCATCAGTCTTCATTGACATCAAAACCACAAACGAAATGGCTCTGATTCGCCCCCCCCCCTTCAAAATCTTAGAAAAGTGGTAACCCTTGCGCTTCGACATAGACAGAGTAGAGCGACTGGCTTCCCATCATAAACAGTCGGTTCCGTTTTACGCCGCCGAAGCAGAGGTTCGCGCAGATTTCCGGCAGGTGAATTTTGCCGATGAGTGTTCTATCGGGCGCGAAGACATGCACGCCATCGTAGCCATCGCCTACCCAACCGGCACTCGCCCACAGATTTCCGTCAATATCGCACCGGATGCCATCGGCGATGCCGGGAGACATATCGCAAAAAACTTGTTTATTTTGCAACCGCGCATTGTTCACCACATCGTAGACGAAGAGGTGTCGCGGCGTTCCCTCTTTGTGCGTCACACCTGTGTCAACGAGATAGAGTTTGGTATAGTCGGGTGAGAAGCAGAGCCCGTTCGGTTTCTCCAATTCATCTGTCACCACGGTTGCCTCGCCAGTATCGGGGTTAAGGCGATAGACGCAGGTAGGCAGTTCAAATGCCGCTTTGTGCCCCTCATAGTTGAGCATAATGCCGTAGCCCGGGTCGGTGAACCAGATATGCCCATCGGGATGAACGGCAACGTCGTTCGGTGCATTAAGCGGTTTTCCGTTGAAACTGTCCATCAGCACAGTGATGGTGCCATCGTATTCGGTGCGTGTGACGCGCCGCGCGCCGTGCTCGCAACTGATAAGTCGTCCCTGCCGGTCGCGGGTGTGGCCGTTGCTATAATTAGAGGGCTGGCGATAGACACTCACCTCACCGGTAGTTTCCTCCCATTTCAGGATGCGATTGTTGGGGATATCGCTCCAGAGCAGATAACCACCATCGCCGAACCAAACGGGGCCTTCAGCCCAGCGCGCGCCTGTCCACAGACGTTCCACAACAGAATTGCCGATTTTGTATTTCGCGAACCGGGCATCGATGACTTCAATCGCCGCATCAGGGTAGCGGACGATGGTTCCGTCCCACTTTCTTTCGGGTGCGTTCATGCAATTTTCCTCCAAATCTGTTTTGTGTTGGGAA